>CALMFM010000155.1 GCA_937862575.1 uncultured Bacillota bacterium
GAATATCTACGTTGATTTCTCCGTCAGCAAATCGCATCACTTCACATTTAGAGATTGGTATACCGATATAATCAGCTATTTCGTCAGCTAATTTGATACTAGCACTTAATGCGAATATTTTGACTTTAGACCCGTGAAAAACTGCCATTTTACCACCACTCACGACAAATAAAAAATCAATTTGTCGTTTCCTTTCCTGTTCATTGACTAATGTGTTTTTTCATATATATTATACAACAAAAAATAACAATAAAAAAGCACTAACTTGTGCGTCAGTGCTTATTCTTCCTCTGATTGCGTCTCAGGAAGCTGATTGAAAGTATCTAATACGGCTTTTTCGATCATCGCTCTTGTTTCGCTGTTAATTGGATGCGCTACATCTTTGTAATCACCATTCGGCATCTTACGACTTGGCATCGCGACAAAAAGCCCGTTCTTCCCCTCAATAATTCGCAATTCATGTACAACGAAGCAGTTGTCTATTGTAATGGCAGCTATTCCAACCAAACGATTGTCTCCGTCTATTCTCTTTGCGCGTACTTCTGTAATATTCACACTACCACCTCTTTAGGTGATTATATCACGAATATTTTTGTCTTTTCAATGGGTTGAACGAAAATTCTATAAAAAATTGTAAATATTGGTAAAATATTTATCTTTATAGGTCCTGACAAAATCTGCGGCTTTTTCGTCGTCCGATTTTATTATCTTAATAAATGTAGAGCCAGAGCCAGTCATAGTTAAGCCGTCTTCTCCAAGTTCATTTTTTATATGTTCAAATGTGTGCTTTACTTTTTTATTATTGTTTATTGCCAAGTTTTGGAGTGAGTTGTGTATGTTTTTAACAAATTCGTCCGGTTTATTTTTTGCGATTGACTTACGTATTTTTTTGTCGTCAACATTGTCAAATCCAAATCTGTCGCCTAGCGTGAAGATATCGGCGGTAGATATGTATTCATGCGGATTCACAAGTAATATTGAATACCCTTTAAGGTTTAATTCTATCGGGGTAACGATGTCTCCAATCCCTTCAACAATAGCTGGAATATCAATCAAGCAATATGGAATATCCGCTCCAAATTTTACTCCAATCTCTTGCATTTGTCTTATAGATAACTTGAGGTCGAAAATACGATTAATTCCTCTAATTATAGCCGCTGCATCAACTGAATTTCCAGCTAATCCCGCTCCAAAAGGTATAACTTTTTCTATAGTTACCCTTACGCCTTTATCCGGAGCGTATTCATTCAAAACATATCTCGCGGATTCAATGACAATATTATTTTGATTTGATAAAAACAGATCGTTGGATCTGATGATTACAATTCCGGGAGAATCTATTTCCTCTATTTTTATAGTGTCATACAAATCTATTTTTGCATTGATCATTTCTAAATCGTGATAACCGTCTCTTCTGGTCCCAATCACGTTTATGAACAAATTTACTTTGGCATAAGCTTTTTCTATAATCATTACATATTTCTCCTAACTTATTTGCTTTATGTAAATTGTTATGTCAGTGTTTATATTTTACCACAAAAATCCGATTTTCAGATTATTTCTATTGATAGCACGTCGCCGGCAACTATTTTTTCTCTTGTGGTCATAACTATTATATGATAATCATAGTCTAACTTCTTTATTCTACCAAAAGTTGTTTTTGAATATCCGTCTTCATAATATGCAATGGCAACCTCAAGGTTCTGAGAAATGGCTTTTTGCAAAGTTAAGTCTAAGGTATTGAAATCGTCATCGCTTAAAATTGGCTTTTCGGCTTTGCTAAGTCTGTATTTCATTTCCTTAAGCATTGAATTGAATCCGTTCAACGCATCGAACGCCGCCCATTTTATTATTCCGCGGTCTTGATATGCATTAAGCATGATGTCCGCCTATCATATCGTTGCGCGCTTTAATTGTGGATGATTTTAATTCGCTAGACGCTCTGTTTACAATGTTTTTGCCATATTTTTCTTTTATCTCATCCATCGCGGCGAAAACGGCTTGTTCTTTCAAGACTTCATTTACATCTTCAAAAAGATTGGTTTGATATCCTTTTTTATCAACAAAATTGGTTACGGCAATCCTAACCACTCTTATTGGCGAGTTGTCATAAAACTTATCCATCAAAGATAAACAGGCTTTATAAACGTGAGATTCATTTTGGGTTGGACTTTCGAGTTTCATCTGACGACCAAACCCACCCCCAACATCTTTGCTATAAGCTAATCCAAAATGGACGGTGCCGGCAAGTTTCTTTCCTATTCTAAGTCTTCTGCAAACGTCATCAACCATTTCTCTAATTATTTGATATATGTCCGGTTTGTAATAATCATGAAAAAGAGTTTGTCCTATTCCATAACTTTTGCTGGTCGGTTTGATATGCATTTTCTCTTGGATCAAACTCATGTCTATTCCATGAGTGTGATAATATAATTCCTCGCCGATGATTCCAAATTTTTTTTGAAGTTTTTTTACATCATATTTTGCAATGTCTCCAACTTTATATAGACCCAAACTGTTTAAACTTCGTTCCATGTTTCGACCAATGCCCCACATCTTTGAAAGCGGGGTAGTAGGCCATAATTTTGTAGGTATATCTTCGTAATTCCACTTGGCAATAAAGTCGGGAGAGTGTTTCGATTCTATGTCTAGCGCTAGTTTGGCCATAAGCATGTTTGGACCAATTCCACATGTAGCATAAATCTTTGTTTCATCATACACGGTTTTTAGAATTTTTTTTGCAAATTCGTAATCTGTCATTTTGTAATATTTTAAATACTCGGTAAAGTCGATAAACACTTCGTCCACTGAATAAACGTAGATGTCGTCTTCAGAAACAAAGCGCAAATAAATCTCAACTATCTTTGTGGAGTACTCTAAATACCTTTCCATCTTAGGCTTTCTATATATGATGTCAATCGTTTTCGGCAGTTCATAAATACGACATCTATTAGGTACTCCAAATTGTTTTAGATATGGAGAAACCGCTAAAACTATGGATCCTCCGCCTCTTTCCTTATCAGCCACAACTAAAGGAGTCTTGAATGGGTCTAAGCCTGATATTGCGCATTCGACAGAAGCATAGAAGCTTTTTAAGTCAATGCATAAAATGTTCTTGTGCAACTTGTATTCTTCCATTTCAATACCTCCTTCAAAAATATTATACTATGGTTGATTTGAAAAAACTATTGAAATCAAGCAAATGGGTTTATAAAAAAATCTAACTTTTTTTGTTTAGAAAATTTCCAATTAATATGAATGATTTTAATATTCTTTTTATTATATTTTAATTTGTATTCCATTCTTGATTCAAAATAAAATAAACAAAAAAGCCATTCAAAAGATGGCTTTATTTGAAACAATCATCGTATTTATTTATCATATTTTGCAAATGGGTCATCGTCTTGTTCTACGGTCTTGTTATCTTCCTCTTTTTTGGCTTCTCTTGCCAAAACAACCGCTTTTGGTTCGACAACAATGGCCATGATGATATAAGCTATTAGTCCGCCGCCGCCACAAAGCAAGAATATGATCCAGATAACTCGAATCAGCGTCACGTCAATATCAAAATAATCCGATAGCCCGGCGCAAACTCCTGCTATTTGTTTGTTTTCCAAATCTCTGTATAATCTTCTTTTGGTTGTCATAATAGTTCCCCTTCCTTATTTTTTCTTAAATATGCTCGAGATAATCTTCCACAATTGAACCCAAGTATCTTTTCTAATGTAAATCATTGCTGCGCCAATTCCAACACTTGTAACTGGCAGAGTGAACGCCAATACATAAACCGTAGTGTTTACTTTGGCCTTGACATGAATATCAAGTATCTCGATATATCCATTACTTAATTCTATATATACTTTGGTTTTCCCAAAAGCAATACCGGTAATTACTCCTTGATTATCTACACCTAGAATTGAGGCATCATCCGTATAATATCTAATAACTGTTGCTTGCCCCAAAGTTACGTATTGATTTACATCTAAGGTTTGTTCCTCGAAAATATAAATAGTTTCAGCCTTTCGACTCAAATTGGTAATGGCATCTTCCAATAACGCTACAGCCTGAGCTACCATGTCTTCGTCGGCATTATTGTTTTCGATAACTGACATAGCATTTGCTTTTGCTGTTTCCAGAGCGCCATAAGACGAAATTGAATAATCTTCATTACGATAAATATTCGAGGAATCATAGAGGACTATCAATTCGCTGAAGTCTGGAAGAAGAACCAACAAGTCTGGAATTGTTTGAAAATCAATTAAAACTTGAAGGGCAGCGTCGGCATTTAATTCTTTTCCGGTTATGATTGCATATAATCTGTCTAATTCCGCGTTGTATAAGTCTTGAGAGTTTTGTGTATATTCAGATAAATCCAGATTGCTATAATTCATGTGTACCAAAAGCAATTCGGTATTATCAATCAATAAATCTAGAAGCCCTAATGCATCACTTAATATTGATGCAAGGTTATCTACTGTGCTTTGAGATACATTATCGTTTGCTATCACCGAATTTACATAAAGATAAGATCCATAGGCATTTACAGCTGTGGTAAATTGTAAATATGAAGAATCGGTATATAATATCTTATTTTCATAGTAAGCTTTAATTACTAGTTGATTCAAAATCAACAACTCGCTTCTATCGGCTTTCAATATTAACAAATTTACCGATAATCCTAGATCAATCAATGCTTGGTCGGCTTCTTCCTGTGTTGAGTCATTGGCTGATATAATTTCATTTATTCTTTCCAATTCGTCCAAATATTCTGTAGCAGAATCTGGTGTATATATTGTCAAATCGAGAGCTATGGCCGCGTCATAAGCCGCTTCCAACGCGGTTAAGTCGGCTTTAAGAATCAAAACGTCATACAACGCAGCTAAATCAATCAACGCTTGATTAACTTCGCTTTGTGTCGCTTCGACATCATTTATAATTGCTGATATATTGGATAATCCTTGAGCAAATTCGAAAGATGATGCAGAAGTATATAAAATCCAGTTTATCGACATCGCATCGGCATAATCGTTAATCAAAGTGGTTTTGTCTGGCGCGTCTATCAATACTGCCAATACTTCGTTTAATCTGTCTTCTGCAATCGAAATTTCTTCAACAATCGCATCAATATCGTCAATTAATTGTTGCAAAGTCATGCCAATATCAACCATTAATACATTATCTATGTCTTCATACGAATCTTGAAATGCTATAAATGAACTTGGAATATAACCGGAGCCATCACCGATGTATATTGTTTCAACTTGATTCTTGATATCCAAAAGAGTGGTTTTGTCTCCCCTTAATACTAATAAGTCCGCCGCAAGATCAATATCATCATTCAAATCAGCTATCGCCTGGTCCCCGGCAGTTGGGTTATCAAGTATTGCCTCTATTCTGTCCATTTCGCTATTATAAAGCGTTTGAGAATCAGAAGTATATAAATCCATATCTATTGCTTTTGCAATGAAAAAATTAGCATGTGTAGAATTATATGTATCACTTGTAATTAATCCGGCAATAGCCGTATTTATGTCACTAGTCATATTGTCAACATCTAATTGTGTCGCCAATGGATCATCAATCATTGCTTGAATACCCGCGGTTCCGCCCAAAGCCGTTATTGCATCAGAAAACGCTTGATATGACGCCTCTTCATAATAAGGATCCAAAGGCGTGGTATCTTGCAAGGTTATTATTGCTTGAACTTCGTTATAAGCTGTTGTTAATGCTGTTTTATCAGAATCAGCTGAAACTATAAATCCAAAAAAGCCTACATATACCATGAAGGCTAACGATGTGTATAGAAGTAGTTTACCAAGTTTTTTCATCTTTCTCCTATCTCTTGTCAGCAAATACCCTATCGTAGATAATTTGGATGTTTCGCTTGTAGTAATTCAAATCAAATAATTCAGTTAATTCAGTTTCATTGAAAATAGCTTTCATATTATAATCGTTTTTGATTATTTCCATAAAATCTTTGTTTTCTTCATAACAATAATTAGCCAACGGCTGAATTATATCATAGGATTCTTCTCTGGACATCCCTTTATCAACCATTGCTGTAAGAATTCTTTGTGAGAATATCACTCCGTTGGTGAGGTAGATATTCTTTTTCATGTTTTCGGGATAAACAACAAGATTTTTTATTACATCCAAATATCTATTGAACATATAATCAATCAGTGTTGTTGCATCAGGAATAATTATTCTCTCAACTGAAGAATGCGATATGTCTCTTTCGTGCCATAAAGCTATATTTTCAAAAGCCGGAGTCAAATATCCCCTTAAAACTCTTGCGATGCCACAAATGTTTTCACTTACGATGGGATTCATTTTGTGTGGCATGGCTGAAGAACCTTTTTGATTTTTGGAAAAAGGTTCTCTGACTTCGTTGACTTCCGTTCTTTGAAGGTTTCTGACTTCAAACGCTAACTTTTCTAGAGTGGAAGCTAACAACACTAAAGAACTAATGTAATTTGCGTGCCGATCTCTTTGCAAGGTTTGCGTGGAAATATTTACTGTAGATAAACCTAAATTGTAACAGATGTATTCTTCGACTTCTGGATTTGTGAAAGCATAGTTGCCAACCGCTCCGCTGATTTTACCAACTTCAATTTCTGAAGCAGCTTCTAAAAACCTTTTATAGTTGCGTCTTAATTCATCATAATATAAAACAAACTTCAATCCAAAAACGGTTATATCTGCATGAATGCCATGAGTTCTGCCAATGCAGAAAGTATCTTTATATTTCATTGCCATGGCTTTCAAAACATCTAAAAATGCAAAAACGTCTTGTTTTATCACTTCATTGGCTCTTTTTATCAAAACCCCCATGGCGGTATCTACAACATCAGTAGAAGTCAATCCATAATGTATGTAGCGTTTTTCCTCACCTAAAGATAAGGATAAGGCTCTTGTAAAAGCAATCACGTCATGTTTGTATTCTTTTTCCAGTTCATAGATTTTCTTAATGTCATATTTTGCGTTTTCTTCAATTGATTTTAAATCCTTTGAACTAACTATGCCTAATTTATTCAAGGCTTCGATATTTAGCAACTCAATTTGCATAAAAGCATCAAACCTTGACTTGTCAGACCAAATATCTTTCATGATTGAACGAGAATAACGATCTATCATCTTTTTCCTCCTTCAATGTTTCTATAACAAATAAGGGTGTTTTCTAGAAGACACGTGATTGTCATTGGTCCAACCCCTCCCGGAACGGGTGTGATATACCCGGCAATCTTCTTTGCATCTTCGTAATCCACATCTCCTCTTAAGGTATCATCTACTCTATTGATTCCAACGTCGATTACAACGGCTCCTGGTTTAATATATGAGGAATCAACCATATTAGCTCTGCCTATAGCAACAATTAAAATGTCGGCTTGTTTTGATATGGATTTTATATCTTGTGTTTTTGAATGGCATATTGTAACGGTGGCATTTCTTTTTAACATTAAAGCCGCCATCGGTTTACCTACTATCTGGCTTCTTCCTATGATGACACAATGTTTACCAAATGCATCGATGTCATATTCGTCAAGTATTCTTGTAATCCCTAACGGCGTGCAAGGAACCATAGATTCTTGTCCCTTATTCAATTTTGCTATATTTTCATTACAAAATCCATCAACGTCTTTTCTCGGATCAATTAAATTAATAACTCGATCCTCGTTGATGTGTTTTGGAATTGGTAACTGTAAAAGAATTCCATGTACGGAGTCATCGTTATTCAATTCGTTTATTATGTCTATTAATTCGTTTTCAGATATGTCTTCAGTTCTTTTAATAACGGTGGATTTAATCCCCGCTTTTATGCAAGCTTTTTCTTTTGAACTTACATAATATTTACTTGCTGGGTTATCACCAACAAGAACAACCGCTAAATGCGGAATCTTATTAAATTCTTCGATTAGTTCTTTTGTTGCCACGCGAATGTCTTCTCTTATTTTTGAAGCTAATTCTTTACCATCTAGTATTTTTGCCATAATTATTTATCCTTTTCAAAAATATATTGATCAAGAATTTCTCCAAAATAAACTGTATGGTTTGCGTTGTTAGAAGAAGCTTCATTGTAATATTTGGTTTTAACAGCTCCAGGGACTTTATCTTGATCCAAAGTTTGTTTGTATATAACTTTGCATTCATAATGTATTTTGGCCTCGCCAATTATAGGGGTGTCTATTGTCCTGCCAATAACCGGCGTCAAATTACAATAATCAAATTTGTTAATTTCCCTAAGCGATTTTGTTCCACAGATTTTTATTGCTCCTTGAAGATTGTCTCCCATCGGAACGCTGACCGTGAACTCTCCGCTTGATTCAATTAAGTCATAAGTTGCCCTTGAGTCTCTGACCAATACCATAAAAACGGGACGGCCCCATACGATATTTATACCACCCCAACCAATAATCATTGTATTGATTATATCTCCCTTTTTTGTTGTTAAAAAAAGTCCCGGGATCAACTTTTCAAGTACTACATTTCCATATTCAAATACGCCTATTTCTTTATACATAATTATCACCTGTCCAAGGACAATTATATCACAAATGAGACAATCAAAAAAGTTGCCTTTTCATATATTAGAATATAATATATCAAAAAATAGTAATATTAACAAAAAATATTATTTTGTGATACAATATATAAACATAAAAAGAGGTGTTCTTATGAAAATAGGAATTGTTGGCCTTGGTTTGATCGGTGGGACGATTGCTAAAGCCCTTAATACAAAGCATAATATCTCGGCGTATGACATTTCAAATGAATCGTTATCATATGCTCTTAAAAACCAAATAATACATAAAGCATATACTAATTTACATCTTTTTCTTCAGGAAAATGAGGTCATATACCTATGTCTATATCCTAATTCTCTAATAAATTTTATTTTTGAAAACAAGGTTTTTATCCCTAAAAATAGCGTTATTATAGAAATTTCAGGAATCAAACAGCATATAATATCAAGCGTGGAACAGCTTGGTGAGCTAGAATTTGAAATGGTCTATTCTCATCCTGTGGCAGGCAGAGAAAAATCTGGTGTATGGTTCTCTGACAAAGATATTTTTTCAAAGGGAAACTATGTAATCACCCCTACAAAAAATAATAACGAGACTACATTAAAACTTGCTGAAAAACTTGCGAAGGAAATGGGTTTTAATAACATTTCATATGTATCGCCAAAAGAGCATGATGATATAATTGCTTATACTTCACAACTTACTCACGTTTTGAGTATATCGCTAGTTAACGCGCTTTCTACAAATCTAGACACATCCAGATTTATAGGTGATTCATATAGAGATTTAACTAGAATATCTATGATAAATGACACTCTTTGGTCCGAGTTGTTTTTATATAATAGGGATGCCTTGTTAGAACAAATCAACCACTTCAGAGTTCAATTAGACCATATTCAGCATGCTTTATTAATGAACGATAAAGAAAATCTAATGAATTTAATGCAATCATCCACACAAATAAGGCAGTCAATAGAGGAGGGAAAAACACATGATCGTTGATATATATCCATCAACAATTTCCGGAAGCATAACACCTCCTCCTTCAAAATCAATTTTACATCGGGCTATTATTTCTGCGTGTATGTCGAGAGGCTTGTGTAAAATTCATAACGTCATTTATTCTGATGATATCCTCGCAACCATGGATGCTTTTACCTCTTTAGGCGTAAGATTCATTAACTACGAATCCTATGTGGAAGTAGACGCTAGACATCTCAACTTGGAACACTCCAAAGTCGAGGTAGATTGTAAGGAATCCGGTTCCACAATTCGCTTTCTAATTCCATTACTAAGCAATGATGATTTTGCCTTATTTAAGGGAAAATCCAGTCTTATTAAAAGACCAATGGACATTTATGATGAAATATTTAAAAGACATGGTTTTACATTTTATCAGGATGATAATTTCATTAAAACAAAAGGCTCTTTAACGCCTGGAAACTACGTTATTAAAGGTGATATTAGCTCACAATTCATATCGGGATTGATGTTCAAATTACCGTTGTTAAATGCAGATTCGACGATTGAAGTTGTCGGTAATTTCGAATCCTCAGAATACGTGGATATTACCATTGATGTTCTCAAAGCATTCGGAATCAAAATTATTAAAGACAATAATCTATTTCTCATTCCAGGAAATCAAACTTATATTGCTAATGATTACACAGTCGAATCCGATTTCTCTCAATTAGCATTTTATGCAGTTTTAGGAATCGTGAACGCCGATTTGGTTATACATCAAATTAATCACCTGTCTTTACAGCCAGACCGAAGAATTTTAAACATTATTTCACAAATGGGCGGCCGAATTTCCTATTTTGACGATAGCATTTTGATAAAAAAATCTAAAACACATTCTAGCGTGATTGATGTTAGTCAGTGTCCTGATATAGCACCGATTATTGGATTGTTAGCCGCTTGTTCAGAAGGAGAATCGAAAATTGTAAATGCAAAAAGACTCACTATGAAAGAATCCGATCGGTTAAAAACCACATACGAAACATTGAAGTCTTTTGGTGTGAAAGTTGTAATTGAAGACGATAGTTTAACAATCAATGGATCACCATATTTATCTGGTAACGAATTTGATTCTTTCAACGATCATCGAATTGCTATGATGATTGCAATTGGTGCTACTGTCGCAAATGAGAAAGTAACTATAAATAATGCCGAATCTATTAACAAGTCATATCCTAATTTCTATAAAGATTTGCAATCTCTTGGTGCTATAATAGAATACAGATAGGAGATAAAATGAAAACCATAAACATAAAATCAAAACTCAAAGAGTATAAAGTCTATATTGATAACCATCTTTTGGATAATCTAAACGATTTTTTGGACACGGACAGATTTTATGTTATCGTTTCTGACAACCAAATTCCTGTTCAATATATCAAGAAAGTTCAATCCGCTCTTCCAAAAAATCTTGTTATTACCTTCCCCGCCGGGGAGAATTCAAAATCGTTATCACAATTTGAATCAATTATTTTAACACTTCAAAAAAATAATATTAAAAGAGACGCTTGTATCGTCGCCTTAGGTGGTGGCGTAACAGGAGACCTTGCGGGATATGTAGCGTCGGTTTACTTGCGCGGTATTGATTATATTCAAATACCTACTACTTTGCTCGCTCAAATAGATTCATCTGTCGGCGGAAAAGTTGCTATTAATACCGTTAATGCCAAGAATTCAATTGGATCAATATATCCCCCTTCACTAGTTATAATCGATCCATCGACTCTAGACACACTCGATTCAAGACAATTTAATAATGGTATGGCTGAAATGATTAAGTACGGAATGATTCATTCTAAAGTTCTTTTTGATGAAATACTCTTTTCGGATATCAAATCAAATATAACCCATTTTATTTATGAATCTGTTTTAATAAAAAAATATTATATTGAGAACGACGAATTCGATACCGGCATTAGACAGAAGCTAAATTTTGGTCACACTTATGGCCATGCATATGAAGCTTTATATAATTATGAAAAATATCTTCATGGAGAATCTGTTGCGTTGGGAATGTTAAAAGTATCTAATTTTGATGGAGTTAAAGGCCCGCTTATAAAGGTTCTAACTAAGTATAATCTTCCAATTAAGGATGACGCTACCGATAAAGACTTGATTTCATACATAATAAATGATAAAAAGAGCACTCGAGATTCCATCAATTTAATTACGGTTAATGAGATTGGAAAGGCTGAGATTGTTAAAAAGAATATTCAGGAGGTGTTGATATGAACACCATTGGTAATAATATCAAAATCACTTTTTTTGGAGAATCACATGCTCCTGTAATAGGCGTTACAATAGACAATCTTCCGGTTGGGCTTGCGATTGACGAAAATCTTCTTAAATTTAATCTTGAAAAGAGAAGACCAGTAAAAAAAATTAGCACTACCAGGGTAGAACCCGATAATTATCGATTCACATCCGGCTATAAGGATGGAAGAACAACTGGCGGTCCGCTGACAATAGAAATTGATAATGTTAATACCCTAAGTGGGGATTATGATAATCTTCGAGTTATTCCTCGGCCTTCTCACGCCGATTATCCCGCATATATCAAATATAAAGGATTGAATGACCATCGCGGCGGCGGATTTTTTTCTGGCAGAATGACTGCTTTATGGATTGTTGTAGGATCTATCTCTGAACAAATATTAAAGGACGAAAACATTGTAATCGCTTCCCACATTTTGAGTTTAAAAGATATAAAAGACGATGTTTTTGACTATAATTCTGATAACGAAGATCAATTGTTGAAACTTAAAAAATCATATTTTCCAGTCATCAATAAATCAATTGAAGATAAGATGATCTCTCTAATCGAAAGCACCAAAATGTCTTTAGATTCAGTCGGAGGAATTATTGAAGCCAAAGCAATTAATATACCGGTGGGATTAGGAGAACCTTACTTTTTATCTACAGAAAGCTATATATCGTCTTTGCTTTATAGTATTCCGGGTGTAAAAGGAGTTGAATTTGGTTTAGGATTTGATATTTCTACGATTAATGGTTCAATAGCTAACGACCAATATATAATCCGGAATGGAAAAATTTCTACGATGTCCAATAACAATGGTGGAATCTTAGGTGGATTGACAACCGGCAGACCCTTAATCGTTAAGGTAGCATTCAAGCCGACCTCTTCAATTGCCAAACCTCAAAGGTCCGTAAACTTGGAAACCGGCGAAGAGGTTGAACTAATAGTGAAAGGAAGACACGACCCTCAGATTGTTTCTAGAGCATCTCATGTAGTTGATGCTGTTCTACATTTCGCTGTTTTGGATCTTCTTCTCTTTCTAAAAAAGAAAGATGCGCACACGTAATATGTATGGTTTAGTAGGAAAGAAACTAAAACACAGTTTCTCTAAGGAAATACATAATTATCTAGGCAATCCAGAATACCAACTATATGAAACCAACTCAATCGAACATTTTTTAAAGACCAACGATTTTGATGGAATAAATATCACCATTCCTTTTAAAACCGATATAATTCCTTATTTAGATGAACTTGACCAGGTAGCTCAAGAAACCTACTCAGTAAATACAGTAGTCAAACGGAACGGTAAGTTAATTGGATATAATACCGATTATATGGGACTTGAATCCGCTTTTCGCTATTTCAATGTAGACGTCGCTAATAAGAGCGTTCTTATTTTAGGTAACGGATCTGTTTCAAAAACAGTTAGTAAACTCTTATCTGATTTACACGCAAGAAGCATTATTAGACTTTGTCGTTCAGTAAAATCAAACATCGATCATGTTTTTGAAGATTATACCCGCTATCTCAACTATGATATAATCATTAACACCACGCCTGTTGGTATGTACCCCGACAACGACGCGGAGTTGTTGATAGATTTATCTGTTTTCACCAAGTTAGAAGTTGTAATTGATTTGGTGTATAATCCTTTGAGAACAAAACTGCTTATTGAGGCTAA
Source organism: uncultured Bacillota bacterium (assembly GCA_937862575.1). Lineage (GTDB taxonomy): Bacteria > Bacillota_I > Bacilli_A > Izemoplasmatales > Hujiaoplasmataceae > 4572-104. Next base: position 13,487 of record CALMFM010000155.1, read on the forward strand.
AAATAGAGGGATAAGGATTGTAGATGGTTTGTATATGCTTATTATGCAAGCAATTAAAGCCCATGAACTTTTCTTTGATAAGATAATTCCACAAAACATCGCAAACAAGATCTATACAAAAACCTATCGGAAACATTTAAATGTTGTGTTTGTCGGGTTGCCTTTAAGTGGAAAATCAAAATATACAAGGTTACTAAGCGAATCAATTCACAAGAAAGGCCTTGATATCGATCAAATTATTGAAAAAGAAGCCAAAATGACGATCCCTGAAATCTTTGAGTCAAAGGGAGAAAAATATTTTCGTGATTTTGAATCGAAAATAGTACAAGATCTTTACAAGTTAAATGGTTTAATTATATCTACTGGTGGGGGTTTGGTTGAAAATCAAGCAAACATTGATTTACTTAAGCAAAATGGGGTTATAATATTTCTAAACAAAGATCCGGAAATCATTTCCCAAAAAACTATTTATGGGCGTCCTTTGCTTAAACAAGGAAAAGACATTTTGGAATTGGCAAAAAGAAGAGTGCCTATGTACTTGAAGAATTCGGATATAGTTATCGACATAAACAAAGATACCGATACTCATCTAAAGGAGATAAAGGAGAAAATAGATGAATATATTAGTGGTCAACGGACCTAATCTCAATTTTTTAGGAATAAGAGAACCAGAAATATATGGAAAACAATCCTATTATGATTTGGTTAATTTTTTGTTGGCATACGGCGAGATGAATGATTTACATATTGAAGTATATCAATCCAACTCAGAGGGTGAAATTATCGATATAATTCAAAATAATTATTCAAGATTCGATGGGTTGGTCATAAACCCTGCCGCTTATACTCATTATTCATACGCAATATATGATTGCATAAAGTCAATTTCTATTCCCGCTATCGAGGTTCATCTTTCAGATATATATTCTAGAGAAGATTTCAGGAAAAGTTCGGTAATCGAGCCGGCGTGTGTAGCTAAATTTTATGGAAAAGGATTCAACTCTTACACAGAAGCAATAAATTACTTAATAAAAGGACGAAATTAAAATGATTATTAAATTAAAGAATACCGCTTCAGAAGAACAGGTATCAAAATTAAAAAACAAATTACTCAATCAAGGTTTTGAATTGCACGAGAGTATTGGTGAGTCTACACATATTCTCGGTGTTATCGGCGATACTAGTGGGTTTGACATCAATAGTCTATACGCTTATGAATTTATCGATACGGTTTTACGCGTTCAAGAACCTTTCAAGAAAGTCAATCGCAAGTTTAAACCAGATGATACTATTGTAAATGTCTCCGGCATTGAAGTTGGAGGAAAAAATATCGTTATTATGGGCGGTCCTTGTGCGGTAGAATCAGAAGATCAAATAGATGAAATTACACCCCTTGTTAAAGCTGCTGGAGCCAAAATACTTCGAGGCGGCGCTTATAAACCGAGAACTAGCCCGTATTCATTCCAAGGGTTAGGTCTTGAAGGTTTGGATATTCTTGAAAGAGCCAAGATAAAATACAATATTCCCATCGTGAGTGAGATTATGAGTGTTGATGAACTTCCTTACTTCATCGAAAAGGTAGATTTAATCCAAGTTGGCGCAAGAAATATGCAGAATTTCAATCTTTTAAAAGAACTCGGCAAAACCAATAAACCGATATTACTGAAACGCGGCTTGGCCAGCACCATTGAAGAATGGTTGATGTCGGCCGAATATATTTTGGCCGGAGGCAATTCCAATGTAATCCTTTGCGAAAGAGGAATTCGGACATACGAAACTTCAACCAGAAGCACGCTAGATATCTCTTCTGTCGCGGTTTTGAAGAAATTGACACACCTACCAGTCGTTGTCGATCCAAGTCACGCTGCGGGAAGATGGGAATACGTAGAATCTTTATCAAGAGCTGCAATAGCCGCTGGCGCCGATGGATTGATTATCGAAGTTCATCAAACGCCGGAACTTGCATTAAGTGACGGTCAACAATCCTTAAAGCCGGTTAGATTCAAAAACTTGGTCGATAGTTGTAAAAAAATTGCCAATGCAATTGATAGAACTCTTGAGTAAAAAAAAGAAACTTCATTTTCGAAGTTTCTTATTTTTTTTATATGTGTTTTTTGATTTTTCGTACTAATTCAGGAATATCTTTCAAAGCTAATGACGATATCGCTACACGAATCAACCCTTGCATCGGTATTACGAATACGTGATCTTCTGATAAATCCTTGAATATGGTTTTATTTTGGGTAGGAATACTTATAAAGAACCCGCCACAATAAGGATAAATTTCTAAATCATGCTTTTTAGCTTCTTCAAGGAATAATGCCGCCCTGTCTTTAAGAAGTTGTTTGCCGACACATAATTCTTCGATGAATTGTGCTTTGTATTCTGGCGTAGAGAATATTTTCTCAATAATATTCATACCTGGTTGTGATACGCTTGAAAACCGTCCGCGAACCGAATAATCACCCACGCGAGTAAAATTATCTATTACTTCTTGTGATTTTGAAATTCCAATTTGTGCGCCAACGCGGAATCCATAAAGAGAGAAGGTTTTGGATCCAGAAAACACAACTATCGCCAAAATCTCTTCATTCAAATCTTCATAGGTAGTAAATATATCTCGCGAATGTTCTACTGGAGTCAATTGATAATCGATATATGCTATATCATGAATTAAAATAACCGGTATGTTTAAATTGTTTACTTCATTCAAGGTTTTAATTACATCGCGCCAATTATCCATAGTCATACACAATCCGGTAGGGTTGTTACTAGGGTCATTAAGTAAAACACATAATCTTCCTTGTTCTTGAGCTAATTTGAAAGCCTCTTTACGGAAATCTTCGACATTGAATTTATAATTTTCGTCATACATCAAAAAAGTGTGTAGATCAATATTTGCTTCCAAGGCGAAGTTTTTGTAAGGAGACCAATAAATATTTGGTAACAATACTTTTTGGTTGAAATCATTGAAATTGTAGAAAGAGTTGCTGACAGCGCCGGACCCTCCAGTAGTAGGTATAACACTGTATTTGAATTGTTTTCTCAAAGTATCGGCATGTTTTCCAAATACCCAATCAAATACTCCTTCGCTGAATTTTTTTGTTCCTCTTACGGGAGCATATAGGTATGTTTCATTATCGCTTAAAGCATGTAGGGATTTTTCAACCACCCCAAATTTGAAAACATTTCCTTGTTCGTGGTGCAACATTCCTACAGTAGCATCAATCACATCGTCATATTGTTTCTTAAGAGCTTTTGCTTCTTGAGAAATCTGAAGGATGTTTGATTCTAATTTTTTGTACTGAGCATGTTTACCAACTATTGAATTTTGCATCATTTACACCTTTTCCTTTTTAAAATATATTTTTTAACATCACTGTTTGTTCTCTGTCTGGCCCGACTGAGAATATAGCAATATTTACTTCCGATTTTTTTTCAATGTTTCTTAAGTAATTCTTACAATTTTCAGGTAACTCATCAAAAGATCTTACTTTTGTGATATTTTCTTTCCAACCTGGATATTCTTCAAAAATTGGAACGCAACGTTTATATTGTTCATAATCTGCGGGGATGTAATCTATTTCTTTTCCATCTAACGAGTATGATGTACATATTTTTATTTTTTCAACCCCGGTCAGAACATCAAGAAGCATAATACCAAGCCCGGTCAAGCCGTTTATTCTTTTAACATGTTTCAAAACAACCATATCCAACCAACCTATTCTTCTTGGTCTTCCGGTTGTTGTTCCATATTCCTTGCCTATTTTTCGTATTGTATCTGATACATCGTCAATAAACTCGGTAGGAAATACTCCTTCTCCAACTCTTGTGGTGTAAGCTTTTGTTACACCTATTACTTCATTAATTAAATTAGGCGCTATTCCTGTATTTAAAGGGATTGATGCAGAAGTAGGGGAAGAAGAAGTTACATATGGATAGGTCCCGTGATCAATGCATAACATTGAACCTTGAGCGCCCTCGAAAAGAATGTTTTTACCAAAATCAATTTCTTTGTTCAAAAGCATAGATGTGTCACAGATATATTTTTTTAAATCTCGCCCATATTCCAAATATACCGCTAATAATTCTTCTTTAGTATATATCTTACAATTTTTAGCACTAAGTAGTATGTTTGCAAACTCTAAAGATACTTCAAGCTTCTTACCAAGAGTATTTTCGTCCAATAAATCACTCATGCGAATCCCTATTCTTGATACTTTATCCGCATAAGCTGGCCCAATACCTTTTTTTGTAGTACCTACGGCATTTTCGCCTTTAATATCTTCAAATAAACCGTCTAAATCAATATGATAAGGCATAACCACATGAGCTCTATCAGAAATGTAGAGCTTAAAATCGGTTATGCCTCTAGTTTTTAATGCATCTATCTCTTGAAGCAACGCTTGGGGATTTATTACCATCCCATTGGCCATAATATTTATGATGTTTGGATTAAATATTCCAGAAGGAATCAGGTGTAATGCGAATTTGTTATTGTTGAAAATAATGGTGTGACCGGCGTTATTTCCACCTTGGCTTCTAACAACGACGTCGGCTTGATTTGCTAAATAATCGGTAATCTTACCTTTACCTTCGTCTCCCCATTGAGTTCCTATTATAACAACTCTTTTATTCATCCATCAGCACCCCTGAACATTAAACATTATAACATATGTAAGCGTTTTTATAAAGAAAAATAGAAACTGTTTTTCATAATTTATTAGTAGATTTTAGCACTATATCTCTAGCAATCCAAATTCCGTTTGCATTCGCTTGTGCGAGCCCTCTTGTAATACCGGCTCCGTCGCCACCAAAATATAGATTTTTTATTTGTGACTCAAATTTATTGTTTACTTCCGGTCTGGCCGAGTAAAATTTTGATTCGACTCCATATAATAACGTGTGCTCAGATGCAACTCCTGGAGTTATGTTATCCAACGCTTCAATCATCTCAATTATTGATTTCATTGTTTTATATGGAAGAACCAATCCTAAGTCTCCTGGTATTGCTTCTTTTAAGGTCGGTGTTACAAATCCTTCGCTTATTCTTTTTTCAGTGGATCTTCTGCCTTTTTTCAAATCTCCAAATCTCTGTACTATTATAGCTCCGTTACTAAGCATGTTCGCTAGTTTAGATACTCCATGAGCAAACTCGTTTGGCTGATTGAAAGGTTCAGTAAATTTATGCGAAACCAACAAAGCAAAATTGGTGTTTCTTGATCCTTTGCTTGAATCTTTATATGCATGTCCGTTTGCCAACATTGTTCCACTATGATTTTCAATTACCACATGTCCACTTGGGTTTGAACAAAAAGTTCTTACTGTTGATCCAACGTTAGTTCTGTAAATAAACTTACCTTCATAAAGGTTTTCGTTGATTTCTTCCATTATTTCATTGTTTGTTTCAACGCGAACACCAATATCTACATGATTAGATTTCATTTCAATATTGTGTTCCAAAGCAAGGTTACTAAGCCATGTTGATCCGTCTCTACCTGGTGTTATGACTACATATTTAGCTTCTATTCTTTTGTTCTCATCAAGAATTATACCTTGGACTTTATTTTCTTCCACAATAATATTTTTGACTTCGGTTTTATAGGCCATATCAATTTTGCTATTTAGATGTTCGTAGATATTTTTTAATACTTGAAGATTAACTTCCGTACCTAAATGTCTGACTTGTCCTCTTAATAATTTTAATCCGACCGCTAATCCTCTTTTTTCTATCTCTTTTACTTTATCGGTGTTTGGATCGGTAATTTCTTTAGGGGCTCCAAATTTAAGATTAATGGAATCGGCATACTTAATTAAATCAAGTATTGTATCATCGTCAAGATATTCATTCATCCATCCGCCATATTCACTGGTAATATTGAATTTTCCATCCGAGTAAGCTCCAGCTCCGCCAAATCCGTTAGTAATGGAACAATAAGGGAGACATCCAATCATGCCGTTTTTTTGAACAGGACATTTACTTATTTTTTTTTCGATGATAGGGCATCTTCTATGGTAAATATCGTTTCCTTTATCAACTAAAAGAACGTCTAGATTCTCGTTTTTTTCAGATAGTTCATATGCACACATTAATCCTGCTGGTCCGGCACCAACTATTACCACATCGTATTTTTTTTTCATAATCTTCCCCTTTTGAAACCATAAAGATTTTAACATTTATTGAGGTTAAAATCAATGAATTCAAAAAAATAATGGAGTATTTAACTCCATTAGATTTTTATTCAGTTCTGACTGGTAAAATTAGTTGTACCAACCCTGCATCTTCGTTACCTTCAATTACAAATGGTCTTATTTCGCCTGTAAATTTTACATATACTTCTTCTGAAGTGAATGTTTTTAAAGCATCAAGGAAATATTTAGAACTAAAGGCAATTTTCAACGGTGTGCCTATTGCTTTTTCAATCGGATAGACTTCTTCAACAACTTTACCTATTTCTGGCGAATTCGAAGTTATTTCAACAACATTGTCAGGTTTCAAGAATAATTTTACAATACTGTTTAGATTATCTTTTGTTGAAAGTAAAGATGCTCTTTCTATCGCAACTGACAGATCATTTGTTTTAAATTTGATTATAATAGGAAAATCAGTTGGTATCAATCTGGTTGTTTCGGGGAAATTACCTTCTAAAAGTCTTGATTGAAATAAAATGTTTCCATATTCAAAAAGAATAGTTTTATGATTCAAGTGAACTAATATTTCTTCCAAATCAAGTTCTAAAATTTTAATCAATTCATCCAAACTTTTACCAGGTATTACAACATTCATATTCTCAAAATTACTTGGAATTTCGATAACTTTTTGACTCAATCTAAAAGAATCGGTAGCTATGGCTATCAATTTGTTTCCATCGACTTTGATGTTGACTCCTGTCAATATTGGTCTGTTTTCGATGTTTGAAGTCGCAAATGTGGTTTGTCTAATCACTGATTTCATTATCTTTGATTCTAATTTGATTGGTAATTCGCTTGTAACAAAATTGATTTCCGGATAATCATCAACATTTTGCAAATTTAAAGAAAGATCTGTGTTGTGAGAATGTATTCTTAATACATTGTTATCGACTACAGAAATATCAACTTGCCCTTTGTCTAACTTTCTAATAAAGTCCACAAATACCCTTCCAGGTATTAACGCTTCACCAGTTGTTTCGATATTTAAACTTTCGTCTTTAATGACAATTTTTATAGCTATGTCGGAATTACTTGTAATCAAAACTAATTCATTTTGATATACTTCCATTTTAATGCCTTGTAAATAAGGGGCTGGAGTTTTTGTTGACAAAGCTTTCTGGGAAATCAATAAATTGTTAAGCAAAACATCTGTGTCTATAGAGAAATTCATAAAAATGCCTCCTATGTTTTATTTTATTTATATAATTTTTAATATTTATTGTTATTATTTAGGGTTGTTGATATGTGGATAAAACCTATTTAAACCACTAATATTATACCATATTTAGCGAAAAAAGTATAGTTTATTAACTGTTTATAACTATATAAAAACCTTATTTTTTTCCACACTTTATCAACAATTTATCAACATCGTTTTTCTTTGTTTTATCAATCTGTAAATCATTGGAAATCTGTTCGATGCTGTATATTACAGTTGAATGATCGCGGTTATTAAATATCTGTCCAATTTTCTTATAAGTCAAATCATATATATCCTTTAATATATACATACCTATTTGTCTTGGAAAAACATATTTCTTTTGTCTGTTTTTTGATAATAAATCTGATGTAGATATATTATAATAGTTACTAACAATATCTAATATATTCATATAATTGATTGTATCAACTTTATGATTACCTGCATTTTTTGAATTCAACAAACTTTTAAGTGCTTCTTGTGCGTTTTCTACAGAAAATTTATAATCGAAAGCGGTACAATAGAATAAAACTCTTTTGAGTGCTCCTTCAAGTTCCCTAACATTGTTATCAAAAACGCTGGCTATATATTCAAGAATTTCATCTGAAATAAGATCAGGATCTTGAGTTTCAGCGTGAAGTTTTTTCTTAAGAATCAATATTCTGTGTTCTAAATTAGGTCTATTTATATCAACCGATAGACCCCATTCAAATCTACTTGTCAGTCGAGACATAATATCGAAGAGTTCTGAGGCTTTACGATCGGAAGTTATAACTATTTGCTTATTATTTTCTTCATGTTTTTCAAATATCTTAAAAAATTCAAGTTGAGTTTGATTCTTTCCTGACAAAAACTGGATATCATCAACCAAAAGCACATCAATATCTTCGTATTTTTTTGAGAAATCATCATAAGACTTCTTTTGAGCAGCTTTGCCGAAATCTTCTATAAACTGATCTGTTTTTACATAAAGAACTTTTTTATTTACATCGTTTTCTAAAATATAATTTCCAACGCATTGCATAAGGTGTGTTTTTCCTAAACCAACTTCACCAAATATATATAAAGGATTGGCAAAGCCGCCAGGTTGATCTGCAACCTTCATAGCTGAAGTATATGCTAATCGATTTGAAGAACCAACAACAAAATTCTCAAAAGTGTATGAGTTGTTTAATCCGGTCTTATATTTTTCTTCCAAATCTTTCTCAGGAACATTAATTGCGTAAGGTCCTTCTCTTTTTGCTAACTCTTCCGCCGCTTGATCTTTTGTAATAATCTTGAACATGTGTTTTTCTTGTACATATTCATTCAACAGCGCATTCAAACGGTTGAGATAGAAGGATTCAATTTTATTCTTTACGAACGAATTTGGGGCAATCAGGTAGACATAGTTGTTAACAACTTTAAACACATTAGAAATATGTGCGAAATGTTCGTTGTAAACATCTGTATCCAGACTGATTTGTAATCTGGATTTAATCTGGCTCCATATTTTTTCGAACTCTTCCATTCCATCCTCCTGATTGTTAAATATAATATATCATAAATAAGAAAATGTGGATAAATAAGTTTTCCACAAAATATGTGGATAACTATTTTTGATTAAGGGTTATCAACGTAGCAAATGTGGAAAATTAATGGCTAAATATAAATAAAATAGCTTATTTTCCACAAATTAACATTATGTCATTTCAACACAAATGTAGATAAAAAATTTTATAAAATCCGACAATAAAAAATAGTTGACATGGCATATAAAATTAAGTATAATTAGATAGCATGGTTTTTGATTATCACGTAGGAGGTGTTGATTATGAAGAAAACATATCAACCTAGTAAACTTAAAAGAGCTAAGACTCATGGGTTCAGAGCCAGAATGGCAACTGCAAATGGTCGTAAAGTATTAGCTAGAAGAAGAGCAAGAGGCCGTAAGGTCCTGACAGTATCTGATCAACTGTAATTAAATAAAAACAACACCAAAAATATATTTGTACTTGAAATCACCGGAATAATATATGTCATGGTGGTTTTTTTGTTTTTTTAGGAGGCAATTTTGAAGAAGGAATACCGAATCAAAAAAAATGATGAGATTCAACAATTGATAAGCAAAAAGACAACTGTTGGAAACGGTTATTTCATCTTGTATTACCATAAAAACCATGATAACAAGCATTTCAGATTTGCCGTAAGCGTTCAAAAAAAATATGGAAACGCAGTTGAAAGAAACTTAATGAAAAGAAGAATCAGGGAAGTTGTGAAGGTAAATGCCTTCAAAAACGAGTCGGAGTTCTTTATCGTAGCTAAGATTAAGTCAAAAGATTTGTCTTTCGCAGATATTGAAACTCATTTGAAAAATCTATTCGCTCAAGCGAAAATACTAGGAGAAAAAGAATGAAATTAAGAAATAAGATATTGATGTTGATTGCAGCTCTGTTTCTGGTTTTAGGAACGGTATCCTGTGGAACCAAAACAGGTGAGTTATCCTATAATAACTACATCAACATAATAACAGTAGCCAATGCCCAAGATGGGCAAGACGCTTCTAACAAAGACGAAGTCGAATTGTTGCTTGGAACTGCAGATGGCGGGGACTATGACATAGCGACAGGAGACGGATATTTAGAGTGGAATGGCGAAGAAGGAGAATATGTTAAGGTAACGTTTGTTGATACGTACGCTACTGAAATAACTCCGCTGGAAGATACCGGATTGTATCAATCAATCTATACAACGCCAATTGGAGTAAAAACCGGCGTTTGGAACTGGATTATTTTGCAATTAGGTTATTTTACATTTTATGCAAGTAATCTATTTGGACTTTTAGGAGATACATACCTATATTGGTTAGGTTTGTTAATCATGACTTTGTTAATCAGAACAATCGGTTGGCCAATCTATGCTAAAACCAATGATATGTCCTTGAAAATGCAACTTGCTCAACCAGAAATTACTAAAATTCAAGAGAAATACAAAGGCCGCCAAGATCAAGCTTCGCAACAGAGAATGCAAATGGAAACGATGGATATCTATAAAAAATATAAGATTAATCTTTTTGGATGCTTGATGCCATTATTGCAGATGCCGATTTTCATCGCCATGTATCAAGTAGTTCAAAGATTTCCGTTGACAGATTTATCTACTTTCTCTAGCGAATCGGTCTTTATGAATACCAACTTCTTATGGACAAACCTTGGCAATACAGATTGGCTTCCTAATTTACCATTGGCAATAGCTGTTTCCGTATTAATGTTCTTAAGTCAATATCTGTCAACTCACAGAGCCAAAATGCAACAAAGACCAAACCAATATCAAGACGCCAAGGCTCAACAAAGTCAAAAAACTATGAAGTATATGATGTATTTTATGGTATTCTTCATGGGTTATATTTCGCTAAGAAGCGCGGGTATCGCGTTCTATTGGACAATTGGTACGGCTTATCAATTATTGCAAAGTTATATTAGTTTCAAGAATATGAAGAAGCGCCAAGATCAATTGCGTAGACAATTTTAGGAGGGATTTTGATGAAAAGCATTAGATTTGAAGCAAAAGCATTAAATGACGCAACAATACAATATGCAGCACAAGAGTTAAGAGTGAACAAGGATTTTGTAGAAATCAACGTTGTTGAAGAGAAGAAATCCATGTTAGGCTTGAACAAAACCTATATTGTTGAAGCAACAATTGATTTTGATGTTATAAGAGATGGAATTGAATATTTAAAATCCCTATTGGAAAACATGGAAATCGAAGCGGTTATCGAAGCTAAGCAATTGGATCAAAGACAGATAATGTTTATGATCGAAGCTAAAGAAAATCCAATTCTTATAGGAAAAAACGGGAAAACTCTAGAGGCTATTCAAACACTTTTGAAAAACTATATAAACCTTTACACAGAAGACTTCTATATGGTTTTAATCGATGTTGGTGGCTATAAAGAACAAAGAAGAAAGCAATTAGAAATTCTTGCGACAAAGACTGCTATGGATGTTGTTAAAACAAAAGTTGCGACTAAATTAAGCAAGATGAACGCTTATGAAAGAAGAATAATTCACACGAAACTTTCTGACTGGAGAGATGTGACAACCGAATCTGAAGGAGAAGAACCAAACAGATACGTTGTTATCAAACCATCAAAGAAATAATGAAACTGATTGTAGGTCTGGGTAATCCAGGCAAGAAGTATTCAGACTCCAAACACAACATCGGATTCATGGTCTTAGATACCTTCGCTAAGGCAAATAAAATAAATTACAAAAAATCAATAAGATTTATTTCTGAAATTGCTGTTCTTAACGAATGCATTTTATTAAAGCCAAAAACATATATGAACAACTCGGGTTTGGCTATCAGAAAAGTATGTGATTTTTATAAAATTCCATCGGAGGATGTTTTGGTTGTATTTGATGATCTTAATCTACCTTTTGCTAAACTAAGATTGAGAAGAACCGGAAGCGCCGGGGGGCACAACGGAATTAAATCCTTGATAGCTCATCTGGGAACCGAAGATTTTAATAGGTTGAGAGTTGGCATCGGACGCAACGACAACAAAGAAATGAAGGATGATGTCCTTAGCAATTTTTCAAAGTCTGAGATGAAAATTTTGAATGAATTACAAACTGAAATTTGCAGTATAATTGAAGAATTTATTAAAGATAACGACTTCGAAAAAATCATGAACAAATATAATTGAAATATTTAAACTAAATTAAAACAAAAACGACCAATATCCCTACATATGGTCGTTTTTATATTGTTTTAATTTTTTAATTTTTCAAAATTTTAAATTCATATCCTTCGATTTCTAATTGTAAATTTAGTTGTAAATCATGATTTTCAAAGAGATCAACAACGTTCTTGCCAATCAAGTTATCTGGTAAATCAATAGTCTTTGAATCTTCATTGTTATTAAGAAAGAAGTAAATTGAACCCTTATTATATATTAAAACATTCTGGGAGTTTTCCAACCAATTTAGTTCAACTTGTTTGAACTCGGTGTTTTCTTTTCGTAACTTTATCATATTTTTGAAAAAATTATACATCGATAAATCTTGCCTATGATCCCAAATCATTGGCTGTCGAGGGTCTTTATCCTCTAATTGAGACAATCCAACCTCATCGCCATAGTATAATGCTGGAGAACCGCCAAAACTAAGCAAAAAAGTATAAGCTAGTTTAACTAGATTAGGATTATTACTGCACTTTTGAAGAATTCGCGAAGTATCATGTGAACCAATCATATTAAACATATTCACTGCTATGTTTTCTGGATAAGATACAAGCAGTTTATTGATTTTATAAATAAAAGAATAAATTGAAATATTTAGCATAGATTTGTCTCTGCCAAAATATTGCCAAATTGGATATGCGACCTCATAGTTCATTACAGCATCAAACTGGTCGCCTCTCAGCCACGGCGTAGAGTCGTCCCAATTCTCTCCCAAAATATAAAAATCGTGTTTTATATTTCTTACTGCTTCCTTAAATTTTCTCCAAAAACGATGGCTTACTTCGTTAGATACATCTAGTCTCCAACCATCAATATCATATTCTTTTATCCAATATGTCGCGACATCGAGAAGGTATTCTTCTGCGATAGGATTATCTGTATTCCATTTGGGCATCATCGGAGTGAATGCGAACGTTCTATAGTTTGGTTTAATGTTCAAATGCTTATAAATTGGGTAACCTTTTTCATCTAGTTTGAAGTTAATGAAGTTGTCATCCTCTATGAAAAAGCAATCCCAATACATTGAATCCCTTTTGTTTTTAACAACATCTTGAAAATATGGATGGTCAAATCCACAATGATTAAATACCGCATCCAACATTACTTTGATATTATTCTTGTGGCATTCCTTAATCATAACACCCAAGTCTTCTTTTGATCCAAAAGATGGATCAATTTCATAATAATCTGATATATCATATTTGTGTGAAGATACTGACTTAAAAATAGGAGTAAAGTATATCCCGGTAATTCCAAGTTCTTTTAAGTATGGAATTCTTTTGGTAATACCTTTAATTGTGCCTCCAAAAAAATAATCATTTAGATCAGTGGCTTTGAAATATTCTTGTTCTTTTAAATAAAAATTATCATCATCTCTACTAAATCGATCTGGAAATATCTGATACCAGACGATGTCTTTGGCCCATGAAGGAGAATCAATAAGATCGCCTTCATTAATGTAAGGATAATTAAAATATCCAAACAGGTTAGATACATATGAATTTTTGTTTTCTGTTGTCAATTTTACTAAGTCTCTACATCCATAGAAATAATCTTCAAAGCCGTCATTTATGATGAAGCTATATTTACTACGGGTTGTTATTGTTTTTATGGATATAAAATAATAATCAAATAACTCAGTAGTATATTTGAGCTTCATCTCGTTATTAGTCAATGAATCACCACTCCAAACATATTTTCCGTCTTTGAAATGCCATTCGAAAGGATCGCCAAGTAGTAATTTTACTGACTTGACATCATTTTTAGCCGTTTGTAAAATGATATGCATGGTGTTTGCGTCAAACGCATACGCCATATGACTTTTAGGGATGTGATTGATTGCTTCTAGTTTCATAATATGTCCTTTCAGGTGACTTATGTCTTAATTTTACCACCTTTTTAACTTTTTTCAATGTTTCATAATGTGATAAGGATTACATAATATTTTGATTTTTTATATAATGGCGATTGTAGTATAATGGTAATATATGAAATAGGGTGACATTATGCATAATTTTGAACGAAGAGTCAGAAGTTTCTCGATTGATCTGTCTTTGGCGACGCTAGTATTTTTTCTTTTTGTTATGTTGTTAAATAGTCTTGAGTGGGGAACTGATTCAATAAAATTACTTATTGCGGCTACGATTGCCTATTTTGGAGCGCTGATTGTGCCTAATTTTTTCAGCAAGGGACAATCATTTGGTAAGAGAAATCAAAAAATGATGGTTGTTGATGTGGTTACCAATAAACCACCCAAAATGATTGTTGTTATAGCCCGTGAAATATTCAAAGGAATGCTTCTTATTTGGACTTATGGGGCGTATATGGTTGTTTGTGGCATAATGGTCAATGCTAGAAAAGACGGGAGAGTCGTTCATGATCTAGTTTTTAAAACAAAAGTCATATGCCTGACAACATATGTGACAGATAAGGAACAAGGCAATGTGTTAGGTACCACCGAAACAATGAAAAAACATTTGGAGGGATCGGGAAATGAGTAAAAAAACGTTTGTTCTATTGATATTTTTGCTGCTTGTATTTGGAGTAGTATCTTGTGCGAGTGAAGAAAAGGTTTTTGAAGAAGCCTATCCTGAAAACGATACTTATTATGAATTATTGGTTCGTAGTTTTGCGGACAGCGACGGAGATGGGATTGGAGACTTCAACGGAATCACTGCCAATTTGGACTATTTTGTTGACTTGGGTATAACGGCTTTATGGTTGATGCCAATACATCCATCGCCATCATATCACGGTTACGATGTGATGGATTATTATGATGTTAACCCGGATTATGGAACGATGGAAGATTTTGATAATTTAGTTAGTTCGGCGAATGAAAAAGGGATAAAAATAATGTTGGACATGGTTTTCAACCATACTTCAAATGAGCATCCTTGGTTTCAAGAGGCTTTAACAGGAGACGAAACTTCCATGTCTTATTATGAGTTTATTGAGAATACCATCGACACACAGAGCAAGCTCGGGTCATGGAACCAAACCATTTGGCATACTACGAGTGTAGGAAAATATTGTGGATATTTCTCTTATACTATGCCTGATTTGAATCTTAGCAACCCGGTAGTGTTTGATGAAATTGTAAATATAAGTGAGTTTTGGATAGATAAGGGTGTAATGGGATTTAGATTGGACGCCGCATTACATTTCTTTGGAGAGAACGAAATAATAGGCGAAACGACATCTTATTTAGACAATATCATTTGGCTAAAAGATTACATTAAGGCAATTGATGAATACAAGTCGGGAATATATGTGACAGCCGAAGTGTATGAAGAAATGTTATATCAAGTAGTCGGGGATTTCTTTGGAGCCGTTGACTCTCCTCTTGATTTCCCGGTTGCGGCTTTAATTAGAGGCGCTTCTCAAAATTATACAAACAGAAGATACGCTACGGTTTTGGAAGATATGTATGATTATTATAGAAGGATTGACAAAAACTTCATTTCGGCTCCGTTCATTGTAAATCATGATATGAACAGATTTGCAACACAAGTGCTCGGAGACGAAGATATGCTTAGGTTAAGTGCCGAAATGTTATTGACTTTGCCTGGAAATCCAATAATTTATTATGGAGAAGAACTTGGCATGTTTGGTTATAAAGCTTCGGGGCCTGATATTTGGGACGAAACAAGAAGGTTGCCTTTCCTTTGGAATAACGATTATCAGACAGATTGGGTTGTTTCAAGCAATCAAGCTTTGATAGCTTTGAATGCACAAAATGCAGATGTGGATTCTGTTTCTGATCAGATGGCTGATCCAAATTCGCTTTGGTCGATATATGAAGTTTTATTGAGATTAAGAAACGAAAATATTGCATTGAAATACGGAAACAGTTTTGTAAGATGGGATGCATCTACAGATTCTCTTCAAGGGTTTTATAGAGAAATTACTTATGATAAATACCATCAAAAACTTTTGATACTTCACAACTTCAGTCAAGACGATGTTGATATGATTGAATTCAACGGACAAATTATTTATGCCAGCAACACCGCAATCGAAGACCTTTCCGGGTTGACCATCATACCAGGTAGGTCAACAGTTATTATTGAAATATACGGAGACTGATTAAATGCTTAAATTCTTTGTGGATAGCCTCCGTGTCAAGAGAATCTATAATCTTAAAGATGCAAAATGGTCTTCAGTGATATTTTATTTTCTACTATTAGTATTGATAATCAGTTTTCCTTTGAATTTACAAATCATAAGATCTGGAGGGTGGGATTTATATGACTTCACCGCCGGAATCAGGCAACAGTACCCAGATTGGTTACCAGATGAGTTGCCTGAAGATATAGAGATTTCTTATACTGGGATGTATTATGAAAACACTGATAATTCGGTATTTACGACGACAAATTTGGATGGCGATAATCTTTACATAGTATTTTCTCCGTTGGCGGATTATGTTCCTAATGACAGAACACTGGTTTTTGAGGAAAATCAAATCAGTTATTATGACGAAAACGGAACATATATGTTTTCAGCTGATTATTCTAGAGTTTCGGGAATTGTCAGGTTCTATGATTTGAAGTTGGGAACACAATCCAATGCGGTAGATAAATTCGCTTCAATTATTGAAAATTCATTTAGCGGCTACGCTCAGTTCAAATCGATAATTCTTAACATTGTTATAAATTTAGTGATGAATATTTTGTTGGTTCTTGTGGTATCGTTCCTGTTTATTTTCATAAGAATTAAATTCCAAAAAGTTACTACTTTCTCAGATAACATCAAGATAGTCATATCTTCTATGACGCTACCAGCTTTGGTTGGTATGGCATTTGGATTCATAGGCGTAATGGAACTTAGCGCGTTCACGGTGGTCATATTTCAGTTCATGACGCCTATCATTGCGTATGTTGCAATTTATCAGGGGTCAAAAGGCAAACCGATATCCGGTAAATATTTATAAAATAAAAGGGATTCGCTTTCAAACGAATCCCTTTCTTTTTGTATGAATTTAGAATTTTCTTCTATATACGAAGAAGCCGACTAAGGCTAACATTCCAAAGAATATTGTTGAATATGTTAATGAATCACAAGAGCCACAACCAGTAGGTGTATCATCAACGGGATTTACTACTACACCTTGATAAAACACTAGTGTTTCGTTTTCCAAAGCTATGAAATCCGAACCGTCTACGTATGTTTTGATGACTTCGTTAGATATTCCAGATGAATTACCAACTAAATTCCACTCACCTTCAGGTAAAGGATATTTGGCAAAATCATCTGTGTTATGAATGACTAGGATTGTGTCGAATGAATCGCCGTTTGCATAACTTGAAATAGTATAAGCAATTACTGAATCATCTTCATAATCAATGAAGTCGATCGCTGCTAAAACTTCATCTGCCGTGGTCATTCTAAATGCAGGGTGTCCAAGTCGGAATGCAATCATTTCTTTATAATATTGATAAACTTCATAGTTTGTTTCTTGAACCATCAAATCCCATCTCAATTGGTTGGTTGAATCAGGAGATTGATAAGAATTTGAATCAAAACCACCGGATACTGCCGGTTTGGATCTCATAAATTCGGCACCGGCATGGATGAATGGAATACCTTGAGACAAAAGCACAATTGCATTAGCTTGTTTTATCATATCTGGGATGAACTCTCTTTGAGCGGTGCTTGTAGATAATTTGATTTTGTCATAAAGAGTATTATTATCATGTGCGGATACATAGTTGATGACTTGTGTAGGATTATTTCCCCAGAACATATTGTAAGACAAGTAACTGTCATCAATGCCAGGAAATTCAGTTCCGCCGACGATACCGTATTTGATTTTGTTAATAATTGAAGCGTTGACGTCCCATTGAACGAATCCGCCTTCGGATGCGTTGAATACAGACCCTTTAACTCCGTCTCTTATTTCATCGTTGAAAGCCGCAACACCAGGCATATCTTCGAGATTAACTTTGTTAGCTGTAAGAGTTGAAGATAGCGGAGATGTACCGCCTGTCCAAGGCTCTCCATAAACCAAAATTGTTGGATCAATTTCATGTAAAGCGGCTACAATCATGTTCATTGTGTCAACATCATGTAATGCCATAAGATCGAATCTGAATCCGGAGATATTGTATTCTGATGCCCAGAATGTAACTGAGTCGACCATGAATTTTTGCATCATTGCTCTTTCAGAAGCTGTTTCATTTCCGGTTCCAGAACCATTACTGAAAGAACCATCTGCGTTCATTCTGTAATAATATCCAGGAAGGATAAGGCTGAAATTAGAATCGGCACTTTGTCCCGTGTGATTATAAACAACATCCATGACTATTCTCAAGTCATTTTCTGTGAAAGTCGTTACTACTTGTTTAAATTCATTGATTCTGACTGAGCCATCATATGGATTGGTTGAATAATATCCTTCCAAAACGTTGAAGTTAAGAGGCATATATCCCCAGTTGAATTGAGAACTTGATCCGGATTCATCTACTGCGTTTCCATAATCAAAGAATGGCAACAATTGAACGTGGGTAACTCCCATATCGATGATGTGGTCTAACCCGGTGGCTATACCACTATAAGTAGTTCCTCTTACAGTTAGTCCAAGGAATTTTCCCCTATAGGATTCATATTCTTGGTCGACTACCCAACTGTTATGAGTGGTCAAGTCGCGGACGTGCAATTCGTAGATAACTGAATCGGTATAATTTTCAATAGTATCTGGTCTTACTCCGTATTCAAAACCATCAGGATTTGTTTGTGAGAAGTCAACAATCATACCTCTGATTCCGTTAATTCCAGAACTCTTGGCATAAGGATCTATCACTTCATTGGTACTAATTCCGTTTGTAACTGTGTATGTATAATAATTCCCATGAAGATTTTCATCTACAGTTGCGGTCCAAGTACCTTTAAGGCTTTTTGTCATCTCAATGCTTTGTGTAGGTGTGTCTGTAGCGGTAGAATCTTTGGCAATCAAATATTCTGGAGTTCCGGAATCGTAGATATTTAAAATGACGCTGCTTGCAATAGGAGCCCATAGTTTAAATTCTGTAGAATTTCCATCAACAACAGCTCCTAAATCATCACCTTCATAGAAATAAGCATCTTCAAATTGAGTAGTATCATATATTCCGTCAAAAGTAACAATATAATCTTTGATTAACCCAGAGAAATCAACCTCTAAAACATATGTTTTTGTCAAATCCACATTACTGGTCAATCTCATAGTTCCCGAATTGTAAGACAACGTGATTGACTGAGGAGCGGTAATGATGTCGTTGACTTTAAGTGTAATATCACTTTGTTCAACTATTGAAGTTAAAGTAAATTTGATTGTTTGAACGTCAGTGAAATAAGCGTTGATAACCTTGTCAGATTTATCTGGACCATCAGGATCGTCGATTGAATAACCGATTCTTTCGTCACCTTGAACAAAATATACATGTAATTCGCCGTTTTCAACTGCGGTTGGAACAATTATGTATCGATCTTTGTCGATGTCTTTGGCTGCCCATTCATTCAATCTTACAATGACACCAATTTGACTTACCTCAGTCATTCCGTTAGCAACCATATCGATGGTAGCGACGGCGCCCCAACTATCGGTTACAATAGTTCCGCCATCTTCGTCAAAGCCATATCCGGCGCCATTACCACCTTGCGGCCATAACCATAAATTCCACCCATCGTCATAGTCGTTATTATATCTGAAGTAATGCACAATCAACGTATCTGGGGCTGTTTCCAGCGCTTCAACGTTGTCCATGCTTATAATAGTAAATATTGCAAATGCACTAAATGTTATAAATAACAATATTTTTTTAAGCATAATAAACCTCCTTTAAAATAAAACCCTTTCATACAATTATTTTACCATAAATGCCGTTATTTACATATTATAAAGCCTGTAACCGATTACTTTTTAATTAAAAACTAAAGCGCTTGCATAAATAAGTTTCAAGTAGTAAAATAAAGTTACAATACTGTTTTTATGTTAAAGATAGTATAAAAACTTTATATATATAATAAAATTAGGAGGAAAAAATGAAGAAAAAATTGTTTTTACTGTTTTTTTCTGCACTAGCTTTGCTAGGGTTCGTCTCGGTTTCGGTTGTTAACGAAGTCAAGGCCGCAGCTGCTGGCGAAGTCGTATTCCACTACCAAAAATGGTATGAAGATTATGATACTGCAGGCCTTTGGGTCTGGGGCACTGGCACAGACGGAACAGCTAATGGCGTTGAAAAAGCCGGCATCGACGATTTTGGAGCTTACTTCAACATCGCAATCGGTTCAGACGCAACATCCATGGGTGTGATTCCTATTGCTCAGTCAATTGCGACTGATGACAGATGGAATAACAAAGACAGTTATGAAGGAATGGATCTTACGCTTGACGTAACAGCGGCAGCCGCTGGCGGAACAATGGACGTATACTTCTTTAGCGGAAGCGATACTATATTTGTAGCCGATCCAAACTATATCAACTTGTTTGTTGTTTACTTCACTGCAACAGAAGAATACGAGACAAACCTTGGTATTCATGCATGGGGTACTGACTGGTACACAGACGAAGCTTACGGCGATTGGAGTATTTGGGGAACCCCAACTACAATCTTCTCTGCTAACTTCACTACACCAGAAGGCAAACTTGGTAAACTTGGTATGGTTCAAGCCACAGGTTCAGATGCAAACTTCTTAGTTTACGCCGGTAATGACGCAACTAAGAAAACTGGCGACGTAGCCGGTTTGTTGACAGACTTCTCTCTTGGCGATGTTACAGCAGTTTATATCGCTGGTGATGTTTACAAGGGTCTGGACAAAGTTGGTTTGTTCGCAGATTCATCATTTGCTTTCAAATTTGTTCCATTTGACAATACTGACAATGTATTGAGTGGAACATATGCTTCTAAACCAAATACAATTTTGGTTAAATTCTCTGCAGACGTTCCAGTTGCTTTCTATGACGAAACTCAAGAACCAGAACAAATCGAATATCAAGAATATGAGATCGTAGGTTATGAGTGGGTACTGAAAGAGAATCCAGTTGTACAAGACGATACAGTATATGATGCTTATGTCGCAACAGCAATTCCTGCTGGTATGGCGAGATTGGTCATTCACTATCAAAAATGGGATGGAGACTATTCTGACGTAGGTTTCTGGACTTGGGGAACTGGTACTGGCGGAGCTTCTGCTCCAGTATTGAAATCAGGCGTTGATGATTTCGGTGCCGTATTCGAACTAGATCTAGGTTTGGATGCAACTAGCGTAGGATTGATTCCTATTGCTGACAGCATCAATACAGATGATCGTTGGGGATACAAAGACTCATTCGGCGGAGCTGACATGGGTTATGATGTTACCGGAATTACAGACGGGCAACAAATCGACATTTACTTCTTCAGTGGTGGTGCCGTATTCTATACAGCAGATCCAACTAAAGCTAACGTGATCGTAATTAACATGAACACAGCTGGCGAATACGAGGAAAACCTTGGTGTTCACTGCTGGGGTTGGGATCAAGCTCCTGCTTGGGGAACTCCATATCCAATGACTCATGCTTTGACATCTCCGGATGGCGTACAAGGGCGTGGTGTTCTATTAACAGCTGACGCTGCTAATCTTGGTAGTGCTGGATTGCTGGTTTATGCTGGCGATGACGCAACTAAGAAAACTGGCGACATCAGCGGCAGCATCTTTGGTGCAGCTTCTGCTGGCGATGTATTCGTAGTTTACACTACTGTTGATGCAGACGGACATGATTACACTTTGGATAGAGTTACTTTCGTAGATCAATTGATGACTTATGAAAAAGGCGACCCAATTTGGGATTATGTGACATACTATGAAGATTCATATCCTCGCGTTGAAATCGACTTGACACCATTCTTTAGTTTATGGGATGGCGATACAGAATTAACAGACGCTATCGAAGAGTTGAACTACAACGTAGAAGATGATGCAATTACAGAATTAGTAGTTGTTTTGGCCGACGGACAAGAACTTGAAGCCGGACACGAATATGTTTTGAAATATAACAATGGAGAAGAAGATCCATTGAAAGAACAAGTAGCTGAAATAGCAGTTGCTATCGATGAAGAAGCTCCAGTAATCACATTCATCAGCGATCAAGAAGTAACAATCACCGCTGGCGAAGGCTGGGATTCTGAATTGTGGCCAGTTATGAGAGCTGAAGATGATCGTGATGGAAACGTTACTGACCGCATCTATGTAAAAACTGGTGACGGCACAGTAGATATGAATGAAGTTGGCGTTCACGAAGTAATTCTTACAGTATTTGACAACTGGGGCAATGAATCAACCGCTACATTCACAATTAACGTTATAGCACCTGAGACTGGCTGCGGCGCTGCAAGCGCAAGTATTGCCGGAATCGGTCTGTTTGGAATCATTCTCTTCTTTGTAAAAAGAAAAGAATGGATTTAATGGGTGAAAGGAGAATATGATTATGAAAAAGTTATTAACTATACTAATATCAGTGTTCGCACTTTTCGCTTTAGTTAGTTGTACAGAAGAATTGCAACCAGATATCGTTGACTTCAGTTTAAGTCAAGAAAAAGTCACAACAATAACCGTTTGGATGGATGACACTGATGGTGTCTTCATGGATCAATTGATTCCGGCATTCAACGCTGTTTATCCGAATATCGAAGTTAACTTCCAACACATGGGAGCTTTGGATTCACGTGACAGACTCAAAACATACGGTCTATCTGGAAATGGTGCAGACGTGTTTATGTTCCCACATGACCACTTGTCATTAGCCATTCTTGAGGATTTGGTATACGAGTTACCTAACGACCTTTATGAAGAATTGAATGATACGATTCTTGATGTCGCAATGGATATTGCCACAGCAGGATCAAGAGGATCAGCAAACCCTACATTGTATGCCGTTCCATTATCAATCGAATCAATCTTTATTATGTATAACAAAGACCTTATTTCTGACGAAGAAGTAGCCGCTTTGGAAACATGGCAAGATGTTATTGAATATTCAGCCACATTCGCTACTGAAAATCCTGGAAAACAATTATTGACTACCAATTCACATTGGGCAGACAACTATTATCTAGAAGCTTTCTATTCAGCATTTGGTTGGAGACCTCATGGAACAGATGGTACTGATGGTACTTTGGTTGGGTTCGAGAGCACAAACCTTACAAATGCTTTGGAATGGATTTATAACGATCTGAAACCGATAGTAACCGGTAACGACTCTTATAACTCTGTTGGTACATCAGCATTTGAACAAGGTCAAGCTGCGATGATTATTACTGGACCTTGGTCAATCACAACTTTCGAAGGCAAATTAGATAATCTTGGAGCAACAACTCTTCCTGGCTTTGCCGAAGATACTCCTGGAGTTGTCGACGAAGTAAGAACATTTGCAGGATCACAGATGGTTGCAGTTTACAAATATTCACCGAATAAAGAAGCAGCAATCAGCTTTGTATCATTCTTGGCAACAGAAGAAGCTCAACAACTTCTTTACACAACTTCAAATGACTGTCCAGCTCTGAAAGACCTGAGCAATATCGAAGGAATTTCAACTGACGTTTACATGCAAGTTATGTTGCAACAATTACAAACTTCAATTCCAATGCCTACCATCGCTGAAGTCACATATTACTGGGCTGCAGCACAAACAATGGTAGTCAACATTTGGGATAGTGCCGCTGACATTGTTACAGAACAAAAGAAAGCCGAAGCATCATTCCTTGCTTCAAAAGCATTGGCCCAATAAAGACTTAGTGATAACTAGAATGGCCTTCCGTAACAAGAAGGCCTTCTTTTCTAGGCATCTTGAATCAAATTTAGGAGAAGAATTATGAAAAATAACGGAAAACACATATTAAAATCGATAGTCTCGGCTATTATTCCCGGATTGGGACAGATTTTTAACAAACAATTCATTAAAGCAGCGTCTTTCTTTTTATTGTTTGCTATTTTCGTTGGTATTGAACTCTCCACCAGCCATTATTTCGTTACTGTAGATCCTTACGATAAATTAACTACTGAAACCGGCGAACTTTTCACTGACGATTTCTCGAGAAATTTCTATAACAACTATCTATACCAGCAATCTCGAGGGGAAGTAGATTTTCCTGACTTTGAAGTCTATCATGATGAAGTTAGTGCCGATGGCGTATTCTCTATGCATGAATTGCTTGATTACGTAGCTGAACAAATTGTAGGCTCTTCGACTTCAAGATATTTTGTGCTATCGACCGATTTGGTAGTTGAAGGTACAGGGTTAAGCACATCAAATACAGGGGTGCTTAAAGATACCGATTTAATAATCGGAACCGATGACGCCGAAATTGAAACATTTGATTTCACTGATGTTAAGATTGGAATCACAATCTATATGAGCAATGATGTCGAATACTACAGAGTTATAGCTGGGTCTGACGAGACTAGAGAAGTCTATTATGTTAATGTTAATGATAAGACAGACATCATCACTGATGTTGCCGGGTTTACCGAATACAAGCGAGGCGATTCTTTGTATTATGATTCAACATTAGGAATCGTATTCATCAAATCGACCATCAGCGATTCTGTATTAGGCTCTTCTGATTATCGCTATACTAACATTCTTGACAGTTCGGATTATTATGATGCGACTGATTCCAATAATTTTACATATTTCAGTTCTTTGAAGAGATTGGATATCAAAGGAGATTTAGTATTCAGTTCAACAGGAGAATTATATGTAAGATATATACCTGAATTATCATACGAAATGGTGCATGGGTACAATGGAACAGAATTTACTGATTATTTCAGAAATTATGTAACCATGAGATACAATGCCAACACCAGTTTTGATTCCGGCAATTATAACAGAATGTTAATTGAGGTATATTTCTCAATCCATCCTGAATTAAGAACCGCATTCGAAACAGAGTTTTACAATTTCTTCTACGATAAAGCCGGGGCCTTTACGAGAGGCATCTGGTCACTAATTACACTTGGAACTACCGATAAAGTGGTTTACAATTATAAGAGTCTTCATGATCCGTTAAAGTCCGTGTCTTTCACCGAAGACAATATCACTTATGCGGCGGTATCAGGAATTCTTGATGAATCCCCGCTTATCGGACATGTTTCATCATACTTGTTGATTCAAGGTTTGATTTATACATTGTTGCTGGCATATTTTATTCTAATTTATATTTGGAATATCATTGATGCCTACAAAACAAGTAAAAATTATGCTTTGACTCAAAAGCATGTTACTGATAAAGAATGGTTCCACAACATCTTTACTCATGGATTTGAGTATTTCATGATGTTACCGGCACTATTCGTAATTACTTTCATTACAGTTATGCCAATTCTGTTCGGATTCCTGATCGCATTTACCAGTTATAGTGGGTTTGACTCCGATTCAGGCTTGTTTACTTGGGTTGGATTTTCCAACTTCACGAGAATATTCAGCTTCGGTGAAGGAATTCCATTTGCCGAAACCTTCTGGAGTGTATTGAGTTGGACAGTGATTTGGGCTATTTGTTCAACCGCCACCGTATTCTTCGGAGGTATGTTCTTGGCTGTCGTCATCAATTCGGAAAGAGTGCCTTTCAAGAAGTTCTGGAGAACTTTCCTGATTCTTCCTTGGGCAGTACCGGCATTGATTTCACAAATGGCTTTCTCGGTGATATTTAGCGATCGAGGGGTTATTAATTCCATCTTCAGCAAATTAGGGTTATATGAAGTCTTCCAAAACTGGGGGATTCTCGGACGAGCCTATGATGAAGCTTCAATGACGATTTTTCAAAAGTTGTTCTATCTTGGTTATAACAACATTCAATGGTTCTCGAACGCCAATAATATTTGGTTTGTTCGTATAGCTTTGATTATAATCAACATTTGGTTAGGGGCTCCATATTTCATGGCATTGATGACCTCAATCATGACCTCAATCGACCGTACTCTATATGAAGCGGCCGATATTGATGGAGCAACCAAGCAACAAAAATTCAAGTTTATCACCTTCCCGTTGGTAATGTATTCAACTGCACCAATTCTTGTTATGACCTTCTCAGGTAACTTTAATAACTTTGGTGTTATTTACTTCATTACCCAAGGAGGTACCGGTGCCGGAGACATTGATACGGCGTTCGCCGGTAGCACTGACATTCTGATTTCGTGGATGTATACCTTGACCGTAAGTAAACGGGTATATAACATGGCTTCAGTGTTCTCAATCTTGATATTCCTTCTTGTCGGATCTATTGCTGCATGGAACTTCTCGCAGACAAGAGCGTTTAAGGAGGACTGATTATGCTTACATTTATCATTTTGGCAATTATTTGTCTGGCATTGTGGGCTTTATGGTTGTACTTTGACGTAAAAGCTATGATTAGAGAGTTAAACGAGAATTTGTATGAAAACATGGTTCCTGATTTTCATGAATTTTGGCACCGATACAAATGGACTTTGCTATTAGCGATTATTAAAAGAGCTTTAATGGTTGTTCTCATTGTTGGCGGAATTTATGCTGTTATATATTTCTCAATACATTCAACTTTATTTAGATCGCTTACTATTGTATTCTTGGTTGTTGTTATATGGTTAACACATAGTGGGATTACAGGTGAGATATTTGAGAAAAAAGGGTATAAGAAACTAGCCGGAAATCTTGTTGGTTTAATTCCTGGATATGGAATTTATAGAGCAATCAAGCTTGAACCGAGAAAACAGATTCTAATAGGAGCTTTCAAAGAGATTGTAGGATTCAAAGAAATCATTATGAAGATGATCACTTTCGGATTCTTGACTTTAGCAGCTATTATTGTGGCATTCCCAGTGGTATATTTGATTGGAAGTTCTTTCACGGACACATCAGATCTTCCAACACTGCTATGGCCAACAAAAGACCTCTTTACTTTCCAAAATTATGTATCTTTATTTGAAGACACCCAATTCTTTGTCTGGTATAAGAACACCTTTATCATTGCGATATTATCAATGTTGCTTGGTGTAGTTTTCGTTACCGGCGCTGGATATGTCTTCGCCAGATTCAAATTCAAAGGAAAGAAAGCTGGACTGATGACGATATTGGTTCTCCAAGTATTCCCTTCATTCATGGGACTTATTGCGATGTTTACGTTGTTCCAAGTCTTTGGATTATTAGGTAAACCTACTTGGTTGACAATTCTATATGTTGGAGGTAGCGTTCCAGGTAATATTTGGTTGATTAAAGGATATCTCTCGCAGATTCCTAAGGATTTAGATGAATCCGCCATGCTTGACGGAGCTAACAAATTCCAGATATTCTTCCAGATCATCATGCCGTTGTCGGTTCCAATTCTGTCATTTGTGGCAGTGGGATTGTTTATGGCGCCTTGGATGGACTATATGCTTCCAAAATACCTATTGGACGTTCAGTTGGCAGGCTCGACAGACCCGGATTCGGTCCAAAAACAATGGACAATCGCCGTTGGTTTGTTCTCAATGATTCAAAATCCGCAATCGTCCAGCTATACGATGTTTGCATCGGGAGCTTTGATTGTGGCTGTGCCGATTACAATACTTTATATGATATTCCAAAGATATTTAATCGAAGGTATCGCAGCCGGTGCTACAAAAGGATAATATTAATTTTGTCAAAGATGTTGATTTTGCTTTTAGAGCACTGTCAGCATCTTTTTTATTTGCGAAAAGGGTATTTATATATGATAACTATGCTGCATATGTTATAATTTATAGTAAGTTATTTAAAGCATAAGGAGATGTTACTATGTACCCATATTTATTACCTGATGTCTTCGGATATAATGTGCCAATGTATGATGTTTTAATCATGATTGGTATATTTGCCATGTTAGTATACACCGCCAGAAGATTTGAAAAAAACGATGGTTATACAAGAAAACAAACCAATAGAATATTGTTATTGATTGTTGCCAGTTTGCTATTTGCATTGTTGACATCATATCTTTTTGACGGCTTGTTTCATACAATCGCCGAAGGAGAACCAACTTTTGGTTCGGTTACTTTCATCGGTGGATTGATTGGTGGTCTTGTTGCTTTTGTAATATTAATGAAGTATTTTTATAAAGAAGAAAACAAAGATATGAGAAAAATACTGAACACCGTAATAACCGGAGTAGTTTTAGCTCATGCTTTTGGAAGAATAGGTTGTTTTGCGGCCGGGTGTTGTTTTGGAATACCTACCGATTCTTTCTTGGGAGTGGTATTTCCTCAAGGACATGCCGCTGAAGCTTTTCCTGGAATCGCAATATTTCCTACTCAACTATTCGAATCCGCATTCTTGTTTATACTGTTTTTCCTATTAAATAAGGTTAAGTCATTTAAATATATCGAATTGGAAGTATATTTAGTGGCTTATGGCACATGGAGATTCTTGGTGGAATTCATTCGTGGAGATGATCGCGGGACTTTATTCGGGTTCATTACAACACAATACAATGTATTTCCAACTCCTTCTCAATACCTCAGTTTGTTAATGATAATTTTCGGAGTTTATCTAATTATAAAGAGAAAAAAAGCAGATAAAAAAGCAGAGGCGATATTATAATGTATGTCTTGATTACTGGAGCCAGTTCTGGAATCGGAAAAGAACTTGCTCATCTATATGCCAAAAATGGCGACAACCTAATACTGGTCGCTAGAAGCCAAGAAAAACTGACCGAACTAGCCAAAGATTTAAAACCTAACGGAATTGAAGTTCTCGTTAAACCTTATGATCTTTCATCATTAGATAACTGTAAAAAGTTGATAGATGAGATCAAAGGATATGAAATCAGGGTATTTATTAACAATGCAGGGTATGGTAATCTTGGTTTTTTCCAAGACACCGATCTCGATTTGGAAATAAATATGCTCAATCTTAACATTTTAGCCGTTCATGTTCTAACAAAACTGTATCTTCAGAACTTTACCGCTGGAGATGTTGTAAACATTAGTTCAATGGCTGCCTTTTTGCCAACACCAACTTTTGCGACATATGCCGCATCTAAATCATATGTCAATTATCTTTCAAGAGCTGTCGATTACGAATTAAGAAGAAGAAAAAGCTCGATGAGAGTTTTGACAGTTAATCCTGGACCAGTTAAAACTAATTTCAATGAACGCGCCAAGGCCAATATCAACAGAGGAATGGATGTAAAGAAATGCGCGCAAAAGATTTATAAAGGCATAAAGAAAAGAAAAGCTTTTATAATCCCGGGATTTCAAATGAAATTAGCCTATTTATTTACAAAAATCACCCCAATTAACTGGCTGTTGAAGGCATCATATCACATTCAACAGAGCAAATAAGAAAAATATCAAAATTGTATATAACCCCAGCGAGTATATTACTCGCGAAAAGCACGTGGAGGGAACATGAACAATATATTGAAGTTTTTGGAATCTAATAATTATATGAGAGAGGTCATAAGTGCTATTGAATTAAACAGACATCTCTATATAAATAACACAAACGAGGAAAATGCCTTGTTGGTTTTAATGGAATATTATTCCAAAACGGACAAGACATTGTTTTTAGTAACGCCAAACTTATACAAAGCACAATTGATATATGATAAATTATGCCAAGTTATGGACACTGACAACGTTTGTTTCTTTCCTCAAGATGAATTTGTTACAAACGAACTACTTGTATCATCAATGGAGTTTCGGATTGAAAGAATTAATACGATTAAAAGAATCATTCATAATCCACATAAAATCATTGTCATAAATCTGTATGGCTTGTTAAAACCCGAATTACCAATAGAAAATTGGACTAAATCTTTGTTGAGGCTGAAAAAGGATCAAGATTATCCTATTTCCAAATTGGCCGAACAATTAATGGAATATGGTTACAAAAAAGAGTATACAGTTGAAAAAATCGGTGACTTCTCAATTAGAGGAGGAATCGTTGATGTTTATCCTTTGGGCTCGAAAAACCCGTTCAGGCTAGATTTTTTTGGTGACACTTTGGACGTAATAAAAGAGTTTGATGTCGATACTCAGATTTCCATTACCAAAATTCATGAAATTGAGCTATTACCGATGGTTGAATTTTTCTATGGAGAAAAAGAGTATCAAATCATAAGAAACATCATGGAAACAAAAATCCAAAACAACAACTTTTCTGATGATACAATTGAATTGATATATAAGGATATGGAAAAACTCAATAACCACGATGAACTAGACAGATTGATTAGATATCTTCCTTTTGTTACCGATAAACACTACACATTGATTGATCTGGTTGAAGACAAATCATTATTTTTTTTGGATTACCATAGAATTATTGAGCAAAACAAGATATTGATTGAAGAAATTAAAGATTGGTATCTATCTTCCGGCGATTATCCGAAAATCAATTTCAGTATGCTTTATGACTTCAATGAAATTTTAGGTAACAAATCCGTGATGGTTGACTACCTGGAATATAGGTATAAACACGAAGGCGCCAAGGTTTTATCGATATTTGGAAAAGAAGTAATGACTTACACAGAAAATATAAATCTGTTATACACCGAACTATCTAGAAATTTAGGAAAAAAAACACAGATTATTGCGTTTAAGTCCAAAGATTCATTGGATAAATTTACATCAGTATTAAAGGATAAATCAATCAATTATGTTACTTGCGCAAAAAATACCATAACTGAATATGCAATAAATCTAATAGTATCTGAAAAAGTATATGATGTGTATTCAGACAGTTTTGAAATAAACATAATTACCGAAGAAGCAATAACCAAAAAATATATATCACGCAAAAGAGGCGACTATGTATCTGTATATCGCAAATCTCAGAGAGTAAATGATATAAATGATTTGGAAAAAGGCGACTACGTAGTACATTATGATTATGGAATTGGCAAGTTCCTAGAAATAAAAACCATGACATTTGGGAATGTCACAAATGATTATATCCATATAGAATATAGAGGGGGAGACAAACTATATGTCTCTTTGGATGCAATCGACCAAATTCATAAATATTCAGGAAGTGAAGGATTTTCTCCCCAATTATCAAAACTTGGTGGACAAGATTGGAATAGAGCCAAGAAAAGAGTAAGAGAGCAAGTACAAGAGATCGCCGATCAATTGATAAAACTATATGCAGAAAGAGAACATTCGGTTGGTTTTGTTTATGAAGAGTTTCCGACGATAGAGGAAGCCTTCCAAGAGAGTTTTCCATACCACGAAACTCCGGATCAACTAAAGACAATTAATGATGTATATAAAGACATGTCCAAGTCAACACCAATGGATAGATTGGTTTGCGGAGATGTGGGTTTTGGGAAAACAGAGGTCGCTATGCGAGCAGCTTTTAGAGCGGTACTTAATGGCAAACAAGTAGCATATTTAGCCCCTACAACAGTTCTTTCCAAACAGCATTACAATACCTTCTCTGAGCGAATGAATGAGCACGGAGTAAATATTGCGCTTATGAATAGGTTTGTGACCAAGAAAACTCAAAAAGAAATTCTCAAAGGCCTTGAGGAAGGAACCGTGGATATTTTAATTGGAACGCACAGAATACTTAGTGACGACATAAAGTTTAAAAACTTAGGTTTGCTGGTGATTGACGAAGAACAAAGATTTGGAGTTATGCATAAAGAGAAAATCAAAGAATTGAAAGTCAACATTGATGTAATGTCATTGTCGGCAACACCAATTCCGCGGACATTACATATGGCAATTATGGGTGTGAAGAATATGTCGATCCTTGAAACCGCACCAGAAAACAGATACCCGATTCAAACATATGTTCTAGAGAGAAACGACATCATCATAAAAGATGCTATCGAAAGAGAACTGGCACGAAACGGGCAAGTGTTTTACTTGTATAATCGAGTAGAGGATATTGATTTTATCGCTGACAAATTACAAAATCTAGTGCCTGAAGCAAGAATGGACATAGCTCATGGGAAAATGCGAAAAATGGACCTCGAGAACGTAGTTGACAGCTTTATAAACAGGGATTTAGATGTGCTTATATCTACAACCATAATAGAAACAGGTATAGATATACCAAATGCGAATACTTTAATCGTCCACGATGCCGATTTATTGGGATTATCTCAACTTTATCAGATCCGCGGTAGAGTTGGTAGAAGCGATAAAATTGCATATGCATATTTAATGTACAAAAAAAATAAATTATTAACAGAAGATGCAGAAAAACGACTCAAGGTCATCAAGGAATTTACCGAACTAGGATCGGGATTCAAGATAGCGGTAAGAGACTTGTCCATTAGAGGCGCCGGGGATGTTTTGGGAAGAGAACAATCTGGTTTCATGGATTCTGTTGGTATAGATATGTACATGAAAATCTTGGAAGAAGAGATTGAGAAGGCTCAAAACAAGTCAGAAATCAAAAAACAGAAACAAGGCGTTAAGGCCCACGTATCGAAGTTTATCGATGAACGATATATAGAAGATGACTATGTCAAGATTGAAATGCACAAGAGAATCAAAGACATACAATCAATTGGAGAAGCTTATGCTCTTCTAGAAGAATTGAGAGATCGATTTGGCACGTATGATGTCCAGCTTGAGATATATATTTATGAGAAACTATTTGAATATTTGACCAGAGAAATACAAGTAGAGAAAATCATTGAAAACAAAACAAATATATCATTAATATTAACTATAGAAGGAACGCTAGCGGTTGCCGGAGACAAGATTTTTAAATCTGGTGTAGAGATATCAAGATACATTAGATTTGCTTATAAAAAAGATCGCATTCATATAATCCTTGACACAATCAAATTAGATAGACATTGGTTATATACGATGGTAGAGTTTCTTCAAAGCGTTGTTGATAATCGGAAATAGCAACATTTAATATACGCCACCAAAATCGTTTTGGTGGTGTTTTTATATTATATTGCTACCTAAAAGAGGGTAAGTCAAAAAAAGCGGTTATATGGCAATAATTTGTGTTTTATCAATTGTAATTTCTGTATATTTATTATATAATATATATATAAATATAATATCAGGGGTATAAATTATGAATAGAGTCTCGATAAAAACTGAAAATATCACTTTAGGACAATTGCTGAAGTTGGTTAACCTTATCGGCTCTGGCGGAGAAGCCAAAATCTATCTGGCCTCAAATACTGTCTTTGTCAACAAAAAACTTGAAGATCGCAGAGGAAGGAAATTGTATCCTGGTGATGTCATTAAGTTTGGCACAACCGAATACACGATAGAATCAAATGAAAATTGACAACATTACCTTAAACAATTTTCGCAATTATTCCAAACAAGAATTGGAGCTGGGGAAAAAAGTCAATTTTTTTATTGGAAATAATGGAAGCGGCAAAACCAATCTACTAGAAGCTATTTATGTTGTCGCTTTAACCAAGTCCTATAAAACCGCTGACATTAACCTGATAAAATATGGAGAAGACTACGCGAGAGTTATTGCGTCTGTGAATAACAAAAACAGAAAATTTCAACTTAAACTTATCGTTTCGGAACAAGGCAAGAAAGCAATGGTCAACAGTTCAGAAATTAAGAAATTAAGCGATTATATCGGAGCGTTCAACGTTTTATCGTTTTTCCCTGAAGATCTGATGATTATTAAGGGGTCTCCAAGAGAAAGAAGATACTTCATCGATATCATTTATGGCCAAATTGATAAGAATTATTTATCTGAACTATCAAATTACAAATTAATTTTAAAACAAAGGAACGAATTATTAAAAAAAATATCCGAATCTAACGAGCCGGACATGACTTTACTTGATGTTTTGACCGAACAAATAGCCACCTCTGCAAAACAAATTGTATCAATGAGAGAGTTATTTGTTAATCAAATTAATTCTTCACTAAAATCAATGTATAGGTTCTTAACGGACAGGAACGTAGATTTCATATTCAGGTACAACCCATCAGTATATGAGGATATTGAGAATGCTCTAAAAAGCAAATATAAGTCGGATATTATCCTAAAGACAACAAATATCGGACCGCATCGAGACGACTATGATTTTTTGATTGACAATCTACAGGCAAAAGACAACGCTTCACAAGGTGAGCAGAGATTGATGGGGCTTGCATTAATTCTGGCTATAGGAGACATAATATATAAAATCAAGAATGAAAGGCCGGTTTTATTGCTAGATGACGTTTTTAGCGAGCTAGATCACAATAGACAAAACAGGCTTATAAAATATCTTAATGAATTGGACTCGCAAACAGTAATAACAACTACAACTTTGAATAACATAGATAAAAGCATCTTAAAAGGCTCCAAGATATTTAGAGTACAAAACAACACCGTTAGGGAGGAACACATATATGAATGAAAATAAGAAGTACGATTCCAGCAATATTCAAATTCTTGAAGGACTTGAGGCGGTAAAAAAGCGCCCTGGAATGTATATTGGAACCACAAGTTCCCGAGGATTGCATCACCTTGTTTGGGAAATTGTAGATAACTCGGTAGATGAAGCTCTAGCCGGTTTTTGCACTGACATTTTCGTGGAAATATTACCTGGAGAAGTCATTAAGGTTACTGATAACGGAAGAGGAATACCTGTTGATATCCACCCAAAAACAGGCAGACCATCTGTTGAAACGGTATATACCACTTTGCATGCCGGCGGTAAATTTGATCACAACTCATACAAGGTATCCGGAGGCTTGCACGGAGTAGGCGCCTCGGTAGTTAACGCATTGAGTCAATATATGATCGTGGAAATTCATAAAGATGGCAAAGAATACAGAATAGAATTTGACCACGGGTTCCTAAAAAAAGAACTGGTTACTTTAGGCGACACCGATAAATCCGGTACTATTGTGACGTTTCTTCCTGATCCTGAGATTTTCAAAGAGTCTCAACACTTTGAATTTGAAATCTTACGAACCAGAATTCAACAATTGGCATTTCTTAATAAGGGAATTAGATTCTCTATCATAGATAAACGTCAAGAAGACAAATTCGTTGAGAAGAAATATTGCTATGAAGGCGGAGTAAAAGAGTATGTAAGGTTTCTTAACGAAGGAAAAGAAGTACTCCATCAAGATGTAGCTTATTTTGAAGGACAGGTTGACGATATAATCGTCGAAATCGCAATGCAATACAATAGCGGTTATGCTCAAAGCATATATCCTTTTACTAACAACATCAACAATTTAGAAGGCGGAACTCATGAAGAAGGCTTCAAGAGAACCTTAACTACTATATTGAATAATTATGGTAAATTGATAAACATGTATAAGAAAGACGAATCCTTAATGGGTGAAGATACCAGAGAAGGATTGGTCGCGATTGTTTCCATAAAACATCCGGATCCTCAATTTGAGGGGCAGACAAAGTCAAAACTCGGAAGCAGCGATGCGAGAGTAGCTGTTTCTCAAGTTATGAAAGACGGACTGGAAAGGTTCCTTTTAGAAAACCCTAATGCCGGTAAAATAATTATCGAAAAAGCTTTAATGGCTCAAAGAGCTAGAATAGCAGCTAAAAAGGCTAGAGAAGCTACTAGAAGAAAATCACCTTTGGATGCACTCGGATTTGCATCCAAACTTGCCGATTGCCGTACAAAAGACGCGACTAAATCAGAAATATACATAGTCGAGGGTGATTCTGCCGGTGGCTCCGCCAAACAAGGCAGGGACTCAGAATATCAAGCCATTCTTCCTTTGAGAGGCAAGGTTTTGAATGTAGAAAAGTCAAGATTGGATAAAGCTTTGCAAAACAAAGAAATACTTTCGATGATTCAAGCATTTGGAACTGGTATAGCTGAAGAATTCCAACTTGAAAGTCTACGTTATCATAAAATAATAATTATGACCGATGCCGACGTCGACGGGGCGCACATTAGAACGCTACTATTGACATTCTTCTTCAGATATCTCAAAAATTTGATAGAAAAAGGTCATGTATTCATTGCTCAGCCGCCTTTATTTAAAGTTCAATCAGGAAAAACAATCAAATATGCATATGAAGAGCATGAACTTGACAAGATATTGGCTGAATTTAATACAAAACCAATTATTCAAAGATATAAAGGACTTGGAGAAATGAACCCTGAACAACTTTGGGAAACAACAATGGATCCGGTTCAAAGAACACTTCTTCAGGTAACCCTAGAAGATGCAATGGAAGCAGATAGAATTTTCTCAATGTTGATGGGCGACGACGTTCTCAGCAGAAGAGAATTCATTCAAGATAACGCTGAATACGTTAAGAATCTGGATGTATAGGAGGGTAGATCATGGCAGACAATTTTATTAATGACAATATGAACAACAATACTACCAGTAAAGTCGTGGAGATCAATATTTCCAAAGAAATGAAAACCTCTTTCCTTTCTTACGCGATGAGCGTTATTGTATCCAGAGCCTTACCTGACGTCAGAGACGGACTTAAACCGGTTCACAGAAGAATCCTATATGGAATGGATGAGCTCGGAGTATATCCTGACAAACCTTTCAAGAAATCAGCGCGTATCGTCGGAGACGTCATGGGTAAGTATCATCCTCATGGTGATGCAGCCATCTATGACACGATGGTCAGAATGGCCCAAGATTTCAGTTATAGATATCCTTTGGTTAACGGACACGGAAACTTTGGGTCGATTGATGGCGATCCAGCCGCGGCTATGCGTTATACAGAAGCCAGAATGGAGAAAATTACACTTGAGATTTTAAAAGATCTTAAGAAAAATACTGTTGATTTCAAAGACAACTATGACGGTTCCGAACAAGAACCAATAGTATTGCCGACAAAAATACCAAACCTGCTAATTAACGGTACTACCGGCATAGCGGTCGGTATGGCTACAAATATACCGCCTCATAATCTCGGGGAAGTAATAGATGGATATATTGCCTATATCAATAATCCTGAAATAGAACTTGAAGAAATGATGGAATATATAAAAGGCCCCGATTTCCCTACCGGAGGAGTCATTTTAGGACAATCAGGAATCTTGCAAGCATATGCAACTGGTAGAGGAATCATTAGAGTTAAAGCCAAGGCCGAAGTCAAAGAAATGGCAAATGGAAAAAAACAAATCATAATAAAGGAAATACCTTATCAAGTAAACAAAACAACCCTTATCGAAAGAATCGCTGACCTTGCAAAAGATAAGAAAATCGAAGGCATAACCGATTTGCGAGACGAATCTAACCTTAAAGGGATGAGAGTTGTAATGGAATTGAGAAAAGACATCAATCCTGAAGTCTTCCTCAATAACTTATATAAAAACTCACAGTTACAGATGTCTTTCGGGGCTAATATGTTAGCCTTGGTCGATGAGAAACCAGAAATTCTTGGATTGATTGACATTATCAAACACTATTACAATCACCAAGTCGAGATATTGGTAAGAAGATGCCGTTTCGATTTGGAGAAAGCCGAACAAAGACTACATCTGCTTGAAGGGTTCATAGTTGCTTTGAATAACATTGAAGAAGTTATACGAATTATTAGAAATTCTTATGATGATACAGAACAACAATTGATTGCCACCTTCAATTTCAGCGACGTGCAAGCCAAAGCTATCCTGGCAATGCAATTAAGAAGATTGTCAGGTTTAGAAAGAGACAAGATAGACAACGAAGCGAAAGAGCTTCACGTACAAATAGACGACTTGAACGAAACTTTGGGAAACCCTGAGAAACAAAACAGGCTTTTAATAGAAGAAGCGTTGGAAATCAAAGCCAAATACGGCGATGAAAGAAGAACTGAAATTGATCTCTTTGGTGATTACGATATTGAAGATGAAGATCTCATTCCTGTTGAAGACGTTATAATAGCTGTAACAACCAATGGTTATGTAAAAAGGATGAATGTCGACGTCTATCGCGCTCAAAACCGCGGTGGAAGAGGCAAGACAGGCATGAATTTGAATGAGGATGATGTAATAGACTCGATTATTTCAGCTCAAACTCATGATTATTTGTTGTTCTTCACTACCCTAGGCAGAGTTTATAAGATGAAAGGCTATAAGATTCCTCGTTATGGAAGAAATTCCAAAGGATTGCCAATCGTCAACTTACTTAATCTTGCCGAAGGAGAAGCTTTAGCCGCAGTAATGACACTTAAGGATTTCGAAGAAGGTTATCTATTTTTCACAACTTCCAAAGGCGTTGTCAAGAGAACAAAGGTATCCGATTTTCAAAATATTCGTGTCAATGGAATTAAAGCAATAACTTTAAGAGATGGCGACTTCTTACATTCTGTTAAATTAACAGACGGATCAAGAGACATTATCATTGGCGCATCCAATGGAAAAGCCATCCGATTCCAAGAAACAGATGTTCGCTGCATGGGAAGAACCGCATCAGGCGTTAAGGGTATCGAACTAGAAAATGATGAAGAAGTTATTGGCGTAACATCAGTGGACGAAGACCGCACTCAAATACTCGCCATCACCAAACTTGGTTATGGAAAGAGGACTGAAGTGGATGAATATCGTTGCCAAATACGTGGTGGAAAAGGCGTCAAGACAATCAACGTCACTGAAAAGAATGGACATCTGGCCAAATTGATAAGTGTAACCGAAGGCGAAGACCTTCTGGTTGTCAGTGATAAAGGAATAATTATTAGAACACCTATCCAACAAATTTCAATCCTGAAAAGAGCTACTCAAGGTGTCAAGATAATCAACCTTTTGGAAGATCACATAGTATCAACAGTTGCTTTGATAGATTCCGAACCCGAAGAAGATGAAGAACCAATTATCGAGCAAAAACAGGAACACATTCCTTTAATGCCGATTGATTCTCCAGTAATTGACGAGGAAGAGGAAGAAGAAGTCAATGAAGAATCGGCCGAAATCGACGATATATTGAATGACAGTTTTTAACTAAAAATAAAAGGATGTTGACTTAATTGCCAACGTCCTTTTTATTATATTTGATTACAGATTCTCGATTATGCTCTTCTGAATATCTTTATACATCTCTTGGCTTGTATTGCCTTGATTGTTGATAAAATCGATGTCAACGCCATCTTGATAGTATCTAGGAATGATATGCAGATGGAAGTGAAAAACGCTTTGAAGCGGCTTCTCCGTATTTACAAGCACATTCAAACCAATAGGATTAAAAGCATTTTTAATTGCGTTAGCAATCTTTGGAACCACTTTAAAGATATTACCAGCCAATTCCTCGTTGATATCATATAGATTTTTGAAATGTTGTTTAGATATCACGATTGTATGTCCTTTAGTGGCTTGAGAAATGTCAAGTATCGCTAAAACATTCTCATCTTCGTAAATCTTGTATGACGGAATATCTCCGTTTAAGATTGAGCAAAATACACAACTCATTTTTATTCCTCCTCATTATAATCGTCGATTACTTTTAATAAATCTGAAAAATCATTTATCCAAAAATCCGGATTTAGATTTTTAATCAATTCTCTTTTGATAGACCAATTCACACCACAAGTTAGCACAGAAGCGTTTCTACCAGCCAAAATATCGGAAGTGTTATCTCCAACGAATACGACTTTGTTGTAGCTTTTTAGCTGCTTCAAAGCATAGAAGACAGGCTCGGGATGCGGTTTGTGTTCTCTTATGTCGTCCAAAAAACAATATGTATTGAAGTATTTATCCATTCCATAATGCTTTATTGAAGGCATGGCTGATCGACTGAATTTAGTTGTGACAACGCCGAGATTGAACCCACGGTCATATAGATTCTTCAATGTTGACAAAACTTCAGGATAAATGCTGATATAGTCAAATTCATGACTTATGTAGTAGTCACGATAATATTCAATCATTTCCTGGATGACGACAGGGTCTTTGGATACAATCGCAAAGGTTTCTTTCAACGGCGGCCCGACCATTTCAACTAATTCTTCATTTGAGAAGTTTCTTTCAGGCATGTACTTACGAAATGTCAGTTCGAAACATTTGACAATTAATTCATTTGAATCAATCAACGTTCCATCCAAATCAAATAATACTGTATCTATTTTACGCAATTTAATCACCGAGTATATTATATCAAATTTTTTAATTATCTTGATAACGTATTTAAATTTGCTTAATACAATTCAAAATTCAAATGTTTAATTTTGAGTTTCGCTGTGCTATAATTAGTTAGGTGATTTTGTGAAAAAAGCAATCTTGATTTACAATCCCAAAAGCGGAAACCAGAAATTTGAAGATAAGCTTGATTTCGTCCTAGATTCCTTGAAGGGAGACTATGGCGATGTTTCTGTTTATAGAACCACTTATCCCGGTCACGCAATCGAATTAGCCTCAAAAGCTTGTGAGGAACGTTATGAGATGCTTATAATTGTTGGTGGCGACGGAACTTTCAACGAATGCGTAAACGGTATGATGGACCACGAATATCGACCGACCATTGGTTATATACCAGCAGGAACCTGTTGTGACATTGGAATGAGCTTAGGATTGTCAAAAAATGTTGAAAAGGCTACAAAAAATATCCTTAACAACACAAGAGCAAAAATGGATATAGTTAAATCTAACAATAGGTATTTCTGTTATGTATCTGGTAACGGAGCTTTTATTGACATCAGCTATGTAACAGATTCAAATCTAAAAAAGAAAATCGGGTACTTGGCTTATTTGATTCGTGGAGCGGTAGAGATGTTCACAATACCGAAAATGAAAATGAAAATCCGACACGACCACGGGTATGACAGCGGAACTTATTCTCTGGTTTTAATAATTAACTCAAAGAGAGTCGCCGGAATCAATATGATATATAAACCTTGTTTGGATGATGGCTTAGTAGACGTAGTTTTATACAGAAGCTTGCCTCCTTTCAATAGTTTGATTTATATAATATCCATGATTTTACCTTTCTGGTCAACACCTTTGGTGCGGAGATTCAAGTCTAGTCATTTGAAAATTAAAACTAACACAAAAGCTAGATGGAACATCGACGGAGAATCCGGTGGAACAGGAAATCAATACATTGAAGTGGCCAAACAAGCCATTGAGATAATAATACCAGACAAGATAAAGAGCAGATATTTCCATAATCAAAATGAGTAAATATAACCAAGTCATAGTTGTCGAAGGTAGACACGACGAACAAAAAATCAAAAGTATTTATCCTGACGTGGAATGTATTGTCACGGGAGGTAGTGAGATTTCCGAACAGACTTTGAATCTGATATATCAAACAAGTTTACATAGAGAAATCATATTATTTTTAGATCCGGATTACCCTGGAAAAAGAATAACAAATAGAATATTGGAAACAAAAGGCAACTATAAAATAGCATTTTTGAGTAAAGAAAAAGCTATTAGCAAGAACTATAAAAAGGTAGGAATCGAACACGCTAGCAGGAAAGACATAATTGCTAGTCTCAATTCATGCTTTACGATTAATAAAAATACTAATAAAGTACAAATTAGAGACTTGATGCATCGCAAATTAATTAATGGCGAAGGAGCATCAAACAATAGAAGAAATCTGTGTAAATCGCTAAATTTACCGATTTTAAACGGAAAAGCATTTTTAAAAACAATTAATATGTTAGGAATAAATCTAGAAAGGATTGATGAATTAATTGGCCGACAACAATAGTAACAGAATAAGGAAAGCAATTGTCAGCCAAGACGATTTTTCAGTCAAGAAAAAATTTAGTCAAAACTTCTTGCTTGATGAAAACATCATTCATAAAATAATCGACTCAGCAAAGATAGATAATACAACTTGTGTGATAGAGATCGGTCCCGGACTCGGAGCTTTAACAAAAGAGATTGTAAAACTAGCAAAATCTGTGATAGTTTATGAGATAGATGAAGACTTAATTCCCCATTTACAGCGCTTAATAGGCAGTTTTAAAAATTTGATTTTGCTCAATAAAGATATATTAAAAGCCAATGTTGAAGAGGATATTTTGAATCATTTTGACGGTTGCGAAAGGACTGTAGTCATAAGCAATCTTCCCTATCATATAACCACGCCAATCATAATGAAGTTTCTTGAAGAGTTAAAAAATATAGATTCAATGGTGCTTATGATGCAATTGGAAGTGGCGCAAAGAATTACATCTAAGCCAAATACTAAAGATTATAATGCGCTAAGCGTTATAATTCAGCATCAAACGATCGCCAAATACCTTTTCAAAGTCCCGAAAGCTGTTTTCTATCCTCAACCAAACGTCGACTCGGCTGTGATCAGGTTGGACATTATTAAAGAGGTTAACCAAACGGATAACACAGAGTTTTATAATTTCGTTCACAAATGTTTTAGTCAGAGAAGAAAAACCTTGGTAAACAATCTGGCTAACGGTTATAATAAATATGCAAAAGATGAGTTGATTGAAATATTGTCAAAAGAAAAAATCAATCCCCAGACCAGAGCCGAAGTACTTGGTCTTGAGGAGTTTATGAAATTATATCAAAATTATTTCAGAGAAAGTTGATAGGAGTAAAAAATGGAATTGAAAAGAACAGACAATGAACTTTATGAAATCGTTCAAAAAGAACTGCACAGACAAGAGTCACATCTAGAACTGATTGCCTCAGAAAATTTTGTGTCTAAATCTGTATTGGAAGCAGACGGCAGCGTATTGACAAACAA
Organism: uncultured Bacillota bacterium; assembly: GCA_937862575.1. GTDB lineage: Bacteria > Bacillota_I > Bacilli_A > Izemoplasmatales > Hujiaoplasmataceae > 4572-104. The sequence goes on from CALMFM010000155.1 coordinate 56,134, forward strand.
ATACGCTGAAGGCTATTCTGGCAAGCGGTATTATGGTGGTTGCGAATTTATTGACGAAGCCGAAAACTTAGCTATTGACAGAGTTAAAAAATTGTTTAATGTACAATTCGCAAACGTTCAACCTCATTCTGGTTCGACTGCCAATATGGGAGCGTACCGAGCAATTCTAAAACCAGGTGACAAAGTTTTAGGAATGGCATTGGATCAAGGTGGACATCTAACTCATGGGCATCCGTTAAGTTTCAGTGGCATCGATTATGAGTTTCATCCATATTTTGTGAATAAGGAAACAGAAACCATTGATTATGAAGAATTAGAGAAATTGGCATTGGAAATTAAGCCGCAATTAATAGTTGCTGGAGCCAGCGCCTATCCGAGAATTATCGATTTCAAGAGATTTAGAGAGATTTGCGACAAGGTAGGGGCTCTATTTATGGTTGATATGGCTCACATCGCGGGATTGGTCGCAGCTAAGTTACATCCAAATCCTTGTGATTACGCTGATATAGTAACATCGACCACTCATAAGACTTTACGCGGCCCAAGAGGCGGAATCATTCTGACAAATAACGAAGAAATAGCGGCGAGCGTTAACAGAGTTATCTTCCCTGGTATTCAAGGCGGACCGTTAATGCATATAATTGCCGCAAAAGCAGTCGCATTTGGAGAAGCTTTGACAGACGAGTTTAACGATTATCAAAAACAGGTATTGAAAAATTCAAAAGCTTTCGCACAGAAGTTCATGGATCTAGGATATCATGTAGTATCCGGCGGAACAGATAATCATTTAATGTTGTTGGACGTTCTCTCAAAAACAAATTTAACAGGAAAAAAAGCTGAAAATTTATTGGATACTGCCAATATCACCTGTAATAAGAACACGATTCCATATGACACAAAGAAACCCTTTATCACTTCTGGAATCAGATTGGGTACCCCAGCCATGACCACAAGAGGATTCAAGGAAGCCGACTTTGAAGAAGTAGCCATCTTGATTGATCTTATATTAAGCAATCCAGAAAACGAGGACGTTTTCGCGGAAGTTAAGTCAAGAGTCAAGAAACTAACGGATAAATATCCTCTGAATTACTAGTATGGCAAATGTGCTTGTCTGTCTAGATGACGGGCTACTTAAGAACCGCATTATAAGAATTCTTACGGAAAAAAGCATATCATTTACCATCACTGAAAAACCTATAAGTCGTAGTGATTTATACCAATATAGCGTAGTTATTATTCATTCATCTTATAAACTTAACGACCTTTACTCATTTATAGAAAACGTTGTTATTCAAAAAGCAACAACAATCTTGTATTTGACTTCAAATATCGGATCAAATCCATTTCGGAAATTTATCAACCATTCGAATTTGATTTTCGTTGATGAAGCTAAAATGGATGTTGAACTGCCATATGCTTTGGAACTATATCAAAAGTATTCGCAGCAAATTGATAATTTGAACAAGGAAAATGCCAAGTTGGCAAAAAAAGTAAAGGAATCAAACAACTTAGCCAAGTGCAAAAGGAAATTGATTAGCGAAGGTTACTCTGAAGAAGAAGCGCATAAGTATATTCTGAAATATGCAATGGACAATCACATAGACAAGTTAGAAGCATGTAATAGGTTACTCGGACTCGATTCCGAGTAACCTATTGATTTTTATATCCGATAAGAATATAATTTATCGAAAGCAAAGGCGCTTAAAAAGAAAGGTTATGTTCATATCGGAGATGCATCGCATTGTTTCGGATGTTCATAAGAAGATTAGAATGAAGAAATATACAAAAAGCGATATTTTAAGAATCGCAAAGGAAGAAAATGTTAGGTACATTAGATTGATGTTTACGGACATCATGGGAACGATTAAGAGCGTTGAGATTCCGGTCACTAGATTAGAAACAGCACTAGATGGGAAGGTCATGTTTGACGGCTCTTCAATTGAAGGATTTGTCAGAATCATGGAAGCGGACATGTATCTGAGACCTGATTATGACACATGGTTGATTCTTAGTTGGGAAGAAACTAGTTATGGAAAGGTTGCCAGACTGATTTGCGACGTGTATACCCCTGATGGAAAACCATCTTTAGCCGATCCGCGTTCAAATCTTAAAAGAGTAGCTAAAAAAATGGAGAAATTAGGGTTCTCCGCACTCAATATAGGGTTTGAACCAGAGTTCTTTTTGTTCAAATTAGATAACGAAGGCAATATTACAATGGATGTGAAGGATGAAGGCGGATATTTTGACTTATCGCCTATCGACGGGGCCGGCGATTGTCGCAGAGACATCGTTTTGGAACTCGAACGAATAGGATTTACTATGGAAGCCAGCCATCATGAGGTAGCTCCCGGGCAAAACGAGATTAATTTTGAGTTTTCAAATATTGTCGAAGCTTGTGATAATGTTCAAACCTTCAAGTTGGTTGTAAAGAACATAGCCAGAAGACATGGATTACATGCGACATTCATGCCGAAACCGATTGCCAACATAAACGGATCAGGCATGCATACGAATTGCTCGTTATCAGACTTAAATGGTAACAACGCATTTTATGATGCCGAAGATCCTCAAGGCTTGAGTTTGATTTGTCGCAGATGGCTAACAGGGATTTTGACACATTCACGTTCGTTCTGCGCAATTACAAATCCGACAGTGAATTCATATAAAAGGTTAGTTCCTGGATATGAAGCACCTTGTTATGTGTCTTGGTCTGAACATAATCGATCCGTAATGGTTCGTATTCCAGCCACAAGAGGGCGAACCACTAGAACAGAAATCAGAAGTGTTGACACATCCTCAAATCCTTATTTGGCGATGGCAGTAATATTGGCTGCTGGGTTAGATGGTATAGAATCGGAATTGCCATTGATTTCTTCAATAAATGAGAACCTATTTGCATTGACACATGAACAAAGAGAAGAATTAGGCGTAAAAAACCTTCCAGACAATCTTAAAGAAGCAATAGATCTTCTAAAGGAAAGCGAACTAATGAGAGAATCACTTGGTGATCATATATTTAATAAATTTATCGAACTCAAAAGCAAAGAGTGGGATGAGTTTAGAAAAACAGTAACAGAGTGGGAAATAAAGAAATATATTAAATTGATATAAAAGAAAAAGCGACGAGTTCATTGACTCGTCGCTGTTATTTTATTTACTTTCTTTTTCTAATTTGATAAGTTCGCCTATTGTGAACTCATATTTCTTTTTGCAGAAATGACAAACGATTTCAATAGAGGAATCATCGGTTATCATTTCTCCTAATTCTTGTTTACCTAAAGAGATAAGCCCTTTTTCGAATCTTTCTTTTGTGCAGTCACAAAGATAACTAAGTGGCATCTCTTCAACGAATTCATGATCCCCCTTGGTAATCATTTCAATTATGTCTTCAGGTTTTTTATTTTCGCTGATTAATTCGGATATTGGTCTCATTTTTGAAATATTCTGTTCAATTTTCTGTAATGTTTCCTCTTTAGCCCCCGGCATTACTTGTAATATAAAACCACCACTCGCAAAAACTTCATTATTCTCGTTGACAAGAACTCCAACGCCGACTGAAGAAGGAATCTGCTCGCTAACGGCAAAGTAATATGCAAAATCATCACCTATTTCACCAGTCTGTAGTTTTGCACTTGAAGTAAAAACGTCACGAATTTTCAAATCCTTGGTTACATGAATGAATCCATCGTTTCCAACGACCAACCCAACCGCCAGTTTATCTTTTTGTGAGAAATGAACCTCTGGATTTTCCACAATTGCCTTGACACTACCGTGCGCATTGGCTACAGAAACGATTTCGCCGATTGGCCCGCCACCATTAATTCTTATGGTGAGTGTTTGATCGCCTTTATACATGGCGCCCATAATCAAAGAAACGGTAAGGACTCTTCCTAATGCGGCGCTAGCTGCCGGCCATGTACCGTGTATCTGTCTGGCTTCGTCTACAAGCTTTGTCGTTGTGGCGGCGTATATTCTTACTGTACCATCAAATGCATAAGCCTTAACCAAATAATCATTCATCATATCACTTCCTGCAAGGTATTATAACATATTTCAAAAAATATTCTATTGTTTTGTTTTTGGCTAAAATTATTATATAATATTATTTGATTTTAGAGAAAGAGTGATTGTTATGAAATGGAAAATCCGCGATTTGGAAATCGATAATCAAGTGCTTGTGGCTCCAATGGCCGGCGTAACAAATATGGCTTATAGAATGATTCTTAAAGAATTTGGTGCCGGACTCATTTATACCGAAATGATATCGGATAAAGGATTGTTATTTGAAAATCAAAAGACACAAGATATGACAGAAATTCATGAATACGAGAAACCGATTGCTTTACAACTTTTCGGAAGTGAAGTTGAAACCATGGTTAAGGCCGCAATATATATAGATGAATTTACTGATGCGAGTATAATTGACATAAACATGGGTTGTCCAGTGCCTAAAGTTGTCAAATCCGGAGCCGGTAGTAAACTAATGACAACGCCAGAATTAGCGATAGATATCGTATCAGAAGTAGTAAAGTCCGTTAAAAAACCTGTTACAGTCAAAATAAGAAGCGGATGGGATCATAAAAGCATAAATGCTGTTGAGTTGGCCAAGAAGCTTGAAGCGGTTGGAATAAGTGCAATAGCCGTGCACGGAAGAACCAGATCGGATATGTACTCAGGGTCGGCGGATTTGGAAATTATCAAAAAAGTCAAAGAAGCAGTTAAGATTCCCGTTATCGGAAATGGAGATATCAGATCTCCCGAAGACGCAAAACACATGTTGGAATACACTGGTTGTGACGCAGTTATGATTGGCCGTGGTTTATTGGGGAATCCATTCTTAATTAAACAAATTATTGAGTTTCTTGACACAGGCACTTACGAAAAAGAAATTCCTTTTGAAAAAAGAGAAGAATATATCTTAAAACACCTTTCAAAACTTGAATCTCTTAAAGGAGAACATATCGCCACTTTGGAGATGCGAAGTCATGGGGCTTGGTATTTAAAAGGATTGCCAGGGGCTTCCAAAACAAAATCACTAATTGTCGGCGCTGAAAACGCCGAGCAGATACGAAAAATAGTTATTGAATTTTTTGAGGGATTAAAAAAACAGGATTGATTTCCTGTTTTTATTTTATAAATGAGTGATATTTGTTGAAGTGATAGTTATTTAATTCCACAACAATTCTGATACCGTTATCCAAATACTCCGTTTCCAAAACATTTGAATTTTCCTTAAGTTCTGAGTAAATTTCCGCTTTGTCAAACGGAATAAGCATTTCAACTTTAGTTATTGTTTTATAGAGTTCAAAATCGATTAAATCTAGCAATCTTGGAACATTGTAATTATTGATTGCGGAGATGAAAATTGAATGATCTCTGCTATTTAAAGGTATGTCTTTCAATAAATCGGTTTTATTGTATACATGTACTATCGGGATATCGCTTACTCCGATATCTCTCAATACATCTTCAACAACATGTATTTGATTTTCGTGGTTAGGATTAGAAATATCTATAACGTGTAGAATTAATGATGCCTCGGAGATTTCTTCCAAAGTTGATTTGAACGCTTCGATAAGGTGATGTGGTAATCTATCGATGAACCCTACCGTATCAGTGAGAAGGAATATATGATTGTTATCAAGATGGATTCTGCGAGTTTTTGTCTCCAGGGTAGCAAAAAGCATATTTTTTTCAAAAGCATACTTGTCTTTATGTGTAGAAGACACATCGATAATCGAATTCATCAAAGTTGATTTTCCGGAGTTAGTATAGCCGGTAAGTGCAACAGTGAAAACTTCATTCTTTTTACGTTTATCTCTCTGAGTTCGTCTTATTTGAACCAAATCCTTGAGATCGTGTTTCAATTTAGTTATTTTATCTCTTAAAATACGACGGTCGAGTTCTAACTGTTGTTCACCAGGGCCCTTTGAGCCGGTTCCTGATTTTTGACGCGACAAATATTTATAAGCGCCGACGATTCTTGGCATAAAATATTCCGCTTGGGCTAATTCCACCTGTAACATAGCTTCTTTGGTCTTAGCTCTCCGTGCAAAAATGTCTAGAATTAATACCGTTCTATCGATTACTTTTATTTCAAGCGCCGTTTCGAGGTTTCTTATATGGCTTGGGCTGAGTTCATCATTAAAAATAACCAAATCTGCATCAAGAGCAACTGCGGCTTCTTTTATTTCTTGTACTTTTCCTTCTCCTACATAATAATTAGGAGTTGGAGCTTCCTTATTTTGTGTTATTGTACCAATGACATTGACTTCACACGCCTCTGCGAGGTTGGCCAGTTCGATCATTGAATTATCAAAATTAGGATCGTCGTTGATGTTTAAACCAACCAATATAGCTTGTTCCAATTGCATCACCTGTTAAATATTATATAATATTATTTGTAATAATGTAGCATTTATCTGTCATTTCTGGCTTTTTTTGATTAAAAACATGTGATATAATATAACGACAATGTGTAGTAGTGTGCAGAGGGCTTAATGAAGAAGATAAAAGAATTCATTACCAATGTAAAAACTTGGTTCACAGCAATGATTGAAAACACATTTTCAGATCGGAAGAAGACATTCAAAGCAATTGCGTTGATTGTTTTTTCGGTTTTATTTTTGATTGAGACCGGTATGATTCTAATCCATAATAGTTTCTATAATAACGCCTCTGATGATATTTTACAGTATTATACGATTATGGTTGACTTTATCGGCGGACTAAAGGACGGCACGGTTTCTTGGTTTAATTTGAATAACTATTTAGGCGCATCATTCTTTTCTGATGTTTATTACATACCTATTGATATCTTTACCGGGATTACATTCCTTTTAAGTTATTTGATGCCAATCGAAGTGGCATATTCTGTAACCGAATTGGTTAAAATATTAACAGGAGTCATGTTGTTTGCCTATTATTTATCTCTTAAAGGCATGAAGAACAGAACTATCTTCTGGATGAGTATAATTTATTTCATCGGTGGAGGAACAGTAAGTTTCATGGCTTTCCCGGTTTTCTTGTCCTTGACCGTTTATATGCCTGTTGCCTTAGTGGTTATCCATTATTTCTTTAGGAAAAACAGATGGATTGTACCGCTGTTTGCAATGGCTAGTATTCTTTATGATTTCTATTTGGGATATACATTGCTTGCATTTATTTGTTTTGCTTATCTTATTGAATATTTCAAAGAACCGGACTTCAAATTTTTCCGTTTCGTAAAGGAAACAGCAATTTTCGTTGTTCTGCTTTTGTTGGGAGTGGTTATGGCTGCGGTCATCGCCTATCCGTCAATTCTATTTATATTTGAGGAAACGTATAGACGAACAGTAGATTTCACGGACAAAGCTTGGATAATCAATGTTTTTGGATATAATATGGAATTCTTCCAGCCAAATATTTATATTAGAATATTAGCTAAGATATTTGTTGAACAGAAACCTATTGGATTCTATGGGTTTGAAAATAGCTATGCAACCGAACATTTCTCTTTGTATATATCAGTAATTGGATTTGCTTATATGAATTATATTTTCTTCATGAAGGACAAGATTAGCAAAATATACAAATTCGCTATATTGGCAGCCATAATCTTTATGA
>CALMFM010000156.1 GCA_937862575.1 uncultured Bacillota bacterium
ACTTGTCTTAAATTGCTTCTCTTGTCATTTTTTAAAAAATAAATTTTGATAATACCGTAGATTTAATAGTAGTCATCAATCATATATAAATGTATCATAAGATTATAATAAATATTAGTATATACTAGTAAGTACAAATTTAAAAATTCATCTAATAAATGTATGATTTATATAATATTTTGATAAATATTTTAATTAAATTTCATTATTTTAAATATAATAATTTGGATTGAAGTATACTTGTTAACTACTTTCTGATAAATGTCTATATTGTGCCCATAGCTTATGGAACGTTTCCAATTTCCGAGATATTACCCGTAGTTTTAGAAAATTGTTATTTCATACTTACTCAGAATATGCCCCATATGGCGCCCATCCCCTTCCTTTGCGACATGAAAACCTTAGTCAGAATCGCTACTTATAAACCTCAAATTTTATTCCCATATAGTATAGACATATCCAAGTATAAATAAAAATATACCAAAATCTTTAAATACTTTCGAGTATAAAATTATATTAATGGGTTGCGGAGATTATACAAATCATTCTAATGTAAGTGGATATTATGTTGATTATGTTCCGAGTTCAACATATCAAAATACTACGTGTTATAATTGGACAAACGAAAGTGAATGTACCGAAGAAAATTATCATGTAAATCACGTTCCGTCTTGCTATCAGAATGTTGCTTATTCTAACGCAACTAATAATGTGCATTGGAGTAATAATCCGGGATCAACACCCGAAACACATTATCCTGTTTTTGGCAATACTTGTGGATGGGGAGACTTTTGTAATTTCGGAAATACCTGTGCGTGGGGAGGAAATTTTTGTGATTTTTATGATACGTGTGATCATTACAATATTCCTGCCCATAATGATAACTATTGTGATTATTATGATTTGTGGTATGACTTGGAGGCGTACATAAAAGGATCTTATTGTACCACAACTGGGACTTGGTATGACCATACGTGTTCTGTTGTTTATAGTGCGTATGACGAACATATGGATGGAGATGTTCACGAGAATTCGCAGGTATCTTTTTATGATAATGATTGTTATACGGGATACGCCAATAATTGTTATGATCCCTGGGGAGATTCGTGTTATGATGGGTATTCGGACGATTGCGCTACAGATTATGCGAATGCTTGCAAAACCGGATACGCAAACTCAAATTATGGTTATGCCAATCACTCTAATTATCCTTTCAATAATTTTTGTAATCATTCTGATATATTTACCTAAAAATTGGTGATTTTTTTGTCTACAATACTATTTTATCCGAAAGCGGATTCGTGTGAAAATGGATGTTTATATTGTTTTGAAGATCCTTCTTTTAGAAAAAATAATCCATCTGTTTTTAAAAAATACGATAAATATAAAATGGCGGAAACGGTAAGGAAATTGGTAGAAGAGTCCAAGGAAAGAAAAGAATCTGTTCGCGTAATTCTTCACGGAGGAGAGGTTTTTAGCCTTCCTAATGAAGATTTGGAATTTTTTTTATCTGAAATGTTAAAATATGGACAGAATTCTAGTATTCAATCCAGTTTGGGGGTTCCTTTAACCTCCGAACATATCAGACTTTTGAAAACATATAGGACAATACTTGGAATTTCTGTTGATGGTCCTCCCGAATATAATATTTTGAGGGGTCCGAGAACTGAAGAGGCAAATAAAAAATTTCAAGAAACCGTTTCGGACAATATTCAAAAACTAAAGGATAATGATATAAAATTCGGATGTATTACGATTTTGAGTCGGGCGAATGCTACACCAGACAAAATAGACAATTTAATTTCTTGGTGCGCAAAAAATACAAAAGGCGGACGCTTTAATCCTCTCTTTGTTCCAGCGTTTTCTAAAAATTCTGAAATTACAAAGTACGCATTAACCCCGAAAGAATTGACCGACGTTTTTAGAAAATTGCTTGATGCAACTATTAATTATCCTAGCTTCGATTTCCGGTTGATCGAGGAGATTAAAAGTGCTTTGGTCGGAGAACCAAAATCTACTTGTATATTTAATAGATGCGATTATATAACTACTATTTGCAAAACAGTTCTACCTGATGGAAACTTAGCTAGATGTGATAGGTGTTTCCAAGATGGTTATTATTATGCATCTAAGGAATCCGCTAATATTAGGTGGAAAGCATTAAGGGAAACGGAGTGTAAAGGCTGTAGATATTTTGTTGCCTGTGCCGGAGGATGTCCAAGTGAAGGAAAAAATGGAGACTTTAGATCGAAAACCACATATTGTGAAGCATATTTTTCTATGTTTCAATCCGTTGAAAATATTTTGAGAAAACTTTTCCCTGGAATATTTTTAAGTATAGATATCCATAACTATTATGAAGATTATGTTTTACCCCAAAAAAGATTTAATTATTTGGTAAGAAGCGATTGGGTTTTTGGAGATACAAAAGAAAGGATGGTAAACAACCTTCGTTTGCTTGGGTGGACCCCAGAAAACGAGAAGCTGGACAAAAAAACAAAGCGGGACAAACACGGATTTAGTCATATGGATAGCTGTACTGGAGGATGTCATGATCGATCTAGATAATTTTTCTACTTTTTTGCCAAAATGCGGGAGATATGGACTTTTTGATTCTTTAGAAAAGATTAAAAAATTAATTCATGATGTAGAATTAGAATCGGTTTTAAGTGGTTATCGAGATATTAATGTTTATTATTTAAATACTTTAAATTATGATGATCAAATAGAATATTTAGTAGACAAAGGGCTATTTTTTTCTCCTCTTGCGAGAATAAAATCATTTGAGAATTTTGGGCATAAACACGAAATTGTAGAAAAATTAGATGGTAATACTTCTATATATGGAGTAGTTTCTACTGATGTGAAACTAAATAAAAAGTTCCGCGATTTTTATTTAGAAAATGACGATTTTAATATGGGTAAAATGTTGGGATATCCGGAGTGCTGTTGCCGAGCATTTGTTGATTACACAAAAAGGTTTCCAGATCCAGTTTTTGAAATTGCCAGGAACACTCCTCAAGCGGAGATTAATGGTGGTTGCAGAATTAAATTAAAAGATATTCCTTGGAAGCTTCAAGTTCATTTAAGATATTTTAATCTTAAGGTTATTCCATTTCTTCCCTGTAATTTCGGTTGTGAGGAAGCGGATAGCGTTTCGGAAGAATGGTATAGAATGATGAAAGAAAAAGATCCTGAAACTTTAAAAATATTAGAATCTTTAATGATTATGCCGTCTACGTGGAGTCTATATAATTCTCAGGTGATAGTAAATAAACCCCCATTTGAATCTTCTGAATTTATAGGGTATGCCGCATCAGGGTATTATCCCACTAAATTAAATATAGAATTTTTAATGTGATGAACCATGTCATATAGTTATATTACTATAGATAATTGTAAATTTAATAGGCATGACGTTGTTTTAGATGGGACGTTGTTAACTGGAATTTTTACAATAAAAAATGCGATATCTGGTGGTTATCCATTTGTAGAAGCTATCGTGTCTGTTTTACCTTTTTGCGACAAACTATTATTAAATGATGGCGGGTCTACAGATGGAACAAAAGAATATCTCCAAAGAATAAAAGGGATGTTTCCAGATAAAGTTCAAATATTTAATATTCCAGATAAATTTAAAACAAATTGGAAATCGATTGATTTTCAGTTAAATTCTCTTATAAATAAGTGTAGGTCAGAATGGATTTTTGAAATTCAGGGAGATGAAATTCTAGATACAAAAAATGCTATAAATTTAATAAAAGAACTAAAATTGTCAAAAAATTATAATTCTTTGAGACATAGTAGATTGGATTTAGATTTTGGGTCCGAAGATGTTCATTACGATATGAGAACTATGCGTGTGGTCAGAAATGTTCCCAATTTAAGTTCTTATATTGGTGGAGATAATTTTCATATTGGAAAAATGGGTTTATCAAGAAAGGGATTTACTCTTCATAATGTTCCTCCCGAAAGAGATGTTTTTTCTTTTTCTTTAAAACATTATATAAGATGTTTCCCTGCCTGTGTTGAAGAATGGAAGAGGAGACACGCGGAGGATTTAGCTTCTGACAATACAAATCGAATTAGTATTTTGTTAGAGCGCAACAAACCAAGATCTAAAAAATATTCTACTGCTCCACTTCATGTTCCAAATATATTAAAAGATATGGTTGGGCAAGATTATTATTTTGTAAGAGAGGAATTGTTTGATATAAACTGGTTAAGTAAAGTTACGGGACATAAATATTAACCAATAAATTTAAATATTAAAACGTTTATTAAGTATATTATGTTTCTCCTTTGTAGAAAGTCTGATCGTGGACAAATAAATATTATTTGTCAGGGAGATTGTGAATCTTTTATAACCCATTATATCAAATATAATCTTTCTGATCGTGATGTGTCTCGTTATGTGGTTTTGGAACCGAAAGAAATCCCCATTTCGAATTTCATAAAAGATGAAGAAATGGTCCCTTTGGAACCAAAAACGGAATAAAGAAAAAAAATTGCAAAAAGTGCGGAAAACACTAATATATAATTCATATTTTTAAAATAATGTTCATATATATTACTTAATTACTATAAAAACATGACTATTTCTATCAATAAAGGCGGGTTCAAAACAATAATTAGTTCTGCGGCTGCAACTGCTTCGGGAACATCAGAAGAATTTTCTTTTTTAAAAGGAACAAAATCTCTTATTGTTCAATTGGATGTTACTGCGGCTGCTACAGATGTGGGTGACATACTGGCGGTTTGGTTACAGGGAACAGTTGATGGAACCAATTTTTATGACCTGGGCCGATTTGCAGATGTATTAGGAAATGGTGGGACAAAACGCTACCTTATGATTCTTAATCGGGAATATGCCGCCGAAAGCGAGATTGTTACTCCTACAGATGCTACCATGTCTGCGTCTACAGTTAATCAGGGTCCATTTCCTGATACTCTTCGTATAAAATATACTGTCACAGATGCGGGAACGGATAATGCCAGCTTTACATTTTCTGTTAAAATAAACGCAATAAAATAGAAATTTAAGGACCGTTACCTTTATATCTTTTTAGGTCATATTAAACTAAAACTCTTTTAGGGTGATTCTTAATATGAAGGAAACGAACTGGACTCTTTTTAATTCGCAAGAAGAAGTGATTAAAACTATTAATCTCGACTTGTTTAATTTGAGAAAGCAAAAATATCCTGAATATGGAGATTCATATTACAAATATTATATAGAATTTGGTATGAATGGGATGGTTGGAGATCTTTATAGAAAATTTGATCGTCTTAAGAATATGGCGAAGGTTTATTCTGAGCAAGACGTAATTGATAAAGAGAAGGAAATTAAGGATCAGTTTTATGATATTATAAGTTATTGCCAGCTCCAGCTTTATTTCCTTGAAAATGAAAAATGGGGGCCGAATAGAAAGATTCATTCTCATAAAATAACATCAAGTAGCGGCAACGATTATGGAGATTATGTTCGCGGCTTTCCTAATTATTATCCTAATTCTTATATTCTTCTCTGGTGATAAACTTATGCCACCTAAAATTATCTCTACAAGCCAGGTCAATCTTTACAGAAATTGTCCCAGAGCTTATTATTTAAAATATATCATAGGACTTAAATCTCCAATAGCGTCACCCCAATTAGAATTTGGCTCGAAAATTCATTCAATGATTTCGCAACGTAATTTTGTTTCTGAAGATGTTAGAGAACAGGAACAATTACTTCGCGCACAGAAGTTTTTAGAGTGTTTACCTTCTGGTGGGATTGCGGAAACGAGTTATGAGGATAAAAATAATCCCGCGAGGTTTTATGGAGATATAAGTGGGAAACGGGCCGTGGCGGTTTTTGATTGGTTATGGGAACCAGACGATTGTATTGGTCTTGATTGGAAAACTGGTGTTTTTCATAAGACATATTCTGATCAATATGAAATTCAAGGATATTTTTTGTCGGAACTTTATAAACAGAAATATGACGTTCCTATGAAAAGGCTTATTTTTAAGTTTCTGGGGGATGATGTTACCTATGAAGCTCAGTTGCTAAGGGATGAAAAGATATATAAAAAAGCCGAAAGAGCAATAAAAAATTCTTTGTCTAATATAGAGAAAGAGAAATTTGAAAAGAAATGTAGCGGAAGATGTTCTTTCTGTGACATGAATGTGTTTTGTTGCATGGACTGTTTTTGATGGTCGAAAATAATCCTAAATATTGTCCTCGATGGTCTCAAATAACGGGAGTTGAAACGGAGTGCTTAAAAGAAGAATGTACCCGTTATGTTCCTGCTCAAGAGATAGACGGAAAGATTGTTGAGGGTTCCTGTATCGATTTTTGTTTTTTGGATTTTTTAAGTAGTTTAGTGGTCTCTCTCGGAGTTATATCTGGGCAGGTGGTAATTGATTATAGTCAAAGTCAGGAAAACGAAGAGTCTCCATCAAAAGATGATAAAGGTGATGATTTATACGTCTAAGTTTAATGACTTTATAATATATTTTTTTGTGATTTTGAGTGGAATAATAGGTATTTTGGTAGGAGAACTCTGGAGTGCAGTATTTTGGCCCGGATGGATTGCAACGAGTTTAAGTTTGGGAGGGGCATTTGTTCTATTGTGTGCTCTTTCCGCCATTTCTTCTTCGTTGGCGAGGTGGGTTCGTGAAAAAAAGATGTAAACGGTGTGGTTCAAAAGTACAATCCAGAGAGTCGAATTTGTGTTCTGCGTGTGAAGATGAAATTATTTCTATTAAATTTAGAAAATATAAAAAGAGGGAGAATATTAATGGATGACAATGCGGAGTAATCAATTGTTAGAATGTTCTATATAATTTTTCGAATAGAAACCTATAAATATTATAATATTTATTATCTAATATGCCTTTTAAGTCTAAAAATAAAAGAAAATTATATCTAAAGGCTTGGAAAAAAAGAAATAGAAAAAAACAAAGAGAATATAATGCAAAATGGAGAGCGAAGTTAAAAGAATGGTATATAAATTATAAAAATTCTTCTCCGTGTGTTATTTGCGGCGAAAATCGGACTTCTGTTCTTGAGGCGCATCACGTTTTTCCCAAAGAAAAATGTTTTAGTCTTTTTGAGGGAATAAAATCTGGGTATTCTATTAAGAAACTGGAACTTGAAGCGAGAAAATGTATAATAGTTTGTTGTCTTTGTCATCGCTTATACCATACAAATTCTCTTAACGAAGAAGAACAGAAAAAATGGGATAAAGAAATAGAAATATTCGAAAATTTAAAAAAAAGAAAAATGGGGTTAATATGAAACCAATTAGAGTTTTGAATGTTGTAAAGAAAGATGGCTATGAAATTAGAAGTGAAGAATATGATGGGTCAGAGTTTGGAATAGGGGAAAATATTGTTCTGGAAATGGCGTATACCCCTTCAGGAGATTATATTGGGAACCCGAAAGATGCGAAAAATTTGGTGGAGAAATATGGAATAGCTCCTGAAAAAGCTGCTCCAACTCACTCTGTTTGTTCAATTGGGTGGGCGGAACGAAGTCAAAAATATTATGGGTGGAGTCATCGTGTGATTTGTGGATTTGAGGTCGGGCATATAGTAAAAGAGGGAGATTTAACGAGTAGTTCAGGGTGGACACAGGAATATTTAAAGGAACATCCTGAAAAAGATTTAAGTCTTCCGATTGGTTTTGTTGCTAAGACCAAAGATGATTGTAGAAGAATGGCAATAGCTTTTGCTGAATCTGTGTCGTGATAAAAAATGTTACAACTTTTTTATTTGGCTTCAGAAGATCATATATTTTATAGATTATATAAAGCTCTTCCTGGAACTAAAGTTTATTTCAAATCTTCCGATAGTTCTATCTATATTGAGCAGGATGAGGGGGATGATCTTGTCTTAGAAATATCCAGATCTGAGGCTGAATTGAGGTTTGATGTTTATAAGGAACACGATTACAAAAAGGAGTTTGGGGATAACTGGGCAAAAGCAAGATATGTTTGTTTTGCGGTTCATTTTAATAACTTCTATCCATTAGTGCTAGATAATTGACGTTGTTGTATTTATATGCGGTCTATTTTGAATTCTGTAGAGGCCAGATTTGTTTGTTTTTGATATGATAAACCTCGACAGGAATTTTTTCTTTTTTTATTTAATTCATTTTTTTAAATTATCATTTATCTTGTTTTGGTGTTTCTCTTTTTAATGCGTTTTGCTGCGAGCTTTCCAAAAGAAAATGTTACTTTTGAAAACGGTGCATCTTCGGCATTGAAAGTTGAGGTCCTTGCTGTAGTTCCATCTATAAATTTACCATTGAGAAATGAAAATGGTGAAGCTGTTGCAACATTTGAGGCTACCGAAGATCTCATTCGTGGTGCGATTTCTACTTTTAAAGGAGGAATATTCAATGTCGATCATAAATCTATTCCAGAAACCATGATTGGCGTTTTCGACGCAGCAATTTACGATGATGGGTTCAAGGTTTCGGGTTCGGTTTTGTGTCCCATCTGGAAAGAAAAAATTCAGTCTGGAGATTATTCTGGTATTTCTATTGAGGGTGTTATCTCTGGTGAAATGACAAATCCAGATTCAATAGAAATATATGCTATTTCTTTTTTGAGTATTGAAGAAAATAGTCAGGGCGGAGCTTGTCCATTAAAGGATGAAGATGGAAATTCGGTTTGTAACGTGGAAATTGTTCAAACCGAGGCCATAGCCGCTTCTTCTCCAGAAGTTGTTGACGAAGATAATATTGATAATTCTGATAAAGGTGAACAAGTAATGAAGAAAAAGAAAGAAGAAGAGGTTGAGGTTAAAGTAGAAGCTTCTGGTGAGGAAGAAGTTCATTCTCCCGAAGTTCAGACTGAGGCCAATACCGAGATTAAAGCTTCTGTTCCAGAGGTTGTTCCAGAGGTTGTTTCAGAAGAAACTCCTCTTCCCAATCCCGAAATCGAGGTTGCTCCTCCTCAGCCTGTCGCAAAGACAATTGATTGGGAATTGGTGTCTCAGGAAATTGGGATTAAGTCTAAAGAAGAGTTTTCTAAGATAAAAGAAACTGCGGATAAGGTTTCTTCTCTCGAAGAAAAAATTGACGCTATTCTTAAAGAGAATTCTGATCTCCGTTCTTATAAAGACGATCAAACTAAGAAAATGCTTCAGGAAATATATCCTCCTGCTATTACACAAGATATCGCTGCCGCATTTGCGGAATATGTTAAAGATCCCATTGCTTTTACGCAGAAATATGCTGAAGATGCCGTGAAATTTGCTGCGGCTAAGTCGGTCGAGCTTAAGGGTTCGGCTGTAGAGTCTGAAGAAACCGAAGAAGTTAGGAAAATGGCGGCCAGAAAAGCAAAGCGTGATGGATTCTTGGCTGCTACTGGTGGACCAGTTGTATAATAAAATTTACTTAAGGTGTGACAAATAGATGGCAACCGTTTATGATTCGATGGCATTAAAGACTGTAACTAATCAGTCTCAAACTGCTGTAAACGCCCCGATTATTGTTGATGCTTGGCTGGAAGAGGGTGCGATTACCGTAGCTTCTACCAAGACATATTCTAATGGTGGGGCTTTACTTGATAGACCTCTTTATTCCTGGGCATCTCAAATAAGTTACGATGATGATCCTACAGCGCCAGATTTCGTAACTCTAGCAACGAGCGATTCTGCATATACTTATTCTGGATTGCAGGGGAAAATAATTCTGTCTGCTCAGGGAACTAACACAAATCCAATTGTCGGCGTGATTGGAAGCGATCCTATCGGCCCAGTGAGGATTCCTGTAAATTCCGCTGCTGCTGATACCGTTGCCGAAAGAGTTGCGGGCCTATATCTAAGGCATACTCAAGTAACCCTGTTTGGTTTTGCTTATTATCCTGTTGCTGTAGAGGCTACTACCGATATTGCCGTTGGAGATCATTTGCTGTATGACAATTCTGATGCCCTTTGGAAGAAAGATGGTGCAGCCGCATCACCTGTAATTTCCTGTCATGTGGCTACTGATGCAAGCGGTCAGTACGTTGGCGCGCTTTTCTACGGAATTCCGACGACCCAGGCTTAAGGAGTGAAAAAAACAATGGCAAGCAAACCTAATACTGATCTATATAAAGATAAAGAAACCGTTAGCGATTTAATTCGCGAATTTATGGTTCCAAATCTTCCTATGTTGTGGAAGTATCCATTTAAGGAGATTAGCACTCAGGCCATAATTGCAAAGAGAAAGACTTATACTGCGGATACCGATCCCAAGAAGGTAGAACCTTCTCTTGGTGGAACTCGGGAGACTTCTTGGAACAACGTTTCTATTACATTGGGAGAAGCGGTTCCTATTAATACTGCAATAAGAAAAGCTGGAACTGCATTCAAGAAGAACGATATCGAGAATCCAACGTTCGAGTCTGATGTAAGAGATGTTTATACTCAAATGGGCTGGGTTATTGCAGATCAGATTAATACCGACATTTTTACTCAGCTTATTGCTGGGAAAGATGCGTCCACTACTAATCTAGATTTGAAGGCTGGCGGGGCTTGGTCTGGATCTGCCGATCCTCTTGGTGACATCAGGGCTATTGCTCAGGACATTAGAGCCAATCGCGGATTTAAGCTTGATACAGTGGTCGTAAATGCTACCAATTACTTTGAGTTTTTCGATCATGTAGAAACGAGTGATGCGGACAGGGATTATATAAGAGAAAAGGTTGCCGTTCAGAGAGAATTCTATAGTATGGTTACTTACATTAAAAATATAGGATGTACTCTTATCGGTGTAGACGAGGGAGTAACCGAGAGTAATATTCTTGGTATTGGTACATATATGGGATCTCCTTGCTACGAAACCTTCTCTTATCACGATAAGGATTTCGGGGTTCGTCCCATTGCTGACGGAAATTCTCAAGGGATTGGGCCAGCAAACATTCCCCTAAATGTAAATTTGTTTGATTCCGTAGATGGTTTTGAACATAATGTGTATGCTTGGGTCGATTCTGTAACTCATGTCGCCAGACCAAAAGGAATTCTTTATCAGACTGGCATAATTTAAATGCTAGTCTCATAATCCATTTTTAGAGGTTTTTTTATTATGTATAAGAAGAAAGAGGAAATAAAGAAAGATGATGAGATTGGAGATGTTGTAGCACAAAAAGAAGATTCTCCAATTAAGACTGAAATTATAACGGGAAATTATATTCTTCGTGTAGAGGGACTTGTTAATCAGATTCAGAAAGAATTGGAAAAGGTTCCTTCGGGAGATATTCCCGTTAAAGTTCTTCATGAGGCGGCTGATATTAGAAGTTTTGGCAAGCGGTCTTATTTGTTTTTCATGGAAAAGTCTAAAAATTCTAATGAAAAGATTCTTCTTGTTGATGCGGTTGGCCTTGAGGAATTAAGCAGGAAAGTTAAGGATATTTATGGAAAGTATAGATTGATTGATGTGGTGTCTCAATCTATGAATAAAAGGCCACAGAGTAAAAAGATTTATCTTGCGATCTTTGTAGGTTAATTAAGAATAAAATAGGTTAAAAAAGATGACCATTACTACTAAAAAGATGTATACTTACGAAAATAGGGTGCGTGGTTCATATGGTTTTCTTTAGTTTAATCTATTTAGATTTGAGGAGGAGAAAACAATGACAAAGAAAGTTGTAATTAATATTTGCAGTATAAGAAATCCAGATTGGGCATCAATAAATTCTATTTTTGGTGTATGGATGTCTGCAAATAATGATTTACAAATCAGTTTTGGTAATGAGAGTCAAGATTCTTTGATTTGTAGAGCAAGATCTATTGTAGCAAGCGAATTTTTGACTCAAACCGATGCCGATGTTTTATTATTTATCGACGATGATATAGTTTGGAATCCTGATGCAATTAAACAGATCGTGGATGAAGCTATTGCACAGAAAACTATTATTTGTGGGGCATATAGGATAAAAAATCTAAAGGAACATCGACTAGCTATTCATTATTTAAATGATGACCCTATAACAATTGGACCTAATGCGCCTGGACTGGTGGAAGTTAAATATGCCTCTTCTGGTTTTATGGCAATTCCAAGAAATGTTTTGAAATCTGTGTCGGAAACCTTACCTTTGGTAGATTCTGGAGCTGGAAACAAACCCGATGGAACTCCGAATTGTTTATTTTATCCGTTTTTCCATCCATTTTATCCAGAAGGAACATATCTTTCAGAAGACTATGCTTTTTGTCATAGAGCTAGAGATTTAGGTTTTAAAATTTATATTGATACAAAAATTAGTTTGGGTCATATTGGAAAATGTACGTTTTGGCCGGATAGGGTAGAATAAATTAAATGGGGTATATGAGAAATGACAACAACTTATTATTGGACCGCATGGCTTCGAAATAAAGCTATGGATTATGCGTTTAGTGCTGCGGCCTGGACTCCTCCCGCTACGCTTTGGGTAGGATTAGCTGAGTCGGTTGCTGATAATGGAGAAATAACGGGGGAACCGTCTGGGAGTAATTATGGAAGAGTTTCTTTTACTAATAATGTAGAAAATCTTCCGGCTGCGTCCAGTGGTGCTAAATTTGTAAACATCAATATCGTGTTTAACGCAGCAACGGGATCATGGGGAACTCCAACGGTTGCTTTCCTTTCGGATTCGGAGACCGGAAATACCAATACCCTTCTTTGGGGCACAATTAGTAATTCTCGTGCTATTGGTTCTGGAGATACTGTGTATTTTGCTCCTGGTGCGGATATCAATATTGCCTTGACTGGTGTAGAGAGCTAAATAAAAAATATTATTTTATAGGAATAATTATAAATAATTATTCCTATAAAATCAATAGAATAATTAAAAAGCGGGCTTGAAACAAGTGTAACGCGGAGAGATTCATTTGAATACTATGTGTTTGTGTGGTTTTTTAGAGAGGATAAGAATTTTTGAGGTGGTTTAAATAATCCGACAGGTTAGCGGCGCAGAATGGCGATCTGTAATCGCGAGCAAGGGCTCAAAACAGGAGCAGGACGATTTTGTAAGATCGATTAAGAATTATCGGGATGATTGGGCGACACGGAAGCAAGCTCTTACCGCCCAATACAAGGGAGATCTTCAGAACCCGGCATACCTGGAAGCCAAATCAGTGTTACAAGCTGAAGCAGAAACTACGTTGCTTGGATACGGGTTTTATCAAGAAGTTTCAGAAGAAGATCTTGATTTGGAATTTCATGATTCCGTTATCGAAATGGTAAAATCGCGGCCAGCTTTGATCCTGAAAATCGTTACCAGCATAACGAACTATTACCGGGGCGTAGCGGGAAAACTGCCGCTAGATGAAAAAGAAATAAAAACTAGATTATTGTCGTAGGTCATCATTATGGCAGAGCAATTTATTCCTGTTACTCCTGTTTTATGCACACCCGGAACATCCGACGCATGGGTTGCGGTAGATGCCGATACATATATTGCGGATCTCCCGGCAGGAGCTACGGGCGTTGCTCTGCGGATCGATACTACTGCTAGCTATAAATGGGGCACCCGAAAAAATGGATCAACGGATGACAGATATGATTATCTGTATGGCGGAACCGTGGCCTTTGACCACTGCGGTATTGACGGAAACCATGTGTTCGAGGTCAAAATCGATTCTCTGAACATGAATGTCTATATAATAGGGTATTATATAGACGTAACTTTTCTCACCAACGCCACCGATATTAGTCTGTCTACTACGGGAGCATGGACTGATATAGATACAGGATATGCTTCAGGCATTGGTTGCATCGTCGAGGTAAAAAGCATATCCTCGGATCTATATTTCGGTGTAAGGAAAAATGGTTCGACTGATGGCCGAACCGAACGTACTAAGTACAAATTTGCAGGGTCGGCAATTGTCGGGTTGGCATCTGGTGTATTAGAACATTATACAAGCAGCACCTCTCTGGATCTGTTTTTAAAGGCGATTATTACTGGCGGATTCGTTTTTGCGACAAATGCAACGGATCTCAGCTTATCGGACGTTGATTCATATATAGATCTGTCAGTGTTATCGTCTAATGCAGTAGCAAATATAGTAGAGATAATAACCAATGGAACAATATATTATGCAGCTCTTAGAAAAAATGGATCGTCCGAAGATCCATCTTTCAAAATATACAGACATATATTTGGTGTGGTCGAAGCAGACTCTAATGGTGTATCCGAAGGAAAAATTGATGATCTGAGCCTCGATTTCTGGGGAATTGGATATGCGATACCTGCATCTGAGGGTGGCCCCTACGAACTTACCTGTTCTTCTTCTCGCGGAGTATCTTTTCTTGCGACCCAGGAGAAAGGTATTCTTAGACAGGGAATGTTACCTTCAAAAGGTATAGATTATGCAGTTTCTATAGAAAAAACGTTACATAATACATCTATATTGTCCAAAGAAACTTCGGGAGTAACAATTGGTCAGGAAAGAGCAAATCATCAAGCAGATTTTTCTATTTTAAGCGTTGGATCTTCGGATTTTGGTAGTTTAAAGATGGGACATCGTGGTTTTTGGGGCTCTTCTGGTGTAGGATATGTTAATAATTTATCTAAATTATTAATGGAAATTGAGATTTCTTGTCAATCCGTAGGCTGGACAGATGCTTTTAAAGAAGTAAATCGGAAAGAGGTTTTAACCTCAAATATAATTGGATCGATGCTTTCTGAAACAATGCGGTCTAATTATCATTATGGATTGTCGGATTCTGTTGGAATTGGAATATCCTCTTTTATATCTAAAGCGAATCGCAATTTTTCCTTTTTATCTCAATCCGTTGGATATTCGAGCGACTATTTAGAGTTAATCAGAAGGTTGTTTATAGACTGTAAAAGTGTTGGTTATTCATTGGAAACGATGAAAAAATTGGTTGAATATCCCGTTTTTTCTCCAGTTATAGGAACATCCGAATCTTTATTAGAATCTTTACATAATTCTTCTACCGATTCTTATTCTATACCAGATTCAACCATATCTAAGAAAGTAAATAGACAGGAATCGATATTATCTAAAGATATAGGATTATCTTCTTCCGTCTTAAAAACAAATCATAATTCAAACTTTACATCTCAATCCATAGGATTATCTGAATCTCAACTTGAACTAATTAGAGAAATAACCGTAAAGTGTGAGGCAGTTGGAATTTCTACAAGTCTGGTAGAAAAATTAGTTGAATGGGCTATTTCTGCTAATTCCGTGGGTTATTCCAGTTCTTATATTCGAGAAGTTGTAGAAGGTTTAATAGAATTTATTGTTTCTTCAAGAGGAGTCGGAACAACATCTCAAATTCCAGAAAGAGCTTTACATAAATCAAATTTATCTTCTTTAGGAATAACCAACTCTGAATCTTTATTAGAATCTTTACATAATTCTTCTACCGATTCTTATTCTATACCAGATTCAACCATATCTAAGAAAGTAAATAGACAGGAATCGATATTATCTAAAGATATAGGATTATCTTCTTCCGTCTTAAAAACAAATCATAATTCAAACTTTACATCTCAATCCATAGGATTATCTGAATCTCAACTTGAACTAATTAGAGAAATAACCGTAAAGTGTGAGGCAGTTGGAATTTCTACAAGTCTGGTAGAAAAATTAGTTGAATGGGCTATTTCTGCTAATTCCGTGGGTTATTCTGATTCCTACATAAGGGCGATTGTAACAGGGTTAATAGAGCTTATTATTTCTTCAAAATCTGTAGGAACGGTATCTTCAACAGAAAGGGCTTTACACGAATCCAATCTGTCTTCTTTAGGAATAGCCGACTCCGATTCTTTATTAGAGTCTTTACATAATTCTTCTACTGATTCTTATTCTATACCAGATTCAACTATATCCAAGAAAGTAAATAGACAGGAATCAATTCTATCAAAAGAGATAGGATATTCGGAAACGGACTTTGAATTATTAAGAAACATTTATATAGAATCAAACATAATTGGTGAAGCAGCATTTACTAAAAAATCAAATTTTGAGACTGGATTCGAATCTAAGATATATGGGATAAACGTAATTCATTTGGGTGGACAAGTTTATTTTGTCTGTCGCGGCAGAATTATTGGAATGTTGGGATCTGGATATGCTAAAAACAGAACAATTGGTGGAATGTAAGTTATTAGGGAAATGAAATTATGAGACAAAGAAAGCAAAGTACTACAACTTATCCAATTCCGTTTTTTATGAGTGACAGTTCTGACCATATGACAGGAAAAACAGGGCTCTCCCCAACGGTTACGTTGAGTAAAAACGGGGCCGAGTTTTCTGATGCAGAAGGGACAGTGTCGGAAACGGGAAATGGGTGGTATCTCCTTGCGGCAAATGCGAATGATCGGGATACGTTGGGCTCTTTAGTGATTCATGCCGAGGCTTCTGGGTCAGATCCTTTTGATTTTGATTATTATATAGTTGCTTATGATCCCTTTACGATTACAGGGTCAAGTACTTTGGATGTAACGGTTACTTGTTCTGATGAGCCAGTCGAGGGAATAACGGTCGAAGTTTATACGTCTGCAAGTAAAATTGGTTTTGTGGGAAAAACCAGAACTACATCTGCGGGTCTGGCCCATTTTGATATAGATCCGGGAACGTATTATGTTTGGATTTTACATAGTGATTATGAAGCGACAAATCCTACAACTGTGACGGTGACGTAATATGACAGAAGTTACGATTCCAGTAACCGGAGTAGTAGACACCGATATAGAATACTGGCTTGCGGCTTACTGGACCGGATTAAAAGATTCTTTAGATGACATAAACGTGGCTCTTTATAATGATCTCGTAGCCAATGCCACATCCACTCTTTCTTTGTTCGATACAAGTTTTCTTACGTCTTCTCAGATTGTTCAAGCGAAAGCTCTTTTGATTTGTATTGATGCTGCCGAATTTTCTAGTGTTGCTGGAAATAGTCAAGAAAAATATTATTCTAAATTGAAAATATATGATCGTACAATGGAAAAGGCTATTGGTCTTGATTCTTTTACCGGATCATTTTGTAGATTGTTGAAGATTACCTTAAATGAATATAATAGTAAAACTTCTACAGTAAGAAATGTTATTTATACTAAGACGAGAAGTAACAGTATATATTTAGCTCCTAATATGGACAATAGAGGGAGAGTTTATCGGGATTATGATCTTGTGGATATAGTTACAGATAGGAAATCTTATCCTCTCGATAATCGATATATCTAATGAAAAAAAATTTTTTTTGAGGTGAAATTAATTTTATATTTTGTAAAAAAAGATATTATATTTAATTCATATTTTTAAATATTTTATTAATAATTGGTTTCATTTTGGAAATAGAAATAAAAGAAATGAGGTCTCTGCGTGGATGACGAATATTTATATAGAGAGCTGAAGAATATTTCCAATAAACAGAGTAGTATGGAGGCTCATATTGAAGAATTAAAGACAAAAGTAGATAAGATTGGTGATTGGAAAGATGATGTTCTTATAGCGCTCCAGACATGTAAATATTATATGGAGGCTAATGAAAATTTACCTCAAGAGGTTAAAAATTTAACAAAATCTCTTGAAAAACTTAAGGATAAAACGGAAGGAGAGGAGGAACAGAACAAAGAAGTTCGAAAGGATACGAAATTTTTAATGAGTTGGTATTTACGCCTTTCTGGGCTTGCTCTTATGATTACTGCAATTGGAGCTATTTATAAATTTATTTAATTCATATTTTTAAAATATCATTTCTTAATTAAAGAATACGAAATAACACAAAATGATAGGAAACGAATTAATAGAAGTTCAACGCCCAAATACATATATATTATCTTCTGTTGCGGGTACTGGTAAGGTTCCCACTGCTCAACCTCCAACTAACGGTTGTTATATTAGGGTAGAGGGGACGGGGACAGCGGGATCGATAGTTATTTCTGGTACGGTTGATGGCGAATCAACTACAGAAACCATTTCTTCTTTTGATGATGAAAATATAGGTTTTGGTACAAAATTATTTACTGCGATAACCTCTGTCAATATAATAGGGTTTACTTCTGCTATACTTTATCCTGCTACAGAGAGCGGAGAAAAAATAAACCTATCTTCGTATACAACCTTTAATATTTTAGCCGATTCCTATATAAAATTTTTGGGAGAATTTTCTGGACAATATACTGAATTTGCTGGTCATCGGAATAAAATTTATAGATCTTTGATGTATGATAGAAGATTTACTTTGCAAAGAGAGGATTTGATAACGTTAGATGGAGAACCGTTAACGGTTGTTGATGTATCTTCTCAACATGGAATCTACTGTGCCCTTTTAACTACGTCAAGGACGGGTTAAAAATGAATTCGGATATCGGAAAAATATCTGCCGAAATGGAACAATTCGTTTTAGAAAAGTGGGCAAGAACGGAAGTAGCAGTTAGTAAATTTTCTAATGATGCGGAAAATGAGATGAGATTGACAGCTCCGGGACCAGATACGGGAACACTAGACAAATCCATAAAATCGGAGGTGGTTCCGTCTGGAAATTTTATGGATTCTCTTTCCATATTAGTTATGACTAAAATTGAGGATAATAAGAATCCTAATAATGGAGAGTCGGCTATGAATTATGGTCGATGGTGGAATGACGGGCATTATAATATTTTTTTAAGAAGAAGTGTTCCGCCGTGGTATTTTATGGAAAAGGGATCAAAAATCGCATATGAAAAACTTTGTATTAACCTGAATAGTATTTGGAAGTGGTAATTTTTATGGTTTTTCTTGATCCAATTGCTACAATGGTAAAAAAGGCAAGGGCCAACACTACGTTAACTGCTCTTGTCTCTGCTTCAAAAATTCATGAAGGATATATGCCAGATACTCCAGACATTAAAGGAGTATATCTTCATAGCGGAAGATCTCCTTTAAAGCAAATAGTTTCCTCTTCCAATCAATCTAATCATGTTATGACTGGTCCGGGAAGATGGCAAGTAGATGTTCTTTCTAATGAAAGTGCCAGTAATGCTACAAAAATTGCCAGAACTTTTTGTGAAGCTGTAATGCCATCGGTTCCAACAGCGGGTTTATTTGTCATAAATTATGAGGAGAGAGATACTGATTGGGATACTGGGTATATGTGTTATAGAAGTACCTTTAGAATTGAGTGTCCTTATAGAGAGTGGATTACTATTTGATTTTTATTTAATTCATATTTTTAAATAATATATTTTAAGTCAAGGTTTATCGATTTAACGATTTTCTATGGCAGGCTCTCAATATTATACGCAGTTTTCTTTTAAAGCAACTGGACTTCAAAAGGTTCTTTCGGATTTTCAAAAGACTGCGACTAAGATTCAGGCTCAGAGCGCTTCTATAGGAAAAGTTAATTTTGCGGGAATGAATTCGGCTCTTCCCGTTCTTAAAAATATAGATAATACTTTAATGTTAATGGCAAAACATGCCAACCTGCTTTCTTCTTCTGGCGCTAAACTGGGGAGCGCCTTTACTCCTATGGCTTCGGGAGCGGCGAAAGCGGCAACGAGCGTTAAATCCGTTTCGGCTTCGATGACTCAAGCACAAGCGGCTTCGGGCGGTCTTTCTGCCTCTATGACAAAAACCAAGGGATCTCTTATTTCTCTTGGAACTACGGGGAAATCGGCGTTTGGTAGTATTATTTCTGGAGCGGGAAAGGCATCTGCTGCGGTAAATTCTATTTCTATGTCAGCATCAAATGCTGCCAGGTCTCTAGGGAGAATGTCTTTAGTTACCGCATCTGCGGGAGTGTCTGCGGGATCAAAAGGAATGGCAAAGTGGACAGCTCCTCTTGCAGCGGGCGCTCTTTCTACTTATGGTCAAGTCAAAGATATTGCTGCAATAACTGCCGGTTATGGTCTTTATAAATCTATGCAGGTAGAACATTCTGCGTCTGAAGCGGCTGCTAAGTCCTGGACTAAAGGAATGACAAAAGAGGATTTGGAAGCTATAAAACAAAACGTTATTGCTGTGTCCAAATCTGGAGCGGGAGAATCAATTTACGGGTCTGACGAAAAAGCTTCATTCCTGGCAGAATATGCGGCTATGGGTGGTAATGTAACTGCTGGAAATTTCCAAAAGTCAACAATGGATTTATTTACCAATTATGCCCAGGCTATTGGTGGAGAACTTAATCAGTCTGCTCAAGATTTAATTTCTCAAAATATGATGTGGTATCAGGGAGAAGATGTTTTTAAAGAACAGAATCTCCAAAAAACAGGCGATATGAATGCCGTATTGCTTGCCCAAACGAGACTTGCCGCCGAAGATTTAATAAATTTATCAAAAGCGGGGGCGCCAGTTGCTAAAACGTATGGATTATCCCAAGAAGAATTTTTGGCTGCTGCGGGTGGGCTGTCTCAGATGGGTAGGTCTCCGCAACAGGCAAGTACCGATATTCGCAGGCTTCTTTTGAGGGGAACTCCCAGTATTTCTAATCAAGAAAAGATGCAAGCGTACCAAGAGGGGGTCATGAATGAAGAGGGACAAATGGTGGATGAAGAGGGGAAGGTAATTTCTCAACCCGCCGTTAATACCGCTCTTCAACAGTTGGGGATGACCTGGGAAGATTTGAATGTAGAAAAGGCGGGTGGGCTCGCCAATTTAATGGACAAAATCGCCAATAAGATGGAAGAGTCGGGAATGTCCGAGCTTGATCAGCAAGCTTGGATGAAAACGGTATATGGTATTCAGGGTGTAACTCCTACTGCAATGTTAGCTCAGGGAAAAGATTATATTGCCGATTTACAAGCTAAACTAGAGAATTCGTCTGGAGGTATGCAAACAATGGCAGAAACCGAGACGGATAATCTTTGGGGTTCTACCAAAAAATTAATGGCAAATTTAGAAACCTCTGCAACTGCTCTTGGTGATAAATTAAATCCCAAGATGAAAATGTTTGTAGATTATCTCAATAACTCTGCCGTTCCTGGATTAAATAAACTTGGTTCTGCGGTTTTATCTGGAAATTGGAAAGATGCTGCTGGAATTATAGGTGGCGCTTATGATGTTATAAAAGAGAAAAGTGTTGATACTTTTGAATATTTAGCAGAGATTCTAACCGATGGAGATACTTGGTCAGAATGGGGAGATATTCTAAAAGGAGCAATAACTGTAGGAATAGAAGATCTTAAATCTTTAAGTGAATATTTTTCAGATTTTGTTTCGGGTGGAGGAATTTCAGATCTTTTATCTGGGGCTTCCGATTGGGTTCGAGATGTTTTAAGTGCTTTCGATTCCGCAGATTGGAGTACTACGGTTAGCAATTTCTCTAATTCTCTGGGTTCGGCTTTTGATCAGGTAAGTGAGTGGCTTGGAAACGAATTAGGAAGGGTTGATTGGGTATCTTTTGGGGGAAAGGTCGGTGGGGCTCTTGCTGGCGCGGCAAAGTGGTTACTTGATAGAGCAAAAGGACTTCCTTGGGAAGAGTTAACCACTACCGTATCAGATGCTTTGACTGGCTTTGTGTTGGGAATAGATTGGGGAGAAGCGGTTAGCAGTGCCCTTACTACGGGTATTGATATCGGAGAACAACTAATAAAAGGAATTTGGAATTCGAATTTGGTAAAAGCATTTGCCAATGTTGGTATTGGAATTTATAACGCTTTTGTTCCTATGCTTAAAGAAGTCGTGAGAGTTTATGACATAATGCTTCAAACAATAGAGGGATATGTCAATAGTCTTGTTAAATCTGTAGAAAATGCATATACGAATGTTGAAAATTTTGTTCGTGGTATTTTGGGGATGAAGGAACTTGGAGAAAATACCACGGAGACGAGCGAAGAGAATTCTACTGCCGCTACCAATACAGGATTTTCCGATTCTTCAAAAATAGAGGTAAAAGAGGCGAATATTAATGTTGTCAATGGTATAGTAAGTACCGCTTCTCACGAGGCAATTAACAAAGGACAAACTTATTATACAAAAGGAAAAGAGATACTTACAGAAGAAGAGTTTAAAATTTTCGAATATAGTCCCAGTGAATGGACTGCTCATACTGCAAACTTAGAAGATAATAATGACCTAAGCAATGCTATTATAATTCAACAAGACGATATAGGCAAATTCAAAACATTATATGATCTTTATGGAGAAGAAACAGCTAAGAAAGCACTTTCTTCTAAAAATGAGGAAAATAAAGAACAGAAGCTTCATGTTATGGGAGAATATGAGATTCCTTTATTGGGAACGGTTAGAATCGGAGAAGATGCCAAGGAATATAAAGCGGGATCTCAAACTGGATCGGGTGAAGAATCGGCTCCGGGATCTAGTTATAGTGATTTAGCTTTAAAATTTGCTCAAGACTTATATTTAGATAAGACTGGAGACGAAGACGGAAACGGGAACGCGGATTTAACTTATGGAAGTTATACAGTTTCAGAAGGAACTGTTTTAAGTGAGGCCACTTATGGAGAGGTTCTTACCAGTGCCGCTCAAGGGGATCAATTTGATACTGATCAAGAGGGGAATCTAACTGATAAAATTACGGGGCAATATGTTGGAAAGAGAGCTTTATCAGAAGAAATATTAGAAGAAAGAGAACAACAAAAAGAAGAATACGAGAAACTAAAAGAAGAGATTGAATCTCAAACAAAAAACACAGAACCCGTTCCTAATTTATTAGAGCAGCTTCCCGAAGAATTCCGTTTAGCCATTGAAGATTCCAATTATCAATTAGTGGCCGATCTTTACAACAAAGAAACCAGAACCTCAAATTCTGCTAGAAGTATGGAGAGTATTGCAGAACAGTTTGGGAAAGAGGGTCTGGCACGAAATTTACTTGCGGGTTTAAATGGTCCAGATTTTTGGGAGCTTTATGATTTGACCAAAAAGGGTATAGAATTAACTGATAATTTAGATGAAGAAATCTTAAAGCAATTAGATCCAGATAAAAATATTCAAAATTTATTTGGAGAGTGGGATGCTCAATCAGGGAAGATAGTTTCTGCCACAAAAGATTCTTCTGCTGCTTCAAAAGATGTTTCCGAAAAATCAACTAAAACAGTAGCCGATAAAATTACAGAAGCTATAGAAAAATCTGGCGGAGAATCCGAGGGATGGAAATGGGCTCAAGATCGATCTGGAAGAGGAAGAACTAATGAAGATGGAGGGTGGTATGGGCAGAGTTGGGAATATTTACCATATTTACAAGATTCTGGGAAAGGAGGACAGACAGTATATAATCAAATGATGTCTGTTCTTGGAAAAATAAATGCATTAGGTTCACTATCTTCAGGTGCGCTTCCATCGATGACGAGTCAAACAATGATTGACCAAGCATTTGTAAAAATCGAGCCCTATATAAGCGAAACCGAAATGTTAAAGTTAAAAGAGTGGGTTGAGTCTCAAGGCTTTAATGCTAATATTATTTTTGATGTAGATGACACCAAAGTTAAAATAGCAAAATCTGAAGCTCAACAGCCAACTTGGTCATATCATACTATGTATATTAATCAAGAAATTAGAGATAAATGGAGTACAGGGAACAATATTGATATTTCTAAATTGAAAATCGATCCAAATATGAGTATCCCTGATATTCCTAGATTTGCTGAAGGAGGATATACGGGTAACTATGAAGGTCTTGCTTACTTAGATCCTCATGAAAGGATAATTCCCGATAATAAAATTATAGGTTCTTCGGGACCGTCTCAGATTAACCTTACTCTGGATTTTCGAGGCTCTACTATAACTGGAGATAGCGCCGAAGCGTTTGCGAATAAAATAGCCGAATCGGTAAAAGAAAAACTAGATAGTGAAATGTATAGGTAATCCAAAATATGACTCTAGCTTTCGATTCGGAAAAGCTCGACGCTTCTTCATTTGATCAAGGCGGATTCTTTGTTGCGTCCAGTTCAATATTTAAGTGGAAAAACACAATATATACGAACGAGTTTGATTTTACTATTGATTGGAATAATAGAATATATGCTGAAGAATTTGACTTGGCGATTGATTGGAACGGTAGACTTTATACTTCAGAATATCCATTTAAATTTAATTGGGTTAACGTTTCTGGTTTAGCGTGGCCTCTTGTTGATTATTTAAGTGTAAAGACAATTCAGGATGAATATTTATTCCCAGAAATTATAGACGGAAAAATTTCATTAAAAGAAGGTTCTATTGCCGAAGCAACTTTTGATCTTAAGAGTTTTGTCCCTGAAGATTCTCGATGTACATTTTATTTAAGGGGCTCTACTAGAATGTTTGACGGAAATTCTAGAAGATGTGTCGAGAATGAAAAGGGGATATTTAAGTTAACGGTTCAAGAATATTTGGAAATATTAAAACCAGAATCGGATAAGGGTGGAGTTTATCTTGTTAAAAATAATTGGAACGACGTAGAACTTCATAATCTTTTGTCTAGTGCCAAGCCAGCAGATAATGATAATGAGATTGGTCTACTTTATATGGCATTTTCTGCTATTCCCTGGCAATTTTTTGAAGAACATGACGAAGAAAATAATATATTTAAATTTGAGTATACGGGGACAGCTTATACTATAACCGAAGTTTATGAAGATTCTACCTTGCTTACGGCAAAAGCCAGTGTCGCAGATCTGGAATCTGCTTCAGGATGGTACCACGACACATCAAATAAAATTTTATATGTTAGGTGTACCGATCAGGTTTATCCATATTTCCATGTAATATCTGTTCCATATATTTGGGATTTCAAGATTCCTATTAGAATTGGAAATATAACCGACCAATCAAGTACGGTTATTGCTTATTGGGAAACGGCCAACGGGGATATTCCGCTAACAACCCTTAAAAACATTCTCACGGCTTTGGGACTGGAGATGGAAACCAGTATTAGGGGAGGAATTTGTTATATTGACGTTTCCTCTAAAATTGGAAGCGGAACTTCTTCTTCTCCGACAAAATATTATATTGAAGGAGAAAATATTTTAAAGATAAAAGAAATAGATCGTGCTGATGCTCGAAATATGATAAGTGGGGTTGGATTTTTAGGATATGGTCAAGGTGCGGGGGCCGTAAGAGCTGGAGCCCATATTAATATGAATCGTGGAGGGAGATTTATTTTCTTAGATGATCCTTCTGTTCATTCTCAAGCATCAGCAGAAGGTTACGTTGAAAATTATCTCGATGATCATTTTTTACCTGCAAGGAGAATAAAGTTTTCTGCTCCCGTAGAAATTGGAGACGCTATAGACCAGAGGAGGTTAGGTGATTATACTCATATCTCTCTTCCTTCGAGAAAGATAGAGGATGATTTAAGAGTTCAGGAAATTTCATTAAATCTAAAACCGTTATCAATGGATCTTGTTACGGGCGATAAGCTAATTTCTTATGATCAAAAAATGAAGGCAATGAGGGATGCTGCTGAAAAGTTTAGAAAACATCTTCAGGATGAAGTAGAAGAATTTACCTGGAATTGGACGGAAAATATTATATCAAATGCAAATTTATCAAATAAATTTACTATTACTGCTGATGCTTTAAAAATTCAAAAATTGGAGTTGTCTGTCAGCACCAATCTTTTCCGCACTGACGCAATGCAAGGTGCTGGCGGAGGTGGCGGAGGAGGTGCTGGAGACGGAACCAGTGGTGGCGAGGAAGATCCTACGGCCATGACCGGAAACGGAGAAGAACATACTCATGGGTTGATAGATGGAGAAATTAAGGGTGGAACGGGAGGTCCCAGTGGCACAATTCAAGTTTCTGCAAAGGGACATACTCATACATATTCATCAACTTCTGGATCTCCTTCTGCAACATCTGTTGTTACGGAATCGGTAGATGAAATTTCTGTAGAAACGGGATGCTGTACCGGAGTCGCTTGTGGTAAGGAATGGGTCTCAGAAGTAACCGGAGCCTCTTCAAATACTATAAGTGTTGCTTCAAGCGGACATACACATTCTATTTCTGGTACAACATCAGGAGATGATAGTTATGAATATGTTGCTACTTATGACCATACTCATGACATAACAAGTCTATATCTTACATCCGAATCGAATCACAGACATCCGATTTCAGAAAATGGATATAATCCTACCGTTGCTACATCTGAAGATTCTGAGATTCCCGTAGATCCCGAAACTAGCGAACCTTATTCAAATTGGCAAACCGCAGAACCGGGTGAAACAGGACATCCTCAAATTGCTGCGGACATATATAAAGCATTTTTTGCTCCCGGTAGCGATCCAGAGATGTATTTTACTGTTAAAATATCTGGACCCGGAATTACTGGATCTGTGGAAATTACAGGTTCCCCCTATGTTATAAAAGTTAATGATAGCTTTGGCCCAACTTTAATAGATAATTTGGTAACTGAAGCGGGAGAATATACCGTTACAGTTGGACTCAGCAATAAAGATACTCCTGCTGATAAAGCTAAAATCAACTTTTCTATGCAAATAAACGGAGTAATATTTGTTGATACGATTATAAAAGAATAGAAATATTTATATACCATTAAACATAATTGTTTATATAAGGTTTTATATTTATGTCTGAAGAATCTCATGTAAGTGATAAAATTTCCATGCTTTCTGATGGTACAGCTATTAATAAATTTTGCCTTGGGCAATTTGACGATTTGGTTATGAACATGGAAATTATATGGGACGTATTTGATATAATTACTAAGCTTTCTCGCTTAAATGTCACAAAAGATGAAAATGGATTTGTAAAAGATGCAGAATTAATAATGCCTAGAATTAGTGAGGTTGCGGTTCTTTGGGCTATTAAAAATTTTGTAAAATGTCACGAAATGCGCTCTGATTCAATATCTCCAGAAACGATATTAGAGCTTAGGCGACTTAAATTAGAAAAATATTTTAGAGAGGAATAAGTAATGGTTCATACATTATATTTAAATTCTCTAGAATTATCTCCAACTTATGGCATTTATATTACGGAGGAGCCCTCTTTTAATTCTTCTGCGAATTATGAATCTAGTTCTATTTGGAGAGGAACGCGAACTTATGTGTCTGATATTAGCTCCAAAGAAACCAAAATCAAACTAAAAGGTTTTTGCAATGCTGAATCTGCGCTTCGTTCTATTCTATATTATGATTCACATAATTATAATTGGAATGAAGATGAAGATAATGTATACTTAGTAAGAGATCTATCTAGAAGATGGAAAGTTTCTTTAATTGAAATTGAGTATGGTTTGGACCGAGAGACTTATTCATTTACAATGAATCTTGTATTGGAAAAATATAATCCAGAAGGCTATGTGCTTTCTTCTAAAACTGGTTCTTCTGCTTCTTCTCCAATTTCCGTTACCGGAATTGAGAACGGAGGAGATCAAAATGTTTTGTTTGAATCCATTAAAATAACCGGAACTTATTCGAGCGGATCTAATTTAACTTCTCCAATTTTAACCCAGTATTTAATTGGAAATGATCTGGAAATTGCAAATGTGGTTTTTGATACCGCAGAATATGAATTCTATAATAATTATACTGCAAAATATACTTATATAGATGCATTTAATACTACTGATAAATTTAGTAGAAATAAAAACGATTCTACGAATGCAACATTTGATACAGATCACGTTAATATTACTTCTAGTGGTGAACTAGAATACAGGTTTCAATTAAAACATCCGCTGTTACAAGATCCGATTCTTACATTGACCGCCTCAATAACTGGATCTCCAACAATAGAGGTTTCGCCAGATGGAAGTACTTATTGGGAAGTTGAAAAAACTTTCGTTTCTGGATCTTTAGTTGATTATAATTTAACTAAATTGGCGGGTTATAGTGACTTTTATTTTAAAATTGTTACTGGGGTCAGCGATTCCGTAGCCTTGAATTATATGAAATTTGTTTCGTGGCACGATTATAGCGGTCAACGGCCCGTTCCTTATATTAGACCAAGCAGCGTAGAGGAAACCTATAATTTAACATTTTCTGCTGGAACTTTAGATTACGATATAAGATATAGAGACAATTGGAGTGGATAATTTTGCCCATAGTTGCTTCTGATATAAAAATTTACGAAACAAAATCTACAGCTTCCGCAGATGGAGAATCTGGCGGAAATGGTCTTGGTGGATATAGATCTTCTGATGAAATTACAACTGACGTTGACGAAAATCTTTTTGATCACGTTTCCGCAGCAGAATCCGAATCTGGGAATACGGAATATCGTGCTTTTATGATAAAGAATACTCATGCAACTATTTCATTTGTGAGTGCTAAAGTATATTTATCTTCTTCATCAAATGTTCCGTTTTCTGATCTTACAACACAACTAGAAAATAGCGGTTCTGAAACTACAGTAGATGTAACGGATGCCAGCGATTTTCCATCTTCTGGAGCATTTTTTGTTGAAAATGAAGAGATAACTTATACTGGAATAACGGGAAATCAGTTTACGGGATGTTCTCGAGGGGCAAATGGTACCTCAAAGGTTTTACATTCTGTTGGGGCATATGTTGAGCATAATCAAATAAGAATTTGCGTAGAAGAGCCGTCTAATAAATCTACGGGTTATATTCAAACTATAGCAAATGAAGGAACTGAACCTTCAGGATCTCCTACTTGGTCCGCAGTTTATAGCTTTGCTACCGGACTCTCTATTGGAACACTTGCTCCTGGAGAATTTTATGGGGTATGGGTAAGGAGAAAGATTCCTGCGGGTTGCTCTGCTAAAACCGGAATATCTTATACTATTTTAAGAAAGGGTGAAACAGAGGAGTAAAATATGACCAAAAATTGGGATATATTTCCTAAATCTCAGCCAGTTGGGGACGGTCTTGCTAATTTATCTTGTTACAAAATCTATGAAAAATGTGCTATAGCTGGATATGGGGTCATAAGTGGCTGTGCAGTATCTCGAAATTCTGCAACTCAAGTTGATGTAGCTTCAGGAGTTTATACTGTAAGCGGGGTAAGGAAAAATTATGCAGGGGGAAACGTTTCGGGAATATCTGCTGCGGATGCAGGAAAACAGAGATACGATTTATTTTATATAGATGGTGCAGATGATACATTAAAAACCTTAACTGGAACTCAAGATACTCCAACTAATGCTTTAGACTTTTTGGAGAACTACGTTCCTCGTCCTGCGGAACCCACAGATACCGATTGGGTAATTCTTGCAGTGGTAAGAGTTACAGAAAATGGTGTAGAAAATACAAATTTTGGGACAAATTCTTATGCAACAGGAAGCGTTGCTAACATGAGGATGTCTCCTGCTTTTTGTGTAGATGATTCTACTTTGCAGGTGGTCGACGGGGTTGCTTCTGTAAAAGCATCATATGCTAGAATTTATGGTCCCTATAGAATTACTCATGATGGAGGAGCGAGCCAATCAATCATGACGACTGGTTCTCTTTGTACTATCGTTGAGACTGTTGTTAAATGCGTTGAAGTAACAGATACGGCCACTTATGAGATTGGTTGGGCGGGGGATTCGGATGCGTTAGTCGAATCGGTAGGAATGCCCAGCATTTTAAATGATTCTAATACTACTTTAATTTTTGAACAATTAAAAGAAGTTAAAAATATTATAGCTACGGTGGGTGGTTCTGGTACGACCGGAGAAATTGATGTTTGGTTTTTGATTTCCGAATATAGCTAAATTTTTATATAATTCATTATTTTAAAATATCCTTTATTACTTTTATTGTGACCTATAATTGATATCCAATTAATTGGTGCATATAATATGAGAAAATCTATAATTTCTATTCTGGCCGCCATGATGACTATGGCGTTGCTTTTGGGTATAGCCTTTGCTGACCCTTGGGAAACTTTCAAGAATACTGCTTATTCTAGATCCGATGTAGTAATTGGTCCCGGATTTGATTTTACTACATCTTCTGATGGGGTTGCAACCTTTACTAATGGATTAATCGTTTCTTCTGGAAAAGATGTTGATATTGGCGGAGATATAAATGTTACTGGGAACGGTACTATTAATGGAAATTGGGCTGTTAATGGATCTGTAATCGATAATGGAGTTATCGAAGATGCCACGTATATTAATGATACTCTGGGAGTTTCAGGAACTACCAGTTTAAATGTTACAACTGTAACAAACGCCTCTGCATCAGGGACTCTAGGAGTTACGGGAACTACCAGTTTAAATGTTACAACTGTAACAAACGGCTATGCATCGGGGACTTTCGGAGTTGCAGGAGTTTCCAGTCTAAATGCGACAACCGTAACAACTCTTGTAGCATCTGGAGATACCTACCTTAATAGTACAACCGTAAGCACTGGCGATACTATGGCGGTTACTGATGCTGATGGACTAACCGTTGGAGGTGTAATTGTTCCTCAATCTGTTCCCGTTAGTATCTATATTGGTTCTTCTCCAGTAGATGGAACTATTTGGACTGCACCTTATGCCTGTCAAATTCTCAGTATTAAAGAGGCTCATTCTGTTGCTCAGAATACAGCATTTCCCAATACTGGTAGCGTGAGTTTGTATAAAGCTGCTGATGGAGAAAATTCTGGTGCAGGGACAATCCTTCATAATACTACAATGTATTTGAATAGTACGGTTGATACAGTTGTAACTCCCACTCTTAATGCAGCTACAGGAGCTACTACACTTGCTGCGGGTGAGCGCATTGTTGCTAATTTTAATGGAACTGTGACGACTCTGGCAGGAATGGGAATTTCGATTGATATTAAGAGGGTGTAATTTCTTATTATTTTTTTTCGAGGAATTATAATGGTTAAAGTTAGGTTTATTGAAAATGGAAAAGAGAAGGAAAGAGAATTTGATACCGAAGAAGATGGCATGAAATTCAAATCCGAACTAAAATCTAAAGGGATTAAAGGAAAGTGGGAGTGGTAAAATTTATGGCTATTTTTGAGGATCAAATTATTGGTAAGGGTTTTTTGGTTGCTCTTTTTGTGCTTGGTATATTCGCTTTTACGACCTATAAAGTGATAGATGCTGATCCGACCAGTGCAAAAGAAGTTTTTGTAGCTCTCAAAGAGCCCTTTGGTTATATTCTTGCGTTCTATGTAGGAAATAGAGGAACTGGCTTAACAGCAAAATAAAGATGGTGATTAATTAAATGACTACGTTCGAAAATCCAACCTCTATTGAATCTCGTGTTGGAATAGCGGTTGAATCTACAGAGGGGACGGCAGAAACCGAACCCACTATTGAACTTTTCGTAAATGCCGGTTCTGCGCCAGAATTGGATTTGGTCGTAGATAATAAAATTAAGATGCAGGCATTTAACGAACCTTATAAGAGAAATGAAATTCGTGGATTTTGGCACACCGAAGGAAACCTTCCCGGTCTTAAGTTTTCTCCCACAAATGGTATTCCTGAATTTTTAGGAACAGGATTTGGGAATCCTTGGTATTCTAATCAGGTTTATACTATTACTCTGGAAGAAAATGGCGGTCTTTTGTTTAATAAAGGAGATCTCATTTTCGGTGCAACTTCCCAGGCTCGAGCAGAGGTTGTTAGAGTTGTGGGGGATGTTCTCTGGCTTACTGGGGTTCAGGGAACTTTTTCTTCAGGTGGAAACGAAGATCTTTACAATTGTCCCGGAGGAACTGACTATACAACAGATACGCTAGTTACATCTCCGGCATTTGCGGCTGTTTCTGGCTATTATTGTCATAAAATGGACGCGGTAAGGAATACTTCAAATAAAGGAGTTGTTGAGGTTCATACTACGGCAACTCAAGCCTGTCTTATGGACCAGATGCAGGACTTCTCCGAGTTCGGAGTTTCTTCTGGTAAAAAGAAGGTTTTCGTAACCGTAAAAGATGCTACGTCTGGTACACCAATTCCAATTTCGGGCTGGATGGGCGCTCCCATTATGGGTATTATGTTTGATGCTGGCACGGCTACTTTTACAGTTGGAGCAAAACTGTCAGCTAAAACAGGTGGAGAAGCAGCCGATGTTATTGGTGATATTGTCGGATTTAGAGTTGATACTGGGACATGGGCTAGTGATGCAGCAGGAGTAGTTTTTGTTGCTCAGGACGCAACTGCACGGGCGATTGCAGATGGAGATGTTTTAACAGATAATAACGGAACTCCTGGTGCAGCCGTAGCCGACCAAACCGCAATTCCTGCGTATCTTAACAATGCGGTTAGGATTTATAATACTGCGGATGCTTCAGGTTCGGCTCAGTCCTGGAATGGTGACGTTTCTACCTTCGATGAAACCGACACTTTAACTTATACTGCCATTCAGAGAACGTTTGATCAGAAGTCTCTTAGCGTATTTGTTAAAGATGCGGGAGATAATACAAAGGTTGGGTATGGACAAAAGATTAAAGAATTATCCTTCGACATAACGGCTGATTCGTTTGCCTACAACGTCAGTCTTCTTGGAAGGAATCTTGAATATCCAACGACTGAACCCGCATATCCCGGAGGGCTTACCGATTCTTCTCCGTTCGGGGCATCAGCAAGGACGTTCGAAATTGATGGTTCTTCAGGGGGCCAAGCAGCTCAGGTAAACAAGGCCAGATTTAGCGCTACTTGGGAATTCGCACCTGGAAAGGGCGTTGTTATTTCCGAAAACTATCCGACAACTCTTCAGCCAACTTCCTATAATATTGTTGGAACTCTCGATGTCCAGTGGAAGAATAATGCCATGATGAAGGCATTTTGGAACAATCCGTCTGGATCTGAACCCGCTGCCGGTACTCTTATTTCTAAGCGGCTTGCTTTCCTGTTGGATAGTGGCGAGGTGGTTGCTACTGGATATACCAAGATGTTATCGATTGAGGTTTTAGGAACTATCGATTCAGCAACACTGAATCGGGACCAGGATGGATATATTCAGCCAACAACCATTGAGGGCTTCATGCACGATAGTACCTATACATGGGGTCCTTCTAGGTTCTACGTTTTCGATGGAACCGCTACGCACTAGAATATTTTTTTTTCTAGTGTCTTTTTTTTCTTTTTTAATTGAACAAAATAACATAATCCAAAACAAATAGCAATATTTAAATACTATTAACCCAATATTAGAATATTGATATTTTAAGAGGATGATTTATGAAAATGCCCAAAATGATTTTTTCTCAAAGAAAAGAGTTGAAGCTGAATGCAGATACTAAAGTTATCATAATGAAGCCTGGACAGGATCTTTATTTGAGATATGCTCCAAAAGTAGATAAAATGATGCGTTTAATGTTTGGAGGGAAAAATAATTCAGAGTGGATAGAAAACGAAGAGAGTTACAACTTTGTCAATGATGTAATGAAAAATATCTTGATTTATTCGTTGAGAAATCCCAATGACTATCGGAAAAAGCTCTTGGTAGATAATGATCAGGTCCCGAGTGCAGATCAAGAGTATTACGAAGATTTTAATCCTGTTCTTGATGGAAAGATATTGGAAAGTCAGGGCTGTTTTAAAACGATAGAGGACGACACTAAAATCTTTACTCCGATTCTTACTTTGTTTTTTATCGTATTAAGGGAATCTGGATGGATAACCACAAATGAAGAATCTACAAAGGAAAACGAAGAAGTAGATTCCTTTCTTGAAGAGTCCGAGGGGAACGAAGAAATTAATAATTGCGAATCTTTACAACCTGAGACCGAGTGAGGTCATAGATCCATTTTTTGAGTGTTCGGAAAATGTAAGAGACGAAATAGATATTTCTTATAAAATAACTCACGAAAAAAGAGTTATTAGTATTCTCAAAGGAGAAGTATCGATAGATGGTAAAAAATCTGCGCCAAAAGATCCATATCCTAAACCAAGATGCGACTCAAGTATATTGAAGAAGGGAAGCAAGTTTCTGAAAAAAATGGCCCGAGAATCGGGATGGATTTAGAGGAATCTACCGATAAAGTTTTGAACGATGAAACAATGGATGCGGCCATGAAGTTGTATGAGGAAACATACAACTCCTTTTTTCTATTTTTTGAAAAAATATTTTCTATTGCCATAAAAAATAAATATGGAAAATATGTATCTGGAAAATA
This sequence comes from uncultured Bacillota bacterium, assembly GCA_937862575.1. GTDB lineage: Bacteria > Bacillota_I > Bacilli_A > Izemoplasmatales > Hujiaoplasmataceae > 4572-104. Next base: position 33,876 of record CALMFM010000156.1, read on the forward strand.
TATAAAAAGAAGTTGCGATTTTTTACAAAATAATAAGAGAACGATGTATCTTGGCCCGCGCGGTCATTTAAAATCTGTTAGACTTTATGCATATATTGCTTGGAAAATTTGGAGAAACAAGAAAGATAAAAAAAACATAAGAATAGATTATCTTTCTTTTAACCAAGATCTGGCAGCAATGCATGTACATAATCTAAAAGATCTTATTAATAGAACCTTTTTCTTTTATGAGGGTCTTTACGATGAAGATTCTACTGCTACTACCAAAGCTTCATATATTTGGCTAGAACCAGGAGCCAGAAGAGAAGAACTACCAAAAATAGATTTAGGGGCTTATGGCATAATGGGAGGTCTCCGAGGCGGTCATCCTCAAATTTTGATTACAGACGATCCATATCAGAATGATATGAAAAAACAGGTTGGGGCAATAGAACCAGATACGGTAAAGAAGATTAATGCAATTTTTGACCAAACGGTTATCCCAATGCCTCTATTCGATGGGGAGCTTCACGTTACTGGTACTCCGCAGAGTTATGCGGATTTATGGTTTAATCCTAAATACAGAAAAGAATCCGAGAAAGATTTCTTGAAATTTGAAGTTAGGATTGAGCCCGCATATAGACATTACGATTATGTTACTCAAAAATTTATCGAGGGCGCAAAACCCGAAGCTTTATGGCCGGAGTTATTTTCATTAGAGGGTTTAAAGCAACAAGAAGAAATTCAGACCTTCCAACAGTTTAAGCAAGAATATCTTTGTACTCCCCGTTCTTCCGCAGAATCGTTTTTTGAGATTGATCGAATAGATAAGAGTATTGAATATGGCCTAGAAGCGGGGTTGGTAAATTACGATAATGGGTTTGGGTTTTTGCCTTTTAAAAAGGAAGATTATCTTGGGGCAAAAATAGTAGCAAGCTACGATCCGGGACAATCAAAACATCCTGCTCATTTTGCTATTTTTGCATATAAAAATGGGGTTTTAATCCAAATTTTAAGTAAATTTATGGATAATTGGGACTATACTTCAATATCGCTAGGTAGACCATCGCAGTTTAGATATATAAACAGTGCGGTAGAGCATTTTGGTATTCAGCAGATTTGGGGAGATAATACCAATTCGGTATTGAAAACTACTATTGAGCGAGGAGAAATTCCTGGTTTAGTAGAGTTGAAGATATCTCATAGCCTGAAAGGGAAAATGGCGTATGCTATTCAAAAGCATCTTGGAAAGCCAGAAATAAAATTATTGAGTGACCGAAGGCAAAAAGAGACATTGCTTTCTGTTCAAAACGAAGGCTTAAAAATAGTAGAAACGAGCCAAGGCCACGGAGAATTTTTTACAACTTTGGGTTTTGTGGTCATTAACACTCTGGAGATTGGAAACGCAGGGGCCACAAAGAGAATTAAAATAAAAACAGAAAGAGAAAATATTCCGAAATATTATAGGGGCTTCTTCTTCGAGAGATCTTTCGGGGGCTCCAGAAGAAGAGATCTCCCCTTTAATCATTTTCCCTCAAAAAGACAGGGGAGAAGGTTGGCTTAAGCCTCTGCTTCCATTCCTGCTTCACATCCCGCATCAAACAAAACCTGCTCTTCATCAGTCAAAGTTTCTCCGCGAGCAACTTTTTGTGCTATAAGTTCAAATTTTCTCTTTCTTTTCTCATCTTCTTTCTTAGATTCTGCTGCCAGTTTTTTAACAACTTTAGCGAATACTCCTTCTTCAACATCTTTGTCTTTCTTTCTGTTATTTATTTGTTCATATGTTGCCAATATTTTATTTAGGTTTCCGTATTGTAGCATTTTTCTATGTGTTATCTCAAATTCGTTTGTATCTGTGTCTAAATCATGGCTAAGATTTAAAGTTCTCCAAACTAAATCGATATATAATATATCTGCTATGCTTGGTTTTTCGTTGTTTTTCAATATTCCTAGTTTTTTTCCCCGTTCTATTATCTTTGTGATATCTTGATAAATTACGCCATCTACAACAGCCATATTAATTTCTCCCGTTTATTTTATACTTTGCATAAAATCTTTATAAGAAAATTGTTTTTTTCGTTTTGATCTTGTTGAAAAACGGCCCGGATCGTTTCTGTCGAGTTCTTTGTAATAACCAGAACTATCCCACAGCCTCTTTTCCCCGTAGCTCTTAGCAAAAGATTCAGGATATGCATTTTCATATTTTATACCAAAATGAGCCGATAGTATATAATCAATCAAAGCCGATCTTTTACTTTCTGGAACTGTCTCTGAAATTTTTTTCAATAAAACTAGATTTAATGTTAAAGACTTTGGTCCTTTTCTTTTCTTTTTTTTAGAATTAAATTTTTGTGGTGTTATCCACCCACTTTCTGAAATATATTTTTTAAAATTCATTTAACTCCTGTCCATTTTTTTATTCCTGTATAATCAGGATATGCCTCTTCATATTCTATTCCAAAATAATTAGATAGAACCTCATCAACATAATTATTTTGATCTTCACCTAAATCTTTTAATTTATTTTGAACTAAATAATTAAGATGAACTGTAATTTGTTTAGTATAAATAGACATTAAATAAACATTATATATATAAAGATATATAAAGGTTTCGCTTTTTATTTAATTCATTTTTTTAAAATGGGATATAGTTGAGGCAATGATTGACAAATAAAGATGTCAGAATTAAAGGGAGATATTCAGTCTAAACTAGAGAGGGGTATACTTAATCAGCGCGTATCTGATCGAGATTTAATTTTAGCCGCAATGAATCCTTTGGTCCAGGCTTTATCGGGAACAGATACTCAATTAAAATTTTCTAAGCCATTTTATCATAATGTTTATGATCCGAAAGGAAAGGTTGATGTTGAGATGAGCCATGATATTGCGGAAAATTTAGAAGATATTGATTTTTTTTCCTGGGCTCAAATAGCAGATTCAGATGGATTTCGGGGCGGCAGAGGGGTTGCCGAATTAGCTTGGGGTTTAGATTCTAATTCGGGATATGCTAATTATACTGCCATGCAAAGACGGCCCTATGATTCTTTTTCCCGTCCCAAATCTGACAAAATAATCAGCACTGCCCTTCGCTGGAAGGGAATGTATTATGATAAAGAAGGACATTTAAATTTTGATCAAACTATAAATACTGGAAATAAATCTGGAAAAATAATACAATTAAATCGAAATCAAGTTTTCTCTTTGTCTCCCTTGGGATCGAGATTTATCGATGAGAGTATTCTTGAATATCTTTTGCCGTATTTGGATTGTGCAGCATTCTCTTTTGATTTAATTTATGTGGTAATGAATGAACAAATAAATCCAAAAGATCTCGTTATTAATGACGAAAATCTTCCTGGAACTTCATCTATTGCCAGTAGTATTCTTGAGGGGAATAATTCTATAGAAAATACTCCAATTCCTCCAAATATGAGTATAAACCGTCCCCATTATTATGATCGTCAAGATATACTTTCTTTTTATAATTTCGCTACGCGAGAAATGTATAAGATTGTTTTTCCCATAAGTGCGCTTTCAGATGGAGGAGAGGGGAAGAGTGCGTTGCTCGATAATAGTTCTTCAACCGCAAAAATGAGTACCTTTTTCGCTTATGTTCAATCGGGAAGATTAAAGTTTTGTAGAGAAGCAAATAAAATTGGAAACAATTGGCTTGATATCAACGGTTTTAAAAAGAAGGGTTATCGTTATGAACTTATTCCTGCACCGATTGAACCTAAAGATGTACAAAACGAATTAAAAATTATGATTGCTGCTCGCGAAAAAGGAGATATTAGTCAGCAAGAATTTAGAAATTGGGTTAATTCTACCGTTATTGGTATTCGACTTGAAGAGGATTTTGAATCCGAAGTAGATTTAGGGGAAAAGGTCCAGCCAGAAGTTGATCCAGCAGTAAAAAAAGTAATAGATAAGGTTTCCGATGGGGAAGATCCTGTTCAAGCTATGGTAGATGTGGTTTCAAAATAAAATTTGGGTTTTTCATTAAAGTCCCAATAATTACAATAATCTAATTCTACTAAATAAAAGGTGCGGCTTCTCTTTCTTTTGTTATCCCATCTTGTACTTTCTGTCCATTTATTTCTTGTTTTATTTGATACTATTATGGCTCCTGTTAGATTTGAATTACAAATTACATAATATAAAGGCGGGGTTTTAAGATTGTCGTAATGATGTTTAACGTCTATGATTATTGTTTTGTAGGGAAATTCTTGTAAATTATTAAAGTCTATGTCGGGACGTTGTTTTACTTCGATTACATTAGATCCAACAAGTAAGTCTCCGCTATCTCCATATTGTTTTATAAGAGTCGTATTGGGTCGAATATTGATGGGCGGAAGAGATATTGTATATCCATTTAGCCTTAAATTCTGCGCTACGATCCAAGTAGCGCGATCTGAATTCAGAAGATCCTTTATAAAATCGGGATCTATCGTATTTAAATCCATAAAAACCTTTAAAATTAGCCTATTTTTCTGCATCTTCGATCTTTAAATGCGCCTTCGAGATAACCGAATTTCGAGTATTTACCTCTTAACGTTACCTTCCATTTATTGCAATACATATAAGAAAACTCCATATCTTCAACATAACTACCATCATCTTCAATTTCTTTTTTTTCTAATTGGTCACAATTTCCGCAGGGATTCAACTCGTTTACAAAAAATGTCAATTTGGAGTATTTGTTTGTTATGAACGGCATTTAATTTCCTCCTAAGATATAAAATCTGGATTTATTGTATTTAAATCCATAAAAAACCTTTAAGGTATATATTAGACATTTCGAAATTATAATTTTTTGAATTCAAGTTTTCGTTCAGTTATATCTCCGTTATTAATAATTATATTAGAATAATATGTTTCTAGTGGTCGTCCTGTTAACCGAGAAGATTCTTCCATATAAGAATATAACCAAGGAGATATTGGACCGTCCCATTGTGGAACAATTTTAATTACGGGTCTAGCTGTTATTGATATTACGTTTCCTTCTAATTTAGTTTTTTGTTTTACTTTGGCATACCAGAATGAGATCATTCCACAGTTTAAACATTTTAAGATTCCTACAAGCGCATTATTATTATCACTCAAATGGTGTTTATCTTGGATAAATTCAGTGGTTTTAGATTTACAAAATAGACAGATCCCCTCTTTTTCAATCTTCATATTTCTCCTCTCTCAATCATTTTCTTATGAATTTCACAAGCAGATTTACAATGCAGGGGCACCATAAACGAATTGCTCCATTCGGGCTCGCTACTTAGAAAAGGATGTTTTCTACACACTTCCGGTCGAGATTCATATATTTTGCATTTTTTGTTTTTTGAGTCATAAAATTTGCAAGGTCTATCTTGTTTAATGACCAATCCTCTTCCTGTATAAGGGTTTGGTTTACAATGTCTTTTTGCCGTAGTTTTTAATGATTTTCCAAAGTGAGCAGCTAATCGCTGAAGGTCTTCAAGAGTTATATCTATTGGAGCGCATTGAGTACAGCAATTTCCACAATTATTGCACTCAAATTCCTCCTGAGCCTTTAGACGGGCGGCGTAGGTTGCGTTTATATATTTCATTTTTATTCCTGAAGAAGAGACGTTATATCTTCGATACAACTAGTTATTAAATCCGCAAATCCATACATGGTTTCAAATTCCCCTTTCGTGAATCCGCTTGGATAATAGATTACGGTTTGCTTTCCTTTTCCTGCGGCATAGCCCAGTTCTAAATGAGAAGATCTTCCGCAAGGCATTATCATGATAACCGCATCTGCCCAGTCTATGTTTTTCTTGTCTTCTTTAAATGCTTTTTGGGCTCTCCAATCTTCGAGAAAAGTCTTAGCGTTTAAATTAGAAAGAGTTTTTTGAGGTAGTTCTTTCCAACTAAAAACAAATCTTCCACTGGAAGGATCTGTAAAATTATCTACTTCATAACCTAAGTTTTTTAGTTGTTTTGCGATAACATCTATTATTCTTTTGTTTTTCCAAGAGGAGGCCAAATATATTTTAGTTTTCATCGCCATAGTCCCAAACTTCCCGTTATTTTATTTATTTTCTCGTTTGTATCTGGTCCGATTCCTATACAAGTTACTGTGTCGGGCTCTATTTCAGTTAGCCCAAAATCACGGACTACAAAATAAGGAATGTTATTTAGAATGCATTTTTGTTCTAAATCGAAGATGTCTTGTTCCGTTTTAACTTTTAGAACAATTTTACGGAAACCTTCTTTTAGCCAATTACTTAAAACATAAGTAAGAATATCACTTTTCAATATTACTCCAACACTTGCATGTGCTGCCTGTACAGCCATTTTTCCGGGAGACAATTTCAAGTCTTCCCGAAAAACAATGGCCTGTTTATACAAAAAAGTAGGTTTCATTCTCCTCTCCAAAACGTTCCTTTTGGGGTCACATTCCAAGACCCTCGAATTATAGACCCATACATAGGGGTCAAATTTCCTTTAGACATCATCGCTCCATAAGTAATGTTTTCTACGTTATCAATACATTCAATGGAAGAAAAACCATTTCCGGCTTTGCTGACTCCGTAGCTTATATTTGTGATTAAAAACTCTTTCGCGTTCAACGTCTCTATGTTTCCATCCAGTCCCCTAAAAATATTTCTGGGCACTTCTGACTCTATTTCTCCCATCCAAAGTATTTGTACTTTTCCCTCCCTCGTCTCAATTCGTCCTCTGTTCATATAAAATGGATGTAGACAGAAGAAAAGAGGTTTCTTTTGTTCGCCTTTAACTATTTTCTCGACGATTTCTTTATGGCGTTTTGCTAGGGTTCCCGAAAGATTTAAGGTAACTCTTGAAGTTCCATCTTCAAAATTTAGTACATACGTAGACCCGCTGGAATTGTTGAAAACTTTGTGATCATAAACCCATCCGAGAGAAAGGAAGGCTTTATTTTCAATGGTTTCTGACTTGAGATAGGAAAGCGGTTTCCTATATTGATCATGATCCGTTTTGGGCAATTCGTCATAAGATCGAGGCCAGGGAAGGGATTTCCTTAACCTGAACATCCTCTCTTCCTCTGACCAATCTTCATCTGTATTAGTTTCTTTAGACCATGCCCATAAAGTGTTCCTGGTCAACTCCTTGCCCGTTAATAATTGTTTGCGATTCTTTTCTATGGAATCTAGATAACCTACCTCTACGAGCGTTTGGAAGACATTCTTTCTAATTTTTCTTATTTTGTCAAAGTCTTTTCCTGCTGCAAGGACCTTTTTCATCTCTTCTGGGCCAATTCCCTTAACTTTATTTAGTCCAAGATAGAGAATATTATTATCTCTATCAAAGGTGGTTAATTCTGAGGGAGATTCGATACTTGGAGGGCTTATTTTTATTCCAGAGTCCATAGCTTCCTTTATAAAAGCTAGAGATTGAGTTTCGTCCTTTTCTGTGTTAATTAACGAGGCGTAAAATGCTAGGGGATTGTATAATTTTAACCAAGCTGTCCAATATCCCAATATAGAATATTCAATAGAATGGCTCAAATTAAAACTATAACGTCCAAATTCTAAAATTTTATTGAACAAGTTATCAAATTGGGATTTTGTAAATCCATTAGATAAAGCCCCCTGTTGGAATTGGTCTTCTTTTTCTTTAAGGGCATCTCTACCTTTACTTTTTGCGATGAGTTTCATAAATTTTTCAGAATCCACCATTGAAAAATTTCCAATTTTATTAGCAACTTTCATTATTTGTTCCTGATAACAAATAATTCCGTAGGTATCACTTGTAATTGGTTCTAAAAGCGGATGATCATAATTCCATTCCTTTCCTCCCTTTCTCTCTATATAATCAAAACTCATTCCCGAATTAAGAGGACCGGGCCTACATAGTGCATTTGTAGCAATTAAATCATCGAATTTGTCAGGATTTAAATGCCTTAAATAATCAGTTACTAATTGAGAACCAAATTGAAATATTCCAGCTGTTTTACTTGATTTTAAAAGTTCAAAGACTTTCGGATCATTATAGTCTTCGGGAAGAGCATTCCAGTCAAGTCCCGATGATTTCAGAGAATTATCGATAACATCCAGGATTGATAATCCCAAAATATCGAACTTAACTATACCTAACTTTTCAAGCGCATCTTTTTCCCAGGAACAAACTAAATTGTTTCTAGATTCGGGTTTATCATAGAGTTCTGTGGGAATACTACTTTCCAAGTCTTTACAGACGACAACTCCTGCTGCGTGCATTCCCGTATGTCTAATTTTTCCTCTCAGTCTTAATGCGGCGTCTATGACATCTGGATATTTGCCAGCAAATTCCGCTGCAAATTCAGAAGTTAAAATTACGTCTTCAATTTTAAGGTTTTCTGCTGTTTTGGTAGAAAGTTCTTTGGTTAATTTATTGATTTCGGACAATGGAACATTGTAAACTCTTCCTACATCTCTCAGGATACTTTTATCTGACCACTCCGAAAATGTAATAATAGAGCTTATATTTCCTTCTCCATATTTTAACTTTAAATGGCCGATAATAGAACTTCTATTTTCCGCAGAAAAATCCATGTCTATATCAGGAGTTCTAGTTGGAGATAGAAATCTTTCCCACAAAGTATTGAATCGGAGAGGATCTACTTTTGTGATTCCCAAGAGATAGGCCACCAATGATCCACCCACGGAACCTCTTCCTGGCCCTCGAGGTATATTGTGTTTATCTGCGAACTCACACATTTCAAGAACTTTTTCGAAATATTTAGCGAATCCTCGGTCGAATATGAGGTCCAGTTCTTTTTTGATTCTATCGTTTACCAGTTTAGGATCATATCCATTCTTTTCTGTATAAGATTTGATGTCCATCTTTGTAAGTATATTTTGTCGGGCCTCTTCTTCATTTCCGATTAAAGTATCCCCTAAATTTGATGGTAATTCGAAATTACATTTTTCCATTATCTCCATAGTATTTTTATATAATTCTTCTCTAATTGGATATACTTTAGGGTGATGTTCCTTTAATAATTTGTCTATCTGATCGGTCGTTAGATTACAAAATGTGTCATCCCCGAATCCTATTTTGTCTTTTATTGTTTTTCTTGAATTGATCGCTTTTACTAAATCGTGATAATGTTTGTCCTCTGGAGAATTATAGTGAGAATCTGTAGTAATTATACATTTAATATTATATTTATTAGCCAAATCAAGGATAAACTCATTGTATTTTTCTTGATCTGCGTCAATCTTCTTGAGTCTATTGGGTTGAAGTTCTAGGTAAAAATCATCTTTGAAGGCCGATAGCAGCTTGGTAATAATTTTATCTACGGACTCTCCTCTTTTCATTTTTTTAGCTAGGACTCCGGAAATACAAGCGCTGGAACAGATTAATCCCTCCGAATGCTTACAAATTTCGTCGATAGAAGTTTTCTGGTATACCTTATTAAATATTTTGTGGGTATTCTCTTTAGATAAGGTATGAATTTTTAGAAGATTTTTATATCCCGTTTCGTTTTTTACAAGAAGGACAAAATGGCTTTGCGCTCGAGGACCTTCATCGATGTAACATTCTATTCCGTGGATGGGCTTAACTCCTCTGGCCTTTAGAGCGTTTTGGAAATAATAGAGACCAGAAAGAGATCCGTGATCTGTACAGGCGCAGGCTTTGAATCCCTTTTGGACTAGATCTTCGGCCAATTCGTCTTCGGTACGAAATACATCACCAATAGAGCCATGTTCAGTATGAACATGTAGGGGAACATATCTTTGTGAAACGATTGGATTGGGTGGATTTAAAGGTTGAGTGTCCCCGATAACGGCTTCCCCGCCGTTATCCATTTGTCCATCTTCAAGAAAAAAGTTTACGCGCTCGTAACTTTTAATATAATCCTCAACTTTTAGGGCTCCTCGAAGACAATAAGATGGATGATAAAGACCAATGAATCTTCTTCCTTTTTCGTCTTTTAGTGTTTGTCCTATGGACTCAGAAATCTTTTTTTCTGGAAAGAAGAAGTTGAGGCTCGTTGCTCCTAAACATACAATTATCTTAGGGTTTAGCAATTCTAATTGTTGTTCTAACCAGGGCCGACAAAGATCGATTTCTTGTATTGTAGGTTTCCGATTTTCGGGCGGATGGCATTTTAATATATTAAGAATACAATAATTTTTAATATTGTTTTCTCGAATACAACGGTCTAGAAGTAATCCAGATCTGCCAACAAAAGGTTTTCCTTGTTTATCTTCTTCTGCACCTGGGGCTTCTCCGATAAAAACGATATCGGGATTCATCGACCCGCGCCCAATAACAATATTTTGTCGAGATTTACAAAGGTCGCACTTTTGACAGAGCCTTATTTGAGAAGAGAGTTCTTTTAAATCCAAACTAATCACCTTTAATTAAGATTTTTTCGTTAAACCGATTAGCGTATCACCGATTCTTTTATTTGCCATTTCTATATAATTAAGATTTAATTCAATTCCCACAAAATTTCTTCCTAATTTTTTTGATACTACTCCTACGGTTCCAGATCCCATAAATGGATCGAGAACTAAACAAGGATCTGGTTTTCCCCAAGCGCAATCTAAAATACAGGAACACGTTTGTTGCCACCCTATGGTTTTTGATTGAGGAGGAGAAACCATTGTGCCACTAGATTGAGTTCGTCCAAATTTACCCATCTGAGATGCTCGTTCCGATCTCTTTATTATCATTGGTTTTTTGACAAGAATTCTTTTGTAGGGTGCATTACAGGCGGGGCAGCATCCGTTTTCCGAGGTTCCTGCCAGGATGCACGGCTCGACCAAAGCTTCCGGGAAGGTGGCGAAGTGAGCTTCTTTGTAAGGACGGGTTGGTATGGTCCAAACGGTGCGCTTATTGCGAGCAGGAACGCCGTTTATTGTGCTCGGCCAACGTTCGCACCCGTTCACTGCAAGCGAATTGGGATTATTATTAAAATGTTCCCCATCTTTGTATTTTTCGCTGCCCTTCATGCGGGTATCTTTTCGGCCATCGTATCCTGTTGCGTCTTCCTTTATCGCCTCGCCATCATAATAATATTTCTTGCTCTTACTCAGCAAAAACATGTACTCATGGCTCTTGGTAGGTCTGTCCGTGACAGACTCTGGCATACAATTTGGTTTTTCCCAAATGATATCAGACCTGAGATACCACCCATCAGCTCGCAGGGCGAACGCAACCATCCAGGGGATTCCTATCAGGTCTTTGGGTTTTATACCACATTCTAAGCACGCTTTTGCTTTGTCGAATTTTCCAGACGTTTCAACTCCTGACATATCGCGGGTGCCGTTTATTGCTGATGTGTCCTTAAATCCACCCCCGTTGAAATTGCCAGTTTTTGTGGTTGAGTACGAATCTCCAAGGTTAAGCCAAAGCGTTCCTTCATCTTTCAGCACTCGCTTAACCTCTCGGAAGACTTCAACCAGTTTAGCAACATATTTTTCCGGTGTGGGTTCTAACCCAATCTGACCTTCGACACCATAATCTCGGAGGCCATAATAGGGAGGGGAGCATATACAGCAATCCATAAAATTGTTTGGAAGCGTTTTTAATACTTCCAATACATCGCCACATAAAATTTTATCTACGAATTGATCGATAATTTCTTTATCTCCTGTATCTTTACTATCGGGTGCGGAATTACCACAATAAATTTTATTAATTTCCAATTTAAAACTCTCCTTGTTTATTCTAGATACGTTCCACTAAATGAATGAGAAATTAAAAAGAAGGAGCAATAGAAAATTGATTTAAGAATTAACTTTCTTAGTAGAAATAACCTCGGAAGCTATTCTTATCAATCTCCATTCGCTCAGATCTCTATAAAGAATACCTAATTTAAATCCCTTTACTCCTCTAGATTGTTTTTCGGCGAGAGATTTTTGGGTATTCGTGGTTACATCAATTAACCACTGTTCTCCTCCTTCAAGTTCTGCATAATAATCCCAAAATGGGGCCACGTTACAAACTTCATTTAGGTCCAAAATATGATTAAAACCCATAGATTCCAATACTTTTCTAGCCTCGATCTCTGCCTTTTGCCATTCTTTTCTTGTCCAGTTTTCTTCAGGCTTTATTCCTTTTAAATGGTTCATGCAGGTCCACTTAGAAACATTGAGTTTATTCATAATATCGGAATAAGTGGACCCGTTTTTTCTCATTTCAACCATTTCGTTATGAATTTTTTCTGTTATCCGTACCATACCAAACTATTGTTTAGTATGGTATATAAAGATTTCTATAATTATCTAGAATTATATTCCTCTATACGGTCTAGATAATATTTTTGCTCCTTTTCTGTATAACTATCCCAATCTTTTTTAATAATTTCTTCCAATTCTCCGTCCTTAATTACCCGTACCATTATGTTCTTTTTTCCGCAACGGGTGCAACTTGTTCTAAACTTATTACCCACATACCACTGAAGTCCCTTACAATAAGGACACTTTATTAATCTAGCCTGATCTTTTTCAAGTGTTTTTTGGGGAATAACAGATGATTTACATTTAGAGCAAGAAGTTCTTTCAGAGCCTTGATACCATGTTCGCCAAAACCATGATCTTTCACATTTTGGACACTTTACAGATTTTGGCATTGGAAGGAGAATAGGATTAGAGGGAAGATCCATTTTACTCTCCTATCCCATTCGCCACATTTAGTTCTTGAGCGATCATTTTTCTAGTTCTGTTCACATCTCTTCTCGAATTCTTTACGAGTTCAAGATAGCCCTCAACAGATACTATTTTCTTTGCTATGTCTTTGTCTGATTCGTTAGCGGTCATTTCTTGTGTTAGATTATAAAGCATTTTCGAGGCATTAAGAAGAGCCTCGGCATCTGCTTTCAAATCGTCAATAATATTCTGGTCTAACATCATAATTCCTCCAATATTTGTTAAAACGTTGTTAATAGAATAAATAGTTGTTGGTTAACGCATTAAATATATTTTACTGTTTCGCATTTTTTGGGAATTACAAAGGCATCAAACAAAAAACCACCAAAGATATCTTCGTCCGGTCTGTTTTTTATAGCCAAAGCAAATCCTTCATTGGTGAATCCGATTGGGATTCCCTTTCCGTTTATAACGGCGGTTAATCCGTCAGGTTCATAATAACCTCCAGATTCTCCGCATTTGCAGGATCTATGCTTAAAAAAAAGCCTGAAAACGTCTTTACATTTTGGGCAATAAATCAACTTCATTTCTTTATCAACCCCAATCTTTTTGCTTTATGATAAATAGCGCTTTTGCTTTTTTCTAAATGTTTTTCTATTTCAGTAGCAGTTAAATTTAAATAATTTTTCATTAAAAAGTTTATATCTTCATCTTCCCAAGTAATTCCTCCTCGGTAGCGGTATTTTCTTTTTAGGCCCATTTTTTGGGCTTTACTAATTACACTTCCTTTCTTTCTATTTAGGGTTGAGAGAATATCGTCCCAGGGAGCCGTTTCGTAATTCTCCTTGAGGTATTGAATTTCCACTGGAGAATAATGGTTTAAATATTTCATATCTCCCTCTTCTAAATGTAGCTCCTTAGCTCTTCTTATAATTTGACTCTCTGATCGACCCCATAATTTTTCCTGCAAATCAATTAGAGGAATCTTTTTATAAAATTCTGCTAAAAGAGCATCTTCATCAGCAGTAAACGGATCGGGCATAATCCTCCTAATAATTAACGTTTAGTAGTGTACATCGCATTTAAAATACTATCGAGACAATCTGCAATTTTTTGTAACAACTCGACTTTTTCTCTTATTACACAACTGTCTGTTTTGGGGATATATGCTATACATTCTTCTAATTTACATTCTCCATTAATTTTAGGACAAAACAAAGATATCAACTCCGCAAAGCAATTTAAATTAAATATTTTTTTCCTTGTGAAATTATATCGGTAAAACTTTTTCCTTCTAAATTGATTAAGGGCTCTATTGATTTTACATTTTTATGAGAATCTTTTTCTAAAGAATCCAGAAGAATTTTTTGATTCCAGGAAATCATCCTTTTCTCTTCTCCGTCATTAAAGCTAACCCGAAACAAGGTCATTTTTATCATATAAATGATCACCTCAAAAAAAGAAAAAAAAAAAGAGAGAATTACAATTACCAAGCTTCAGATGCTTTAACTGCCTCTGGAATACTCTCTTCAATTTTTATGGTTTCTTCCGGCATTCCTTCGCTTATGTCTTTGATTGCATAAGCTCTAATTCCGGGGGTGTCTCTTTCTTTGTTAACAAAGACTTTTCCAATTACCTGTACAATTCCAGCAAGATTACCTTTTTGTCCCGTAACGGGATCAAACATTGCAGAATCGCCAATAATATTAATTGAATTCCCATTCATGTCTGAAATTGTGGTATAGCCGATCTTGGTTCCCCTCTCAGGATTTTGCTTCACTTCCACAATAGCATCTCCGAACATTGGGAAGAGTCTTACAAATTTGTTTGCATAATTTCTTATTCCACAAAGATCGGCAATTACATCACAAGTAATACTATCGTCGATTTCAATTTTTTCACTAGAAGTGGCTGGCTTAGAATTTAAGTTCCAATACGGTCCATTTTCTCGGAAAACTCCTTTGTAGGTTGCTCCATAATCTACTTTATGATCCATCCACTCTTCAAATATGGTAGATACGTTTCTTGGAGAGGTGGTCCCATCTCTATTGAGAACCAAAATTTCTAGACTTCTAGATTTTAGAGGTTCACTGGTTAACTGTCCGTTACGATCTTTCTTATATAGAGTTTCCTTGACCATTTTTCCATTTTCATCCTTAAGAACTTCGTCGTTCTCTCCTTTTACATTTCTCTGTACAATTTTTGGTTCATAAGCTGCCAAAATTCTAAATGGCATTCCAGCAGCAATTTCAGGAACTTTAAATGTTCGTTCCGTCGGACCCACATCATTTATGCCGTAATTGATATACCCCTCTCTAATGGACTTATTGATTTTCCCACGATAAAATCCCGGTCTAAATGCTTTGTTGCTCCAATGGGTAGCTCTGACTCTTACGCAATCATCAACTGGGTTTTCTGAATGAAACAGATCTGTATTATTTCCTACTGGAACGATAAGATATAGATTTGAAAACGCTTTATTATTCTTTGTAAGTCTTGCATCATCCTGAGATTCAAGATAAAATAGAATCTCGGTATCTCCCTTAGAAACGGCTTTTTCGCAAGCTATAACCTGGTTAATTGCTATTTCTTCCAAGCTAAGAACCAGTGGTTTTCCGCCATATACCTTATTGATTGGTTTTGTCCCTGTATCTTGGAGAACCTTAAGCTTTGCTTCATACTTATCTTTGAATACTTCCTTGCTCAATCCCGTTACTTCTATTCCGCGTTGAATAGCGCTATCTAAATTTTCGACCATAAAATACATACTCCTCATTTAACAGTGCATTCAAAAAAGGTGTTGATAGATTAAATAGTTGTCGGTTAGTAATTTACCTTATATTTCCAAATTTGTTCGGTATCCCAATTGATATATCCTCCTGGAACGAACTGGTAGTACATTACCGATCTCGGATCTTGGAAGTCCTTTAAGCCTACAACGTGACCCAACTCATGTAAGGCTACCTGATCTCTGTTTTGTTGATTATTGAAGAGCCATCCATAATTAGAGTTAAATCCGATGTCAGCTTCTACCAAGTGGCGAGTGCCACTATTATACCAAACCGTTGTTTTTCCTGTAATTCCAGTTGGCAAGCTAGAATAGCTTATACCCGATACTCCATTATATCCAGATCCATAGTTTGCAGAACTGCTATATGTTGCAATAAGTTTAGTAAATGCCTGTTCGTTGACATTTCCATCTTTGTTATTCCATTGGTTCATTCCATTTGCTACGGAATATATTAAATCCAGACCCTTTAATTGATAACCATCTGGAGAAATTCTGTCTTGAATGTTACAATACATAGTCAAGCCGTGGGTATGCCAGGGATTTGTAGGATCTGACCCGTCGTAGTATTGTCCACTGGTATAATGAAGAACTGCTCCACTATAGGTCAAAGCCTGGGCCTCTTCTACAATTTCAGGGTTCTCGGCCCAAAATTCAATTTGCTCCGGCGCAATTATGGTTCCGGCTTCATTATGATCCACCTTACCATAAATTCCATCATCAGAAGCAGCAGAGGTCGACTCTAAAGTTCCCTGAGACGATGAAAGTATATAAGAGGCAGATTTTTCTTTATTTGCTATGTTCTTTTCTATTGTAATATCTTTTCCAGAAAATTTAGTAGATTCAAAGATTCCATTTTCTCCCAAAGAAATCTCCGAATAAATATCTGAATTTTCTCCCATTTCAAAGTTCGATCCAATGCTACCCTCATTGGTTGACGTAGATATTGAAAATGCGTCAGTCAAACCAATTAATAGCATCAATACTATCAATTTTTTCCACATACTTTTACCACCATATTATAGATATGTTTCTAGTCCTTTGTTCCAAATTGTTTCTTTTAGATAACAACCAATTTTCTTTTCGGGTCTTACATACTTTGCCATAAAATCTAATTTCCCGTCTCTTTCTACTCGATACACAGCACCTTCAGCAAGCTCAATAGATCCATGATGCCCAAATTTTCCCAAAAGGTTATCTATTTTTTCTATAGAAATTGGACCTCCTTGATATAATAAATATGGTCTTGGAAAAAAAATGAGGAATTCGATGATACGCTTTTCGGTCCAGGACTTTTGTTGAAATAAATATCACCTCAGAAAAATCGAGAAATCCCAAGGGGAGGAGTTTAGGCCCGCGAGGAGGAACGGGCCACGCCGGGAGAGAAGCGACGTTTAGGAGGGAAGGAGGCGAAAGAACGGTTTTTCCCTTGGGACGTTTCAGAATTATGAACCTAATAGTATTTATAGTTTACGGGTCAATGGGCTTTACATCTAAAGTCTCTAAAATGAAGGACCCTTCTTTTTCGAATATGTTAAAAAAACGTGTTCTGAATAAGATCCACGTTAGACACTTATTTTAATAAACTTAGCTCTCTTGGGTAAAAGGCAAATCATAGCTTTTAAATTCAAAACTACGAATCATTTCAAATTCATCAAGATCGTTCGTCAGCTTTTCAATAAGCTTATCCTTTTCTATAAGAGCATCTTTTGTTTCTTTCAATTCTTTTTTTCGACATATGATAGAATTGATACAATCCTGAAGCATTTTCCAGCATTCTAGTTCGGAAATTTTCCTGTTAATACTCATTCCTCGTCCCAGGTATTTATACCAACTAATCTCTATGTCCTTATATTTAAAATTATATCGCAGTTCTATATCTTTATCCCATTCATAGGCAAACACCGTGAATATGGAATTTGCCCAATTCCATCCAGTATTTCTAAAGGGATTTTGTTCCGAAATACTTTTTTTGTCAAAAAAATTGGCTAGGTATTCCAAAGCCGCAACAACATATTCTGGACACTCAAGATCCTGACTTTTTTGACCCATTATCAACTGTCCGAGTTCGGGTTCATAATTCATTTTTAGCACCTCTTTCCCATAAAATTAAATGCGCTTTGGTATTCTAGTTTCATAAACTCTTCTCAATGGTCTTATTTCTCGTTCCTTATCCTCAAAAGCCAATCGAAGATAAATAGTAGTGGAGGGCTCGTCATAATTTAGAGCGTCTATTTCGTTAAATTTTTGATTGCTTATTCCTGAGAGTCCTGTTCCTCCACCTATAATTCCTCTGGAAGAATTACAATTACAAGGATTATTGGTTGCTTCACAAGTAAAGGACGATCTTGTTACTGGGTAAGATATTGAATCCCAATCGATAACAGCATACGCATAAACTCCAGGCATAGGAAATTTAGTAGGTACGAATGGTTCAGATTCTTTTATGAATGGTTCAGACTCTTTAGGTGTATAAGACCAATCATTAACAACAACATTATTGCTATTATTTGTTCCGGGTCTAAATACTACACGAATTAGCCCCAAAGAATCTGATTCTGTATCGATCTCAGCTTCTTGTGCCTCTCTAGAGTCTTTTCTGTATGCCGTAAATTTTTTGCTGGAATATTCGGGTCTTTCCAAGAAAAAGGTTTGACCTGACTCGATTCTATAGCTTCCACAAAATTCGTCATCAATATATACTTCTACGTCACATGGTTTCCCTCGACCATTATCTTTATGTCTATTAGAAAGCTGAAGAGTATATTGTTGTCCATGCTTCATTAGAACATAATTCTTACTGGTCTCCTCTAAACATTCGGGAACCTTAACCGAAAAACCATTTAAGCTTGCCATTTTAACAACACGTCCTTTACAATTTACCTGAGCGTAAATTGGGATTTGACTTTGTTATTTCTTTTATAGTATTTATATGTTGCTGTTTAATTAATACCAAATTCATTTAATAACCTCGTTTTTGTAGTCACTCATGAATATATTCCAGTCGGTAACACCATAAGACATTACGTTTCCTTGACATGATAATTTTGGAATCTGCTGTCGATGCCCGCGAGCGTGAGGAATTTGAGCAATAGTAGGAGTTAATTCTTTTATTTGTGGGTAGTCTATATGATTTCTACAAGAATTACACCATGTTTTAGAGGAAAATCTTATATCTTTAAACTCGGACTCCCAAAT
The DNA here is from genome assembly GCA_937862575.1 of uncultured Bacillota bacterium. GTDB lineage: Bacteria > Bacillota_I > Bacilli_A > Izemoplasmatales > Hujiaoplasmataceae > 4572-104. The sequence continues at coordinate 52,427 of CALMFM010000156.1, forward strand.
GTCCTTTAGAGAACGATTCTTCAAATTTCCCTGAGAAGATATTATACCTCCCAATGTCCTTTCACTCAAACATGGGATAACGTCTCCGTCTACTGTAATTCCACAAGAATTAATTCCGGCAGAGCACTTGTGCTCATCTTGTAAATTATCTGCCAGAACGTATTTAACATTATTCAACTCTCTTATTTTCTTCCTTAAATAAGTAATACCTTCGGCATTTAATTGATAAACCCCTCCTGTTGTTAATTGAATTTGCCATGATTTATACGAATTTGCAATTTCGGCCAGATCATCAAATTGCCAAATATTATGAGAGCCAAAGTTTGTAACCATTACAATTTTATCACTAGGTATCAAATCCCGATAAAAATGGTCATTGGAAACATTTATTGATTGACCAATAACATCAAAGTGTTTCAAAAGATTTTCCGAAAATAATAGCATTTTTCCATTGGTTATTACTCTGACGCTACAGTTATATAATTTTAGAATATCAACTATCGAGATTAAAACATCGAAATCAAGTTCTCCTGGTTCTCCTCCACTTAAAGTAACAACATCTACTCCATATGATCCTATTTCGCGAGCTACATGAAGCAAAAATTCCTTAGAGGGATTTTCTTTTCTCAGAATTTCTAAAGATCCGCAATATTTACAGTGTTTTCCGCATTTTAATGTGGTTTCCCATATTATATCTTTCAGTTTAAGCATTTTTCTTCACCTCTAAAATCTTGTTTATTTCTTCCCAATTTCTGGATATTAATCCGGCCATATAATCCCGAAATTCAGGATTAAATATTTCATATTTATTAAAATCTTCAAGGATTTTATTTTTCTTTTCCTCCCTCCAGACTAAATTCTTTGTTGCTTCCTCTATTGAAAATCCCGTTCCATAATTTTCGGGAGCGAAAACGTAAAATAATTTTTCCCGATTAGGTTTTATATAGGAATATTCCATAGCGTTACACCTCAAATATTGGACATTTTCGACATCCTTGAATAAGCATTTATAAGATGAGAATTTTCTTTAATAAATTCACAAAGATGTAATCTCTGCTTTGTTTTATTTTCTATTATAAAACTTGTCGAACTGGAATTTGATACAAATCCTTCTCTATGCTTCATATAATCTCCTCTCCCTGCTTAATTATTACTCTTTAAAGGCTGGTTTTTTATATTCTGGTTCAGAATATCCAAGATCTTCAAACCAATTTTTTCCAAATCTTTTTTTAAGCATTTCGTTTTCGTCTTTACTCAAGTTTTCGGGCAATAATCCTCCGCTCATATTCAATAAGAGATTATTTGTTTTATCCTCCCAATCAAAATCGTTCGGAATTTCAAGAACTACTTTTTCATCCGTAGACATACCTTAACCTATTCTTTAATACTATTTAATCTTATCGACTCTCAACTATTCGTTTTATATCTTCTGAAAATAATTTATTAAAATGGAAATTAATACTTATTGTTGTCAAAGATCCCATTTTTAATCCAGATCTCAAGGATACATATTCCAATAGTCTTGCTAATCCATACCAGTTTGATAGTATCGCAAAAGCATCATGAGATCTAAAGCCCACGCTAAGATTCAATGTTCCATCTAAGGGCCAGAATACTAGCCAGTTCATGCAAGGCACTTCAGATTTTCTTAAATCTACAGAAGGAATCCACGCTGTACAAACGGCTCTCCTTGTATTTGGATTCATTATGAGCAACTGGATAACCTCTTCGATTTGATCCATTTTTTCGGAATCTACCAAAGTAGTATTTTCAAAAGATTGGAAGGATACCTTGGCAAGTCTGGACCATCTTTTTCTGAGGCGTTCAAAGTAGGTATAAACAAATCCCAAGTCCAGCTCCGTTAATTTTTCAACATCATTAACTTTAATAATTCTTTTATTTAAATCAAAATAATTTAATATTTGTCCTATAAATCCTCCAAGATAAGGAAGAGCATATTCTTTTTCAATTAGTTCCGGTTTCATCGTGCCATAAACTAATTGATTTGCGTAATCATCTAAAAATTTTCTATTATATTTAATAATTCCTTTTTCGTGTAATTTATCTAACTCTTCTAAATCTTTTATGGGATTTTTAATCGTTGCCGTAAAATTAAAAATTGCGCTCATTTCATCTCCCCGCTCATCCTTAAAATCAATTCCATTGTATAATAACACTTTTAAGGCAGAAGAATATGATGAAGCTATCGAATTTGATTTTATAGAATTATTCATATAATTTAAAGAATCTTCGGAAACAAAAAAAGGATGTATAAAATCACCAACCCAAAAGAACAGAGGTATTCAACACGAAAAAAAACAAATGAAAAAGAAAGCCGCTATTAGAGTACCATATAATATTCCGTTTTTTAACCATTTACCATATAATATTCCGTTTTTTAACCACTCTTCAGAAACAAAAAAAGGATGTATAAAATCACCAACCCAAAAGAACAGAGGTATCAGCTACCTTTAAGGCAATAGAAAAAAGTAAAAATAAAATTGCCATACAAACAGAATGTGATTCTCTAGTGGCCAAAAACGTTCTTTTATTTGGAAAAATTAAACCCAAGATAAAATATATCATAGCTATAGCAGAAAAAGCTACAGTCATGTCTATACAAGAAACCTCAATCATAATCTTATCTCCTTTCTCTCATTTTCTTTCTTTCCAAGATTTTTCTTTCTTCGGGAGATAACCACGATTCGATATTATGTATGTCTGCAATTTTTTTTAAAGCAGAATCAATATCATTTTTGGTCCAAAATCCCGAAACATAAACAGAATCAATTAGATTTACGTCTTCATCGAAAACAGTGACTACCAAATGAGACGGGAAAACATCGCAGGAAGCTAGAATAGGCATATCATTTCCTCTCTACAATTTTTAACCAATCCTTTGGAAAGAAAATATCTTGATTGGTATCCAGTACTGTAATATAAATATCTTTAGAGGAGGGGGTTAAAATATTATTAACTTTAGCCCTCTTCCCCACAAGACTATTGCCGTTAAAATCTTCCCCTTTAATTATTTCTACAATATCTTTACTTTGAAACATTAATATCTCCTGAATTCTGCCAATGCGCGGGTTAAATCTAGACTGGATCTCCTGACGGAACCACATTCTTTGGGGAAGTGTCTTTTCCAAACGTATATTGTTTTATTTTCTTCATCTGTTTTCTTTTCCGCATCTTTAATTTCTCGATTATTCTCTTCCATATCCCGTTTGAGGTCTTGAGCCTTTTTCAGAAATCTTTCCGTTTCGTTAATTATCTCTTCAAGCTTTTCAATCCTCATAGTTTCTTGTCTCCCAAATTTTTCCCATCTTATGTTTTTCTCCATTCATTTCTATTTCTTTATCAAACTCAATTTTACGTACCCATGTCAATTCAGTTATAATATTATTCTTTACTTTAAATTCTAATCCAGAAGAACCCACAATTTTATAAGAAACTGTGCCCAGGTCTTTTATAACCATCGATCCTTTTATAAAATTATCTTCCTCAGTCAAAGCGGCCTTCTCTCCTTAATTTCATAAATTATTTAAACATTAAAAACCTATTCCAATACCATCTTCGAGTCTCAACGGTTCATTTCAAAAAAATCACTATCGTTACATTTTAATTCGTTTCCTCCGATTTCTGTATAATTAGTTTTAGTATTAATAGGTTTGCTATGTCATCACCCTCTGTGCCAAAACCCTTTCCGATAACTTTTCTTTCCTTTCAAGTATTGCGTTTACTCTGGCTTCTATGATACTTGGACTATTTAATTCGTAAAAAGTCATTGGGCGCTCTTGCCCCTTTCTTTCTATCCGCCCCATGAGTTGAGATAATTTAGCTGGATTATAAGGCTTGTCTACTATAATCATTAATGACGACATTTGTAAATTGTGGCCCTCTTCTCCGGCTGAACTCATTAAAAGAACTCGAGTATCTTCGCGGAATTGTTTCAATTCGTATTCTGTATCACATCCCCCAATTAACATAGAACAGGGCTCTTTTAGAATACACCTCTTGATCAATTCCAAGGCTTTTACATATGGAGAATATATTATAATTTTTTCCCTCCCCGACTCCTCAATTATATCGGCAATCTCCTGAAGCCTTGGGGTTAATTCTATATCCTCCGGTTTAATTTTTCCATTTATTAGTTCTTGAACTCTACAGCAGGGAACATACTCTAAAGAATTTTCCTTCACAAGATCTAATTCTGTCCATAAATCTAGTTTCGTTTGCCCTTCCCTCAACAATTCTTTAAAATTAAAAGGTAACAAATCTGGGGAAATAATATTTTCTCTTGCATAAGTAAAATATTTAAAGTTATTTAAATAATTAGAGGGATCTTCTCTAGCAAGTTCAAACAATTTCTTTTCTATTCTTTTTTGTTCCTTAGATAATTCTACGTTTCGAATTATAATAGAGGATGGAGGCAAACATAAACATTCCCTCTTTTCTCTTCGGATCACAAGAGACTTAATTAAATCCCTGAATTCATCTACATTCTTTTCCCCTCGAATAATCCAATATGATTTTCCTCCCATTCCCTGTCTCATTTCTCTTACCAAAAACAATTCCGCGAATCTATCATAAGAGGGAAGAAATCCCGGACTTGCAATGTTCAGTATTGTATAAAATTCTCCCAAGTTATTTTCTATTGGAGTCCCCGTTAAACCAATTGCAAATGACGCCGATTCTCTTAAGTCCATAATGGCTTTAGTTCTTTTAGATTTCTCTGTTTTAACCCTCATTATTTCGTCGCAAATAAGAAGTCCATCATTTAAATAGAGTTTCGCTCTTTTAAGATCTTCGGATTGTCGAAGAAGATCATAGCTGCAAATAACATACTGACATTCCTGCGCCAGATCCCATTGCTTTCCCCTCTTAGTTTTAGTTCCATTTATAATAATTCTTCTTGGTTCCTCGAAATTAAATTTTACCAATTCATTATACCATTGATTTCTCAACGAAGCTGGACAAACGACAAGGTTTCTCAAACCAAGATGGTCAGCATAGCCTATGCCCACAATTGTTTTACCAAGTCCGATATCTAAAGCAACAATACCCGATCCAGTTTTTTTACAAAAATCTAACGATTCTTTTTGATAATCAAGCAGCATTTTACTGTTAAAATTATTATTAAATTCTCTAGGAGGAAGGCTTCTTTTATTATACTCGTTTAAGGTTGAGTCCGAGGGATGGACCCCTAAAGATCGCAGAACATCTATAACATGAGGCTGAAATCCTTCAGAACGAACCCAAAAACGTCCCAGAGGATTCCAATTAAAACCCATTACCGACAATTTATTCCTGAGAGGAGTAGAACTATCGGTTAGAACGGCCAGGATTTTTTCTTTAAATCCCTGAACGTTTCCAAATTTTAATTCAGTTGGTTTGTTCATATTACGTTCTCCGTTTTGATCCACTTATTCTTTTCTCGATTAAAAATATAAATATCAATGACAAGACTACATTCGGAACAAAAAATAGATACATTGTTCCCATGATAGTCTACCATCGTGCCGCATCCGGGACATTTAATTCTCATTGCTTCTCCGCCATTAACCAATCATATCTATATTTTATTTCCCTTGCATCCCATAAAGCGCAATGTTCTACTTTATTGGGGAGATCTGGCAATTTAGGATTTCCTTTTTCTACGGTTAACTGCTTCAAGTCCATACAAAACATGGGCCAGCTTTCGGGGAGATTGATCATCTTGCCATATAATTGACATAAAATAACCCAATCATAATCACAATAATAGCCCCAAAATTCTGGGGAAGGACCAACAAAGTTAACTATTTCCTTTGCTATCCTGTCTTTAGATTTTCCTTCCGAAAAATCTAAATGTACAATCACGTTTTCCAGCAACCAATTGTCAACTCGATCCCAGGGAATTTCTTCGAAATCTACTGTAGCGTAATATTCTTGCCCATCCTCTCTTACAATTCCGATACTTATTAAAGAAAGAGGAAATTCTGGCCCATTTTCTGTAAATTCTAAATCTATGAAGTTTTTCATGATATCTCCATTTGCATCTCTTTCATTTCATTAATTAACTTATCAAACTTTTTAGGTCCCTTCATTTTTAATGTTTTATCTTCCAGCTTTTTCCACCAAAATTTTTCTGGTTGAAATTTGTGATGAATTATTTCATGACAATCTTTACAGATAAATATTGTATTCGAAACCCTATGTTTAAAGGGATATTTCATTTTTTTTATTATTCCAATAGGTATAATGTGATGTTTTTGAACATTTTCATGTAAAACCGAATTGCCACATCTTTTACAAATTGGCACTCAAAAAACCTCCTTTCTTTAATAGAACGGATAAAGCAGACTTTCTAATTTATCAGTTACCTCAATATCTTCGAAAAATCCCACAAAGATTGTATGTTCCAGATTCGAGAGTTTAATTTCTTTTTCTATTCCTTTAGATTTAACAACTCCCTGCGCTTGATCCCAGCCTTCTTTTAGACCCCGAAGAGATTCTTCAAATTCCATAAATTGATATATGTCTTTTGTCTCATTATATCCATATAGATTATTTGTGAGCCCCGTCGAAATTCCCCAGGAAAGACCTTCGAAATAATCATCTTTGATTGCTTGACCAGTCGAAGCCATTAAAATTAACAAGACTATTAGAGTTTTCATCATAAACTCAAATAGCAATTAATACTATTTATTCTTGTTGGGTGGTTCAAAATAAGGACAAGTACCACAACACCCATCATCTTCTTCGCAAGGGGTCCCATTTCTAAGTTTTCTAACGGCTCCAACAAAACATTCCCTTTGCTCTGGCAAACTTAGAAAATCGTCATTTCGACATTCTCCAAATCTACTATCTGGAATATCTTCTTCGATAACTTTCCATTCCCCATATTCTTCTCCCTCTTCTTTTCGATAATCACATTCCTCTTGCGCGTCCTCTTTTGTCAAACAAAAGAAGCATTTTCCGTATAAAGTACAAAAAACCCAAAAAATTTTCATGCGTTTCCTCCTATGGCTCTTTTATAGTCCTCAAATCTTAACTTAGCAATTGTGGACCGATAATAAGTTCTAATTACGATACCTTCTGGATTTCCCGACGCATCCGAATCCAAGGAAACATAAGTTTTCTTTATCTTAATTTTCATCCATTCATATGTTTCCTCGAGGTCATAAGGTATTGAATCTATTCCAATTCTGGGAGTCAGAGGCAAATTGAGCTTTTCCAATGCATCTTCAGGATAAAACTGTTGGCCTCCGTTATCTCTCCAAGAAGCTATTTTTTCTGGAGATAATCCTATTATCCGTTCTTGTTCTGACGATTGAACAAAAGAAACATCAAAAAGACGAGCACTCATCAATGTGCTATCTTTCGTATATTGCTTGCTACCTTTAGTCGTTTTGCCCCCAAAAACTTCAAAATAGAATGTTGTTAGCCAGAGACGAGGTTTAAGTTTTTCCGCAATTGGCTTAAGAGTATCTACAATTCCTAATTGTGGATTTCCAATTAGATCTCCTTTAGCATATAACAATTCTTCCCTGCTTCCTATCAGATAAAAACCATCTGGAAATAAAATTATACGTCCATTTACTCCGTCTATCTTTTCGGTAAGAATTGCGGACCCCTTAAACGGAACCTGAATGCTATTCTGTAATCTTCCACGCTCTCCCAGCTTATGATAAGTAAGGATACTGGGATATTTTGTCATTGAATTTATTTTGTTTAAAGCCAACACGTTATTCTCCTCCATAGATTCCTAATCCTTTCTAATACTATTTATTCTTGTCGGCACTCCGAAAAATCTAACTAATTCCTGTCCAGTTGCTATTTATCCCTCTAATATTCATCCATTCAAAGAAAACATAAGTTGCAACCATAAACCAGTTTCTATCATTATAAAATCCTGCTGCAATAATAAAATTAGAAATAAGCCAGACTCCAAAACCAAAGAGTCTAAGGGGAGCGGTAGGGTCCGACGTTAAATAAGCTCCAGACATGCTTAAAATCATAGCTATACAATACCAGGGCTTAGTTTTAATTTCGTGAATTAATTTTGAAATGACGGAGACCATATTTTAACCTCCTTAATACCCATTTCTTGCAAAGCAGATATATTTAAAAAACAAGTCTCCCTCCGCTCTTTAGATTTAAAAACAGATAATTGAAAAAATTCACTAGTATTATTTTTGAATACCATTTCAAGTTCTTGAGTAACAAGTATTTCTGGCAATTCTACCGAAGTATAAAAGTTTTTATCTTCATTCTCTTTATCGTAAGAATAAACCGAATACTCAATAAAAAGCAAACTTAAAATATACATCAATACTATAAAATGATATTTATTCATGTAGATACCTAATGAGCCCACCCATTATCACATTCATTTGCCTCACAATTCTTTTCCGTACAGGTCTCATATCGACGACAACTTTTCGGAAAGGGACAATAGCTTAAAACTTTATTGATATGTAAACATTTAAAATATTCAATTTTATCTAAAAAAACAAAATCGTCAAAGCATTCAAAACCTTTATTTTTCAATTCTTCCCTTATTACGAAAAAGATTTTTCCATAGGCAGTACATATATTTTCAAGATCCTTAACTTCAGACGAAATGGAAGACATGATCTTTTTACTCCTTCAAAAAAAACGTATCCAAGGATTTTCCATTACTGAATTAATCCTTCCTCTTTCAATTTTTCTATGTCTTTTTTGCTTACTCCTGCCTCTAAAAGCATTTCTTCGGTTCTTTCTCCTTTACATTCGGAAACGGAAATTTTACATTTATATCCTTTTCCTTCCCTTTCTGGACAATTTAATTTGGAACAAAGTCTCATATTTTCAAATCCTACGCAGATATAATCAAATCTTAAGCACAGGTTCCCGTTCCTATAATATAAGATGTATAGGTCGAAAAAATGGTCGAAGAAGTGGTCGCCATAGAAGTGGTCGCCGTAGAAGTACTTCCGATATAAATAGGATCAATAATCGTAGTAGCGGTAGTAGCGGTAGTACCAATAGCCTCGACCCACATACGATTGTCTATAAATCTCCAAAGCCCCTTAATTTTATCAAGCGTCATTTTACATTTACTATTTAATATATTAATTATTTTATCCAATTTTTTGGTATATTTTGACCATTGCTCGTATCCCTTGGTCCACCATTCTACAAATCCACACGCAAAAGCCTCAAAACGATCCGTTAAAGCATATTTTTCGGGAAACTCATCAACGTTTCTAGGTCTACATTTAACAGTAAAGCGATATATAATATGTTGGACATTAGAATTTTCAAAATACATATGTAATAAATGTCCAAGCTCATGAATAAACGTTTCCCTTATTGAAGAAATAAAATAATCTCCCAGTTTATTATAAAAAGTTACCAAAACTATTTTAGTTCCATCAAAATTTAAATATCCACCATAAGTTGAATTGTATCCTTCGGAACATATCATCTTTAAATGCTTTACTGCATCAGGAAAAATTAAGGAAAATTTGTTAAAAATAGATTTCAATTCTTCTACAATACTTTCCTGCCCCTCAAAATCTTTCCAAACTATATCTGCCATATAATACGCCCCCTCAAAAAAGTTTTAAATTAGACCTCGTTTTACTTTTCTCTTTTGATATTTGCGCTTCGGTTTAATATCTTTATCAGAATAGTTTTCGTCCTCTTTTCTAAGAATGCCTTTTATGCTTTCGTGCTGAACATATCCTTCTGCGGGAATAAGTTCCGTCATGAACATTCCGTGATTCAAAACACTCTTAATTGTTATTAAACCTTCCGCTCGAAGCTCCATAATAGCCGCCGAAATTTTTTCGGATGCTTTCATGGTTTTATTATAAAATAATGAATCGGCAGTTACCATTTTGCGCTTATTCTTTTCTTGAATACGCTTATAGAGCCTTAAGGAATAAGAAGAGAGGGTTATTTAAATACCCTCCTTGGAAATTCAAATTCTCGTCGAACAGTTCCAAAGTTTGAAACTAAAGCAAAGTATCCTACGGTCCTTGTTGCATAATCAATTATTTTTCCTCCGCATTTCGGACAAGTCTTTGATGTTCCGCAAATTGTCGTGTGCCCATTTTCGCAGATCCCAAAGGAATAGTTAATGGCAAGATGTCCAACCCCATTTTTTACTGCAAATACAATTAAATCTCGCATTATATTTTTATCTGTAATTTTCTCTTTTATATTCAAATGGAGAATACCTCCGCCAGAAAGCAACTCCATAAATTTCCCCGTTGTCTTTATTCTTTCTGGAATTGATACGTCCTCAATCAAAGGAATATATTGATTAGAATAAAGTTCAAAAGGAATTTGATTTTGACCAAAAATGATTTTATCCTTCTGGACAAGTTTCGATGCTACAGATTCGGCGGGGACCTCTTCTACATTAAAAGAGCATCTTGTTTCTAAGCTTGCCTTTTTAGCAAAATCTTCTATTGTGTTTAATACTTGCATGGTAAATTCGGTACCCTCTAAAGATCGAATATCATAGCCCATTAGAACGTTGGTCTCATAAATTCCAATAATTCCAATAGTAGAGAACATGTGGTCCAAAGAGAACCATTTAAGAGGATTATAGAATTTTAGAAATCCCTGGTCAATTCTTCTCTTAAGGAGACCTTCACGATGTACCCGCAAAAGGTCGCGAATTATTTCCAAAACTCTGGTTAATTCCTCAAAGAACTTTTCTTGATTGCCATTGGCCTTCAGAGCAATTCTTGGAACGTTAGCAGTAACGACCCTTATACTACCAATGTTAACTCCTCCATTCCCGAAACTGTCAGATCGGAAAGACATCCTTTCCAGATCATTTACTAGCCTGCAACAAGAACTTGTTTTATTTCCATCATTTATATAAATATTAAAACAGCCGGTCGGCAGATTAACCCTGGAAGTCCATTCTAAAAATTTTTGATCCAAAATATTTTTCTCTTTATCGCAAGATATGTTAATGGTTACTACAGGAAATCTATAAGGAATCCCACTTGCAGGATCTCCTAAGCTGAACCATTCTGCAAAAAGCTTCTGTACGTGCTGGACATAATCATAATCTACCAAAGACCCATCAGGATATCTATAATGCTCAAACATTTTTTCTAAATTAGGTCTATCAAAAAGACTTAAATTCGTAAAGGGACTTTCGGCGGAAATCCTAAATTTATTGTTCATCGTATGAACAAATTTTTGAATCTCGTTTACAATATCTTTATCGCTCAGGTTTTCTTTTTTTGCATACCACGAAAAATTAACAAGTAAATCTGCGGGCGCAATTGCACCACTCCATTCTTGACTCATATCCATTGTTGTCTCAATTACTTGAGCAATAAAGCTATCAGATCTCTTGGGCGGCAAGCTGTGTAATTGCCCATAAGGTCTGCCCTGGGTCATTAAAATTGAGGTAGAATAAGCAAAGCAATAAGGAATTTGAGGCCGACTTGCATCATGGAAGTAAACATCTCCGTTCCATATTGCTCGAATAAGCTCGTTTGCTCTCTCAAGACCAAACATTTTTTTTGCATAATGCCAGATTAAATAATGTCCATTTATTTTAGAGAGACCTTTTACTATTTCAGAAGAATAATTATTGGGACTGATTCCTTCATTTGCATTTGCATTTTGATCAAGGGACATATCAGAAAGTCTTTCGGTAAAGTATTTTTTACTCAAAATTCCTATGTCCAAATCTTCCCTCGATATTCCTTCCGCTTTTAAAAGTTCCTTACCATTTTTTGTAGTCCTAAACTGATTATATAGTTCGTCAAATCCACCAGAAAAGGTTTGTGTCGTCTTCAAGAAAATCACCGTTTTTTGTAAAATATTCTCTGATTACTGCTTGCTGGAAATCCGTTTGTTTCCATCTCTTTTATATAAGGACCATCAATGATTTTATCCATTAGATCTATAATTCTTTGAGGAATTTTTTCATAAAGCCATCCCGTATATAAGACATTATATAAACCAGATCGGGATGCAAGATCGAAAAGAGCCTCCTCCTGTTCAAGTGGCTCTCCACCCAGAAACACAAGAGAACAATAAAAATCTTCATGTCTTTTCATGTAGGAAATTACATCTCCAGTATCAACATCAAATCCCCCTGTATGATTTTGTAAATCTGGATTTTGACATCCCGGACATCTCATCGAACAGCCTTGAAAAAAAATATCCAGGGCAATTCCTTCTCCATCATTCATAGAATCTGAAATTCCAGCACATTTAAAATTCATAAAAACAATAACCTACCCAAGAGAGGGCAACGTTCAAAATGTTTCTCAAAGAATAAATACTTAACGCTAGGATTTTTAATTATTATATATTATAAAAAAAATTAATTTACTTCGTTTTATCTCCGATTTATTTTTTCTCTCTCGTATTTCATGTATTTCACCAGTTTTACAATATCAAATCCGCTTATACCAAAAAAGCTATGAGTAAAGTTTCCGCAACGGGGACAATAGCATTTAAAGTATTTATATTCTATATCAGTAGAAGGTTTTTTGTTTTCATATTCTACAATTTCTATTTCTGGACTTCGACACGCTTGGCAAACTAAAATTATTTTGGCATACATTTCTTATTCCGCCTCTTAACTCTCTTCCACTCTGTATATACACTGTTCGGGATTCTTATCCGGTCTAAATCTTATAAATCTCGGATGCCTGAATCTTCCCGTTTTAGCTATTCTTTCCTGAGCCTCAATTTCTATTACTTTTCCAAGATATAATTCTCGGTTACAAGAAATCTGTTCTCGAAGAGCATCATCCATTCCTGAGCAGGAACCAAAATTTATAAGTTCTCCTCCAAAATACTGACCAAATTGAATAGCTCCTATCCAATTATTATCAAAGTATCTTGACGTAGATTCCTTACCAGAAACCTTCTTTGTGATTTTGGTGGGATCTTCAAATCCAGTAATTATTACATCGAAGGTAGCCTTTCTTTTTACTTTAGCCCATCCGGTTCCATAAGGAGCTTGAGTATCTTTAAGAATCACTCCTTCTCCACCCAACTCTATTATATCCTCGTAAAATCTCTCTTTGTCCTGAAGCTCTACGGGAATAATGTCCAAATGCTTTTTAGGATCGGCAATGTCCGAAAGATAACGTAAGAGAATATCCCTGCGGGTTTCGTAAGGAAGACCTCGGACATCTCTTCCTTTATCATATAAAATATCGAATATAATATAATCTACATATCCCACCTCTTGTTGAATTTGAATTGCCTTCTCTGGTTTAGCTCCCATAATCTTGGTAACTTCAGAACTCTTCGAAAGAACGGTTCCTCTAACAATTTCTCCATCAAAAATACATCCTTGGAGATCTCTGTTCAAACCTTCATTCGAAAAGATATCTCTCAAATGAGGAATATTTTGGGTTTTTTCGACAAAAAGATTTGTTTTCTTCGATATGTGGCGGGACGTAAAACGATTTCCTCCTACTCCTACATGCATTAAATAGCGGGCTCCGTCCATTTTCGGCTCGCCCACAAAACGCCCATCGGTCCACATATCTTGCTTAAACTTGGCCCGAGCCTTTCCTGGCTCAATCTGAAATATATCCACGAACTCTACCTCCTCCTTCTATAGTAAACCAGGACCAAAGCTAGGATTCCTAATAGTCCAAATTCCATACCACATTCTTGGGACTGGGATTCTTCGATTTTTCCAGTTACATAAAAAGACTTAATATATTTTTCATTTATCCATCGCTGGCCGCTTCCATCGTTAATTATATCGACAAGAACCCATCCATTTCTATATTCTAAAACACTTAAATCATAGGTTCCTTGATCGTGAATAACAGTTTTAACATTGTTACCAACGGCATTCTCTAAAGGATTTTCAGAAAAGCCCCTTTCTGTAGTTTTAAGGTCGCTTACTGGAGAACCACTTGGTTGACTCTTGTACCAATTTTCATCAAGTGCTATTCCTGCGGGAATGACTGAAATTATTATTAGTGGTATAAAAAAAATGGGTAGCCTCATTTATATCACACCTGAATCTGCGCCAGGAAAGGCATATCTCCACCAGTAATAATTTGAGGCATAATTCCATTCCATTTTTGTATTGCTGCAAGCTGCATTTCCAGCTTCTTTAGTTCGATCATGTTGGGAGTCGCATACTTTTCGTCGGCTTTAGACTGAGCTATCTTCTGTTTTGCCTCGATCTCTATACGAGCCAAATCATTTTCTGCTTTCTGCTTCTTCTGAACAGCAGTTACTTTTTCCTCAATAGCCCTGCTAAAATCATCAGAAAACTCGAAATCTGTAAGGGACACCCCATTTGGTTCAACAAGCATGTCATACTGTCTCAACCTTGCAGTAATTCCCTCATCTACTCTCGTTTTTACATCGGCACGTCTTGTTACAAGTTCTGAAGCATCAAAATTTGCTGTAACCGATTTAACAACTTCCTGTACCACAGGCTGTATGATTTTATTCTCGAAATCCATTCCAATAGTTTGATAGGTCTTTGGGATATTTGAAGGATCTAAGTGATAGTTAACGGTTACTTCGGTCTTAACTTCCTGGAGATCTTTCGAGGCAGACCCCGCAGTTGCAGTATACTTAGCTGTCTGAACATTCATTCTCTCTACACTCTGCATTACTGGAACCTTTATATGAATTCCTGGCTCTACAGCATTCATACTTGGATTTCCCCAAGTTAAAAGAATTCCTCGCTCTCCAGCCCCAATAGTATAAACCCCCATAAAGAGACTGATAACCAGAATAGCTATACCAAATCCGACCAGAATTTTTTTTGTACTAAATTCCTTCTCATTTCCATATTCATCTCTAATTTTTACCATAAAACTCCTCCAAATCTTGTAATTATTCCTACTACTATTTATACTTGCTGCTAATTCATTTCTTTTTTATTTTTTAAAAATTCCTGAGTTAAAATATGCTTCTCAATCTGAGGAACTGGATCTATTCCCAAAAATTCTCTTATCCGTCCTATTGTTCTCATATTATTAGAAATGGCCTTTTCTAGATAATCAATTTCCAATGAAGAAACATCCTCATTGGTTTCCTCACATTTAATTAATCCAGATTCAATTCCCATCCTCAAATCTCTCTGAAAAGCAACTTTTGACTCCAATTCCTTTACCAACTGAGAAAGATTTTCCTGAGATTTTAAGAAATTTTCCATATTAGTAATCTCATATTCTCTATCCAAACCAAACTCATCGTGAGTATAGATGAAATAAGGTTGATCCTTAG
>CALMFM010000157.1 GCA_937862575.1 uncultured Bacillota bacterium
GTCTCGTTAGTAGTACTTTGCGTAGTAATGTCTTGAGTTGTCAATTCGGCAGTAGTCATTTCTGTGGTTGTATTATCTGTCGTAACGCCACCACAGGCGACAAGCGCCAATCCGAATATCATTAGAAAAGAGAGCGTCAATACTTTTTTCATATTTGTTCTCCTTTGATTTTTTTTGGTAAATAGTCTTTTTCGACTATGTCTCGGAAAGACCAACCGATATATTTGTTTGTGGATTCCTCTGATAATTTATAATTCCAGAAAAACCAGCTTCTTGCTTTTTCAAATGTCGTCAACAGGGAATTGCCGACGGCACGATAAAATATTTCTGTCTCGTATCCTTGTTTAAGTTGTTTCAACGTGTTTCCATGGATTCCCAAAGACCACTCGCCGACCATTAGGTCGACATAAGAAATACTGCTTATTTCTTTATACCGCAATACGCTTACTTTTTCAATGACTTCAACTGGATTTCTAATAGAATCTTCGTGGGAGAACACTTGATACATGTGTGTATCCAGTATAACATTCTCCATCGAGTTTTCTTTAAAGAAAGCCTCCCAACTATTCAACCTAAATCCATCATGGAATACAATGATACGTTCCGAGTCAAGATGTTTCCTGATTATCTGATAGGCTTTGATATAAAAATCCTTTAAGAGTTCAATATCGATACTGATTCCCGGTTCATTGAGAACCTGGATTCCCAGCAAGGAATCTTCGTCTTTGAATTCTTTGGCAAGACGATCAAGGAATTCCAAAGTCAGTTGGATGTTGTTGCCTTTAGGCCAATCGATGACTCCAGATAATCCGCCATTGTCAAATCCGTTTTGACATCCAGGTGCAGCATGCAAATCAAGCAAAATCTTTACATTATGCTTGTTACCCCATTTAAAAGCCTTCTTCACATATTCAAGAGCTTCTATATAAGGATATTTACTTTCAAAAAGCCAATGGCCAACCGGAAGTCTAACTGCATCCAAGCCGTATGCTTCTATCCATTTGAAATCTTCTTCGGTAATGAAGGTATCGCGATGTTTTTTGATGATATCATATTTTTGGTCTCCCATCTGCAATAACAGATGGTACTCGTCCTCGGCATTATAGTCTTTGTATAATTCCGGTGTCATCCACTTTTCAAGAACGAGCCAACCACCAATATTTACTCCACGTATTCTATTCATAGGTCCTCCAAGAGAGTGGAGGGCACGGGTAACCCCATACCCTCCGAAAGAAAATATAATTAAGCAGTCTCGTTGAAGTTTCTGAAGAACATTACGTTGTCAATTGTTACTACTCCGGTAGTAGCAGTGCCGATAACTCCGAGTTCGAAGTCAACTTTGCCAGTCATTGCTGTACCATCATATGTGAAAGTATAGATGAAAGTTTGCATTTCAGTTGTCAATGACGCTACATACAGGAATTCTGCATTATTTCCATCAATCAACTTGAAATTGATGTCTCTAGCTACGTCAGCTTTTGCATCAAACATGATTGTGTATTGTGCACCTTCAACTAAAGTAAGGCCTTCTTGGAACAATTGGATTGACCAGTTGTAGTTTCCAAGTGCATCGATTGTTATAACCAATTCACCGTTTACTACTTCCATGCTAGCAACTGCTAATCCAGCGCCTTCGTCCCAGTTCTGTGTCCACATACTCCATGCAGGAACTTGATTGAAGTCTCCGTTAACTACCGGAACATCTCCACCTGTTTCTGACATGCCGATGTTGTCAAATGTAACTACACCTGCTGTTGCTGATCCGATAACTCCGAGCTCGAAGTCAATCTTACCAGTTGTTGCAGTTCCATCATAAGTAAAGGTAAATGTGAATGTTTGCATATCGGTTGTAAGAGATGCAACATATAAGAATTCAGCGTTATTGCCATCAATAAGTTTTAAATTGATATCTCTGGCTACGTCTGCTTTTGCGTCAAATGTGATTGTGTATTCAGTTCCAGTTACAAGCGCGATTCCTTCTTGGAACAATTGTACTGACCAGTTGTAGTTTCCAAGTGCGTCTACAGTAACAACCAATTCACCCGCTACTATTTCCATAGAAGCTACTGCAACTCCAGCGCCTTCGTCCCAGTTTTGTGACCACATGCTCCAACCGATAGTTGAGAAATCACTGTTTGATACGCCTGCAGGTTGTTCAAGCAACATTACAACTACATTGTCGATATAGACTGTGTCGCCTGCTGCTCCGAATTCGAATTTCAGAACATCGTCCCAAGAACCATTATTTTCAGCTACTGTGAATATGTATTCAAATGTTTGATATTCTGTTGTAAGATCGAATGTTCCTCCACCGTATTGATGCCATGCGTTGGCGTCAACATCTTGGAAACCGGTATATGAACCGATTACACGAGCGACGTCAGCCTTAGCCTGGAATACGACTTTGTAAGTTTGACCAGTAGTGAATTCGATATTTTGCATTGCTTGCAACAACCATCCTTGGTAACCCCAAGCACCGATGTTGACAATTTCAAATACCATTTCTTCGCTCATGACGCTTAATGTTCCATCACTTCCAGGACCGCCGTCCCAGTTAGCTTCATAGATATACCATTCTGCAGGTTCGCCGATTGGTTGTGCGAAATCACCATTTACTACAAGATCAGTTTCGTTGAAGATCAAATCAACAACGGTAATTGTTCTAGTTTCTACAGTTTCGTTGCCAGCTTCGTCGCTAACTGTATAAGTCAGGACATATTCTCCAGGAGTGTTGACATCAACTGTGCCTGTGACATTAGCTTCAGTAAGAACGATTTCACCATCAGTGATATCCATAGCTGTAACACCAGCCAATGGATCGAATACTGAACCGGTTTCAATTGTTGCATCATCAATACCACTGATTACTGGACCTTCTGTGTCTTCATCAGGGGTTGATACGACGATTGAAATATTGTCATAATAAATAGTAGTAACAAGGTTGTCTGTTCCGACTCCACCATTGACAGTACCCATTTCAAATAGCAATTGTCCGTTTGGATTTGTAGCCAAAGTCATTGTAAACTTGAATGTGAAAGTTTGCCAATCGGTTCCAAGGTCGAATACGAAGTCTTGTAAAGGCATGAAATCTGTGAACCAAGGTGCGTTGGCCAACAATTGACCTACTTGAACGTGAACTGATCTCGCTGCCAAGGCTTTGGCATCGAAAGACACTTCATAAGTAACACCGTTTTCGAATTCAATCAGATTGCTTTCCAAACGAGGACCCCAAGCGGATCCGGTAGGAGCCAATACATTTACGACACCAACTTCTTCGACAACATCAAAAGTACCGTTACCGCCTTCAGCGGCTCCACTGTTAAGATTCCAGATAGCATTACCTAAACTGAAATCACCATTTTGTACTAATGCATCGCCAATAAGACTTGGATCGACTTCAACAGTGACATATCTAGCTTCTTCTGTGGTGTTTCCAGCTGTATCTGTAACACTATAGCGTAAATAATATACACCTGTCTGAGTTGTGTCAACTACACCTACATAAGTGATGCTGTCAGTGATATCGCCATCGATGTTATCTGTTGCGGTAACACCATCTAGCGGATCAAATGTTGCATCCAAATAGATTGTCAGATCATCTGCGCCGGAAATAACCGGTGCGACATTGTCAACAGTTGTTAATTCTGTTGTAGTTTGTTCCTCGGTAGTCGTAACTTCTTCTGTTGTTTGTTCAGAAGTTGTTGCTTGGGTAGTCACTTCTTCAGTAGTAGTGTCTTCCGTGCAAGCTACGAATCCGAGTCCT
>CALMFM010000158.1 GCA_937862575.1 uncultured Bacillota bacterium
TAATTATGAAATTGAGACTTTCTTCGTTCTATGTTAAGAAAATAGACCTGACCCCGGTCAGTTCCATATAAAAAATATTTCCGGTATGTGTATAAAAAATTGCCATATAAAAAATACATTATGGAATGTTGTTAGCGGCAACTAGTGGGACAACACCATTAAAGAACACATGATGATTTTGAACTATATAGGAAATGTGGTTAATTTTCTCAAGGAATACCGTAGATTAACCGATGAATAAAACGGAAAGTGAGTTGAATTAATACAAATTGAATATTCGTTATGCGCATGAAGGGAGTAAGGAAACGGGAAATCATAAAAATACGAATAGAAAATAATAGAGATCGAATGGATAAGACTTCAGGAAATTTAATATTATTAGCTTGCTGCTAAGGATTGAACAGCAACCATGTGACGGGTCGTCAAAATTCTGGGGACAAAAATTAATCTGAAAACAATAAGGAGATATTCTCGTGCGTAAGGCAATGTTTCATTTTTTTATTATCGCTCTTTTTTTTATTCTGAGCAGTTGCGACAAAGCGAAAGAGGAATCTCCGGCCATGAAGTCGTCCTCAATGAAACTCCATAGCATCAACGTGAACGGTAAATATGGCTACATTAATCAAAAAGGTGAAATTGTCATAAAGCCGCAGTTTGATAACGTAGGTGGTTTTGATGTAGATGTTGCTTCGGTAAAAATTGGAGATAAATATGGTTTTATAGACAAGTCCGGGAAGTTCGTCATAAAGCCTCAATTTGATTATGCTCTGTTTTTTAAGGAAGGCTTTGCTTCAGTAAAGTTAAACAATAAGTGGGGCTACATTGATAGAACTGGTAAGATCACGATAAAACCACAATTTGATGGTGCATTATGTTTTAATGAAGGTCTCGCTTTAGTAAAGATTGGTAAGAAATGGGGTTATATCAACACAGCAGGGAAGATTATAGTGCCAGCAGAGTATGATCGCCAAGGCATTGGTTTTAATGAAGGCCTTGCTGTAGTTAAGATTGGTAATAAATATGGTTTTATGGACAAGACCGGGAAGATTGTAATAAAACCGAAATTTGATGATGCCGTATATTTCTGTGATAACCTTGCGTCGGTGAGGATCGGAGATAAGTATGGTTTCATCGACAAGGCTGGCAAATTCATAATAACACCTCAGTTTGACGGTGCAAAAGGTTTTTTTGAAGGTCTTGCTGCGATAAGGATTGGCAACAAGTGGGGTTACATCGATAAAACCGGAGAGATTATAATAAAACCTCAGTTTGAAGATGCACAAGAATTCATGGAAGAACTTGCACCAGTAAAGATTGGTGGTAGGTACGGTTTTATAGACAAGACTGGAAAGATTGTAATAAAACCGCAGTATGATTATGATTTGACCTTAGGTTTTTGGGGCGGCCTCTCTGCGGTAAAGATTGGTAAAATGCATGGCTACATTGATAGAACTGGGAAATATGTTTGGAAGTCCTCAATTTGATATAATTATAAATTAGCAAGAAATGAATAAAAGAAGATACCTTTTCGGATAAGTATTAGTAACTATCCAAATAAACGTTAGTTCATAAAAATGCGAACAGAATCTAAGAGAGATCGAATGGATAATAATTCGGGGAAGTTACTATTAATGGAATATTTCATTAGACAGTATAGGAAAAACCAGCCACATTTTCGAATAGATATGTGAAGGGGGGGTAATTATAAAAAGGAGGTATTATGGATTGGTATCTAACTGTGTTGAAAAAATACGCGGTCTTTATTGGTAGGGCTCGAAGAAAAGAGTATTGGATGTTTTTCCTTTTCAATACGATTATTTGTTTTGTTTTAGGTTTTATCGAAGGAATAGTTAGCATAAATTCTGACAGTAAAGAAAGTACACTCGCCAACATTTATTGCCTTGCTGTTTTGATTCCTGCTATTGCTGTAGGTGTTCGTAGAATGCATGATGTTGGGAAAAGTGGTTGGTTTCTGTTGATTCCGATATATAATTTAATCTTAGCTGTAACGGATGGCGAAAAGAATGATAATCAATATGGAGCCAACCCGAAGGCATCTATATAAGCTGACGAAATATAAATTTAGGTGATGCAATAACATCATGATTATTGATCGAGAGAAAGTAATTACCGGCAGTTTTAACTTCACGAAAGCGGCTGAAGAGAGAAATGCAGAAAACCTGCTAATTATTAAATCTAAGGAATTGGCAAAAAAATAGGTACTGTCAATTTTTTTGTGTAAAATTTTCATAGGCCAATTCTTTGAAGAAAGGCAGATTCTTACGC
>CALMFM010000159.1 GCA_937862575.1 uncultured Bacillota bacterium
TCTTATACAATGATTTTACCGAAAACTGTTATGTCGAGCTTGGTACCTCGATTGACCTAACATCGTATTCTGGTCGTGACGGTGGAAAAGGCTGGAAACCATATGCCATAAATCTATGTTTTGACGGCAAAGACTACTCTATCAGCAACTTATATATAAATCGACCAGACGAATCCGGTGTTGGTCTGTTCTCACATAACGACGCTGACAATACCCAAAGTTACATCAAAAATCTCAGGTTAAAGAATGTAGATATTTGTGGAAAAGAGAAGGTTGGAGCCTTGGTCAGTGAAACATTTGGCTCTGATCTTGAAAATATAATAGTCGATGGTGAGATAACCTATACTACCCCTATAGACGGTACTGTATTCATTGGTGGGGTTATAGGTGAGATTAGTGTTGGTGATACATATGCAGATCTGACTTCAAACCTGATAATACGAGTAATCCCTACCAGTATAGCTAGCAATTCTGAGATACATATTGGACAGATATTTGGCTCTAATCAGGCATCCGGAATGCCAATGTCTGGATTCAGATCAAAGGGAAGAACATTGTTCATAAATGATTCCAGAACAACCTATACCTTATATCTAGGCGGAATTATCGGGTCTGATGGAACAGGAACAAGCTACTCTGATTGTGTTAGCAAAGGCTCCATTATGATCGATAGTAAGGTAATAACATCAAATACAAACTTCCAGTGCATAGGTGGATTTATTGGTAGCGATGGTGCCGGTTGTACTTTCAATGCCTGTTTGGCTAACTCCAAGTATGACATAACTGCCAATAATCTGACGAAGACCGGATTTGGAAACATCAATTATGCCTATTTTGGTGGGTTTATTGGTGCAGACCTAGCCGGATCTACACTATCAGAATGTGCCAGTATCATATCTGGTAGGTTGATTGGTAACAATATCAGCATTGGTAGCTTTATAGGATGTGATCTTGCCGGTGTTACCATATCTGACTGTTACGGAATTGGAAGACTTGAGTGCAATGGTGAATCTGGTGGTTTCATTGGAACAGATCTTGTCGGTGGAACATATACGAGAGTAATAAGCATATTCAGTGGTCATGGATATTCAACGGCAGGTGGTTTCCTGCACGATGACTATGCAGGATCTATAGCCTGTACCGATTGCTTTTGGAACAACTCATTAGACCAGAATGTATCTTCAACCTATGAGAATTTTACAACTTCACCAGAGAGTTTTAACCAACCGATTACAGGTGTTACTCCACTATCATCATCAGCACTAAGAACAGTATCAAATATTACTAACTATGATTTCGATACAACCTGGCAACAGAACAGTAGAATAAATAAAGGGTTCCCGTCCCTAAGAAACATAGACTACCCTAGAGTAGACCAAGGTCTGGTAAAAAATGTTATAATAGGTATGGCGGGTAAGTAGAAGACCACACACGACCCAAAACGAGGGAATTAAAAAGAGGGGTGTGATTGATAGGATGTTTGAAAAAGAATTACAATTGATTGGTCTAGCGTCAAAGCTACTAAATAATGTTCCAAGTCTTGGAAGACCTCAAAGATCTTACCATGAACCAAACCAAGACCAAAGAGCAGTGGCGGTAAGAACCCAAGCACTACTTAGTGTCAGGGCTTTAAGTGGTTCTGTTACGGTAATGATTGGAACAAGAGGAACAGGAAAGACCACTCTGGAACATCGAATGGCAGAATTCTTTGGTAGAAAGACCTATTGCATTAGTCCAGAACAGAAACCACCACACTGGATTGAGCCTCTGCAATTTGACGCCATTGAAACCATAACACCATGGTCAACAATAATATTTGATGATCTTCCAGCTTATGCTTCAAATAGAGATTATAATAACCAGTTGGTTGAAAGCCTTGAAAGGCTTATTCCTATGTGTCGTCATAAGAAGCACCTGCACCTGATATTTGGAAGCCAGTCAGCTGCTCAGGCAGACAAGTATATTTTGGACTGCGATCTGGCTTTCCTTAAACCGCTTGGTTTGCTGATGGCAGATGTTGAACGACCATTCATTGCCAAGCTGTATCGTGACTACGTAAATCCATTTTTTGACAACAAAACAGATGATTTTATCCATAGGCATGCATGGATGATAAGTAGGCTCTACAAAGGGCCGATTTCAATATCAAAAGTGACCAATGTGTCTGTGGTGACTAAAGATGGAATAGTCGGTGTAGACGAATCCACACCGACCGAATCTTCTGATAACAATACCGATGTCTCAAGCTTTGACGTCTAATCCTCTATACCATGCGTCACTTCGTTC
>CALMFM010000160.1 GCA_937862575.1 uncultured Bacillota bacterium
TCCTATCTGTCAATCTCTGGGGAACATATCCCCATAGTATCCACCCAAAGGGCGGCATCATCGATACGTGTGCCAGGGAGATATTTCTCGATTCCCAGCAAACCTTGTGGGTAACTAGCCCCACGAACGCCGACACGATACGGATTTGTTCCACCGTTCGATACCATGTAATATCCGAATTCGCCACGGCTTGATTCTATTGCACTATAAACATATCCGGCAGGAACCGTCCATCTCATCGATTGACCTCTGCCAGGTTTAACCCTTACTTCGCCTTCCGGCATTTTTGCCAGACACTGTCTAATAATGTTAATTGATTGTTGAACTTCTTTAATCTTGATATCTAGTCTGGCTCTGGCATCACTATATGTTGATGTAGGAACCTCGAATTCGACTTGGTCATATCTAGCATAAGGTACGACTTTACGAACATCATAAGCTTTCCCGACAGCGGATCTCATTCCGATTCCTGTAACTCCTAGTTCCCAAACTACTTCTTCCGGCAACATTATAGTATCTTTAATACGTTTCAGGATGGTTGCGCTGTCAATTCCAAGGTCACGATATTCAACCAGTCTGGATTCAAGATCATCCATGAAAGCGTGCATGTCTTTCTCGATACCCTCAGGCAAATCTTTTCTAACACCACCAATTACAATATATTGATGATAGACTCTAGCGCCGGTTATTTGTTCGAAAATATCCAGAATAAGATTTCTATCCGCATGTGCATGATACATCAAAGTATAGTTTCCAGTAGGGCCACCAAGTCCACCATAAGACATCAGATGTGAAGATATTCTGGCAAATTCTAAAATAATCATTCTTATCCAATGAGCTCTTTCTGGAACTTCAAGTTTAAGAAGTTTTTCCGCTGCGGTAGCGAAAGCCATTTCATTTATGTCCGGTTCAGGAACACAAACACGAGGTATTAAACTGATGTTATTTACCCATAATTTTCTTTCCATCTGCTTTTCAAAGCCACGATGAAGCATACCAGGCAGAAGATAAGATCTTTTAATGATATCTCCATCCACAAACATATGGACCGATGCATTACCATGCATTCCAGGATGCTGAGGTCCTAAAAACAACTTCATTTCTTTCATTGTTCTTTACCTCCTGTTCTTAACGCATTGGCTCTCGCTTTTCTTTCTTTACGTTTCTCTATCGACTTATTCTTAGGATCAACCACAGAAAAGTCGGCAGGGTATTCACGTTTAGGGAATTTACGATCACTATAAGCTTCCGGATCAAAGTCTTTTCTTAGAGGCGGGATATCATCCCATTCTTCCAAAATAAGTTGCTTATGGTAATCCGGATTTCCAGGAAAAGCAATTCCAAAGAACTCATGCGCTTCTCTTTCGTAATATTTAACTCCAGGGAATATTGGTAGAATCGAGTCCATTTCTGGATTAACTCTGTCAATTTTAGCTCTTACCTGTACATAGACAGGAACTTCCCAGTTAAATACCAAGTATACCAGTTCAAATTTGTTTTCGTCAATCCAATCAACTGCACTCATGTAGGACAATTGTTTCCAACCTGAAGTCTTCAGTACCGTCAATACATGATGAACATCACGTTTGTCAATCTCGAAAGCCAATTGTTGCTTATCGACTTCTTCAATCTTAAGTACCGGAACAGCTTCCGTTACTACTTTTTTGACTAATTCGAGGTTATTCATGGAATTCGTCATGGACATCCACCTCCCCGAGTGAATTTCTTTGGTTTTCTTTGTACCACTCAAAATTTGCATGGTATTTTTTCCAACCGTTCGCTGTCTTGTGTTTAATTTGGTCCATCAAATCAACGAAACCGTTCATTACAGCTTCGGTATTTGGCATACAACCAGCAACATAAACATCAACTGGAATATACTGATCCAATTGGTTAATAACAGCGTGTGAATCATGATAGATACCTCCGTTAATTGGGCAAGAACCTAAAGCTACTACATATCTAGGTTCACTCATTTGTTCATAAGTATATATCAATCTTCTTAATGTTTTCAATGACAGGTATCCGGAAACCAAAAGGATATCTGCTTGTCTTGGTGTGGCCATTGGCCCCATTCCGAGACGCTCCATATCATATGCTGATGTCATCGCAGGTGGAAGCTCGATTGCACAACAACCTGTACAATACATCAACAGCCATAGTGAATTTCTACGGAAGAAATCTCCTATTTCCCACCATTTGCGATCTATCTCAGCTTTCGACAACTTGGTTGCCGGAGTAAATTTTGTACTTAACATATTAAATCACCCATCCAAAATAGATTGCGATAACTGCCTGAGTGACAGCCATCAGAAGTGGCCATTTATAGAAGAATGTAACCACTTGATCGATTTTGAAACGTCCATTGACGTTCGAAATCAGGTTTGCCAATGTGTATACTGCAAAGTATTTGATCAGGAATTCAAAGATATTTGTGGCTCCACCCAAGAATAGATGAACGAACAAAGTCACTTCAATCCAAACAGATATTTCATGCAATATAAACAACATACCAAGTTGCTTTCCACCATATTCGACCATCGGCCCGGAAGCAATTTCCGCCGGAGCGATGTAAGTTTCGAAAGGTTTCTTTCCAAGCATTCCCATTAAAGCGATGAATCCCACGATCCCGCCTAAAGGTAAGGCTAGAATGAACCAATTGTTACCTGCAGTTTGTTGGAATATTTGGATTCCAGTCATAGAGCTAGTTCCTGACAAATTGATTATTGTTAATACAACAATCAGGAAAGGAACTTCATAAGCCAACATAGTAGTCAAGGCTCTCATGACACCGATACTTGCCCATGGGTTACCAGACCCGCTGGCACTCATGGCCATACCCAACATACCTACAGCTAGCAGATAAACGAATATGAAGAAATTGTCATAATCTTGAAAAGCCACGATATTTGAAGTTATCGGCATGAACATAGCCGTACCGATGATTCCACCTAAAGCCATAATGACTCCAAAGTCGAAAATCCATCCGTGACTTACACTTCTTTTACTTAATAATTTGAAAATGTCTATGAATTCTTGGTACCATCTAGGACCGATTCTTTTTTGAAGTCTACCTACTATCTTGCGATTAAGACCAGCAACAGAAGTTTGTAGAACGAAAGCAAAGAATGCAATACCGATACCGACTAAAACGTTGATAATCATAATGCAACACCCCACAATAACAAGATGATGATGGTAATTATCCAGAGCATAGTGGTTCCGATGTTCTTGGACATGAACAGATATTTACCAAGATTTCCGATTTCCTTAACCTTCTTAGCCAAGCTCTCATAGAACTTGGTCATCCAATTTGTATGTTTTTCATACAATCGTTCAAGAGGTGCATAGAAATCAACTGAATAATGCAACAAATGTTCGTCGTGTACAAAGTTTGCTGCGGTATATGTATCCATTAAAGAAACGCTTCTTGACTTCTTCAATAATATGAAGATGATGAAGGCAATGAATACTCCGACCGCGAATACCAAGGAAATCAATGCTGGATTCAAAATTCCTTGACCGTCGAAAACATTGATGATGCTTGATGATGTAACGTTCAGTGCCGCATAACCTAATTCGCCTAGAATATTATTGATGAAATTCAAGATGAATGAAGGGAACACGCCGGTATAGACATTAAGTCCCATCAAAATGAATGTAGGGATCAACATCATAATCGGAGCTTCCTTAACATGCTTGTATTCTCTGAATTCTTGTCCCAGGAACAAAGCTGCCAAAGGTCTGAACACATACAGGAACGATCCAACGCTTCCGAAGAAAATCGCGATTGCCACAAAAATCATGCCCTTATTGATAACAGCCATGAATATTAACCATTTAGAGATGAATCCGCCCATAGGTGGAATACCTGCCATGGAAATGATTGCAACTAGATATGCCAAGTAGGTTATCGGCATCTTGTGAATCATACCGCCAAGTTCTTTCATCTTTGTTGTTCCTGTAGCTCTTGCGACAGCTGCTATAGCCATAAAGGCTGCAGCACTTGCTATAGCATGAGCGAGTATGTGATAGAATCCGCCTGCGAAAGCAACCGAATTCATCAAACTGAATGCAACAAGTATGTATCCGCCATGACTCATTGAAGAATATGCCAATAATTTTTTGGCATCATCTTCTTTAATTGCCATCAGGGTTCCAAATACTATTGAGATGCTTCCAAGTATCGCCACTAACCATTGTCCTAAAGGAAGGTTAATGGAATCAACCAGTAAATTAGCTGTAGGAACAATTCTAACCAAGGCTAGAATTCCAATGAAAGCACCAAGTTTTACCAAGGCTCCAGAAAGGACTGGTGAGAATGGATGCGGAGCGTTTCCATGAGCTATTGGTAACCAAATATGCAATGGGAACGCACCAAGTTTTGCAAATCCAGCTATCAAGAACAAGATGAACACTATGATTGCATTGGTTCCGCTTATTGCGGCTAACCCTGAAGTAATGTCCAACTGACCTGTCGAACTGAATATCAAGAATATGCCTATCAACATCGCCACACTACCAGCAACGCTGAATCCGAAATAGGATACCGCTGCTTCTCTGCTCTTGCCTTGAGGAATAAGGAACATTGTTGTCCAAATTATCAATTCAAAGAAGAAAAACAGTTGCAAGAAATTATCGGTGTAGAATGCACCAATTATTCCTGCCAAACTAAGCAGGAACAACATGTTGTAAGAATCTTTGTATTTATATTGGCCTAAATAGTAAGGATGGAAAAAACTGACCATTAGATATACAAATGCGATTATTATTACGAAATAGAATCCCAGATAAGTCTGGTTGAATGTAAACCAAGGTAAGTAGTTTACTGTAGTATCAAGCCCCATTCCGAATCCATATCCCGCCAAAGAAGCAAACACGAACATCGTTGCCAGGATTGTGAATACAGATCCCAGATAGGTATTGAGTTTAGTAAAAAGATATGCAAGGAAGGATGCGCCAACCAAAATCAAGATCAAATATTCGATACTAGCCATTGTTGACCACCTCCGTTACTGCGTCTACTGAATTGTCTATTTGGTTCATAGGCGCTGTATAAGATCCGAATGCCAACAAAGCTAATGCTATGACGACAAAGACCACTTTGAATGAGAGATTATATTTAACCGAAATCTCATTCTCGCCTTTATACCATAATTTGACTAAAAGTCTGACGAAATATATTCCCTCAACCAGCGATGCAATCAGAATAGCTACTATCAGCCAAATCTGACCTGCTCCAGCTAAGGCAGTCAGGAAATTAAGTTTAATCATGAATCCAACCAACAATGGCAATCCCATAACGCTGAGAGTAGCCAAAGTGAATGCTAACCCCACTAAGATATTTTTTGTGAATAGACCCTGCAAAGACTTTGTTTCATCACAGCCTACTTCTTTTGTTGCTTTGTTAATGACAAGGAACATAACCGTCTTGCTCAAAGCATTGGCTATTATCAACCATACTGCCCAAGCAACTACCCCGTTAACGAACAATAAAGCAACTATACTGGCTTGTGCCACTGAACTGAATAAAAGAATTTCTCTTGTTTTTGTTGAAGAGAAAGCCATGAAATCACCGAGTAGAATACCAACTGTCAACAATACAGTCACAATAGTTAACAACGTTCCTTGGAATAAGAACAGATTGTCAATCATTCTGCCGAGAACAAATGATAAAGCTGCTGCGTAAACACTGGCAATCATTGGTCCTGACATGGTATTTGAATGACCCAATGCACCTTTAACCCAAGAGTTGAATGGCAATAGTTTCGCTTCTACTCCCAAGCCGATAAACATCAATGTAAACGGCAATACTACTTCCGCATAATTGTTGTTAGCGGCGATAGCTTCAATCATAGCTCCGTAATTAAGAGTTCCATACATTGCATATAGGATAATGACTCCGAACAGGAACAAACTACTTCCAACTGCACCCAATGCAAGATAATGGAAAGTATTAGTCGGTTTCTTATTGGATGATGTGATCAAATATGCGGCTATTCCGGATATCTCCAAGAATACGAAGAAGTTGAACAAGTCAACAGTCAATACCAAACCGTTTAATCCGGCCATTGCCAATAAAAGGATGCTACCGTATTTACCATAATCTTTAATATTCAAGCATGCGATAACAACTATCAATGCATTGATTAGAATCAAAGCGATTCTTGAATATAGATTAAGTAGAAGATTGATACCTAAAGGTTGATCAAATCCACCAATAATGACGCCGCCATCTTGTAACAAGAACAACATCACCAAGTTGAATAACCCAACGATTATCAACAAATATGGAGCGTATTTCTTAACTAAAATGGATAGGAAAGCCACCAATAATGGTATGGCTACTAATAAGATAGCGCTCATTCTTTATCCCCCATTTCATCTAAGTCAAATGTGTTATAGGTCTTATGGATACTTTTCGCAATTGCCAAACCTAAAGCTGTTGTTCCAACCCCGATTACTATCGCTGTAAGAACCAATGCTTGAGGTAGCGGATCGACATAAAGAAGACCGTTAGCTGTTGTACTACTCAGAATCGGAGCTATGCCATCATAGGTGAATCCAATACTGATAATAAAGATATTTAGTCCAACTTCCATAACATTAAGAGAAACAATCATTTTGATAACATTTCTGTTTGTGAACAATCCATAGAGTCCGAATACGAACAGGATTATCGCTGCGTATTGTATCATGCTGATTCCTCCTCTGTCAGGAAATTATCTACGATTCCAGAAATCTCGCTACCGACCTTGAGACCGATTAGAACATAAATTATTGGAATTATTCCGGCGCTCAATAAATCACCAACCGTTCCTGCTGGCAAAAAGTTTTGCAAGAAGGAAGTCACCAATACCAAACCTAGAAGTCCGATAACAACAAACAAGCTTCCGGCGATTCCTTCAAGAATCTTGAAGCCTTTGACGTTGCTGCGGAAACGATCGTCAGTAAGATATAGCAACAATACAGCACTAGCAATAATGGCTCCACCCGGGAATCCTCCGCCAGGAGTTAGGTGACCATGGAATATAATGTAAATACTTGTAATTAGAATCATTCCAAATAATACTCTTGATCCAACTCTCAACATAAAATTCGGTTTGAATTTAAGATCAAGACGTTCTTGCTTCTTTTCACCAAATATAATGGCTACACCAAGAGCACTTATGAACAATACTGTTACTTCTCCCAAAGTATCGAAGCCTCTATAGCCGACTACGATTGCAGTAACTATATTTGCCGAACCAACTTCAGCGACATTACCATCAGTGAAATATTGTTCTGAAACTCTGTCAGCCAAATCAACTTCACCAAAAGCTGGGAATGCTGCTGTGTTATTTAATGCGAGAATAATGAAAGCTCCAAGAACCAAAGACAATAAAAGTCCAAATAGATTTTTCATTTTGTTTCCTCCTTTCTTACTGAAAGAAGAGTAAATATGAACAATGCCGTTACCAATCCGCTGCCGATTACCGCTTCAGTGATTGCCACATCAGGGGCTTTTAACAACACGAATGATACAACTGCCAGCATACTCAAAGCTGACAAGAATAAAACGGAATTGATTAATTTCTTTGCGTTGATTGCCAAAAATGCAATTACCAACAACAATGCTCCTACTACTAAAGAGACGATATCAAATAGAGTCATTATTCTTCACCTCTCTCTTTCAAGGCATCCTGAACCAAATTATCAGGAATGTTCTTGGAATTGTAAGTTGCTTTGGCTATAGCACTGGATCCAATCGGATTCGAGATGATAATGAATACGATAATGATAATGATTTTGGAAATCCAGCTCCATACAGGATTAGCTAGAGCGACGCCAATTAAAATCGAAAAGGCGCCTAAAGTAGTCGCTTTTGTACCGGCCTGGATACGATTGAACGTGTCTGGCATTCTTAAAACGCCTAACCCGCCAAGAAGGTAAAACAGACCACCGATTATCAAAAATACATAACTAGCGATTGTCATCTTTTTTGCCCTCCAAATATCTAGCGAATACTACGGTCTCAAGGAATGCCAATATCGCATAGACAATTGCTATGTCGAGATAAAGGTTACTTTGAAAAATTGAAGCCAAAACGACGATAACGCCAATGACTATCATATTGAAAGTATCCAGAGAAACCACTCTGTCGCTCAATTTAGGACCTATAAACAATCTGATAACAGTAAAAAGTATTCCAAGTCCCATGAGGGAGAATACTACATAATCCATCCATTCCATCAGTCGAATATACCTCCTAAGATTTTTTCAAAAGGTCCAGCAATATTGGCAGTGTTTTCAACATCAGACTTTCCTTTTACATCTACCGTATGTACGAAGATATATTGATCTTCAACATCAATAGATAAAGTACCAGGCGTCAATGTTATGGAATTCGCCAATGTAAGTTTGCCTAAATCTCCCTTAAGCTCGGTTTTCACTTTTACGATACCCGGATTCAAAGGTATTTTTGGACTTAAAACTCTTCTTGCCACATCCAAGTTGGCAAGGATGAGTTTCCAAATAAACACAGGAATGTATATAAAGAGAAATTTCAACAGCTTGATTGGAAATTTCCAATTTATTCTAAAATCAGTATACTTGACCAGAATAATTGTCAAAATCGCACTTACAATACTTCCCAATATCACCTCGTTGACTGTAAAACCTGCTAGAAGCAGATATATCAGTAACAATGTGACAAAAGTAGTGACATACTTCATTTCCATCCTCCTATGTTAATATTTATGTATTAATTGCGAACAAGCACAAAAAAGCAGTAATACTTACCACTTCATGACTTTTTCGTAAATAATATGCAATTTTTCGGAATAAATTTAGCAATCGTTCTTGTTCGTAATAAATTGTTCTGCATTTCATCCTCATTAGGAAAATAGAGACACCGACTAAATAATTCAATTATTTAAAATGGATTCGAACTTCCATTTTCTCTAGAGTCCTAACTTTTTTCATTATAACATAATAATATTTCTATTAAAAGCAACTTGCTTTAAAAAAAGCAAGATGAAAATATTGTGTTTTTTGGGTTAACAAAACAAAAAATATTGATTTAGCAGTATACATCCAAAATTTGCTTTCTTGGTGTATAATTTAGATATACTTTACAAAGGAGAAGTCAATGAACGCGAATAAAGATTTTAATAAAATGCTTAATAAATCTCAATATTATCGCTATAAAAAATGGCTAAAT
>CALMFM010000161.1 GCA_937862575.1 uncultured Bacillota bacterium
GAATAGATATTATTACCGCAAACTTGCTTATCTTAAGATTCAAAGAATGCAGCACGAAAACCAGTATAATACCGAATAAAGCTAAAAGCACAGTCGGATGATTGAACTCACCGAGTTGAACAAAAGTAGCTGGGTTGCTTATTATAATTCCGCCACTTTTTAATCCGATAAAAGCGATGAAGAAACCAATTCCGGCACCAACTGCAATCTTAAGGTTCTTAGGTATTGCATTGATAACACGCTTCCTTAACCCGGTCAAAGATATGATCAGGAATAAAACTCCTGACACGAATACCGCTGCCAAAGCTTGTTGCCATGTAAACCCTAATCCAAAAATAATAGTGTAGGTGAAAAAGGCATTTACACCCATTCCTGATGCTAGACCTATAGGATAATTTGCATATAAGCCCATCATTAAACTTGCTGCTGCCGCGCCAAGTGCCGTAGCTGCGAAAACCGCTCCGGCTGACATTCCAGTACCGGCAGTCGAAAGAATCGATGAATTTACTGGCAAGATATAAACCATAGCCAGAAAAATAGTCAATCCTCCGAGTAATTCTTTGGTAATTGACGAACCGCGTTCTTCAATCTTAAAAAATTTTTTCATTGAATTTCCTCCCGTATAGTTTGGTTAATAAAAGCCATAAGAAAAGCCTTAGAAATGCTTCTAAGGCCAGACATAACAAAAACAATGAAAAGAATTAATTCAAATTTTTGAAATGTGTAGCCGTAGTCTTGTCGTTTACGGTGACAAGGTAGAGACTTTCGATCCATATTATCGAAGTTATACGACTTTTATTAACTTCAAAAAAATTATATCATAATCTTATTGAGATACACAATAGCCTAACGTTTTGTAAACGTTTTCAAAAAAAATAAGCCTTTCAGCCTATTTTCAAATCCTATATATTAGATCATTGATTAGAAATGTTACCGCATTATCAATTATTCCAAGTCTGTCTCCGGCAAAAACCTGTTTGTAGACAAACTCGCTCCCGCGAATTATTACACCGAAACAGACTGTCCCCACGATTATTCCTTCTTCATTAGGATTTGGTCCTGCCTCACCAGTTGTTGAAACTGCAATGTCGGATCCGGATATCTGTTTTACTCTCCTTGCCATTTCCAGTGCTACTTCTTCGGAAACAATTCCGAATGCTTTTATTAGTTCCGGATTAACTCCTAGCACTTCTGTTTTGGCTTTATCGGAATAAACTATGAATGATCTATCTATTATCTTTGAAGCCCCGGGAACCTCGATTAGGGTACTAATAAATTTACCGCCTGTTACTGATTCGGCAGCGGATATGATTAGTTTCTTTTCTTTTAGTAGTGATACTAATTTTTCATTGGCTTCCATTGCAATACCTACACATTGAAACGGAAGTGGAAAATATCCCCGTCTTTTGCGGTATATTCTTTCCCTTCCATTCGAAATTTTCCATGTTCTTTAGCTTTTGCTTCTGAACCGGCAGTAATCAGGTCATCATAGCTTATAGTCTCAGCTTTAATAAATCCTTTTTGAAAATCTGTATGTATTATTCCTGCACATTCTGGTGCTTTCATACCATTTTTGAAGGTCCATGCCCTTACTTCTTTTTCACCTGCGGTAAAGAAAGTTTTTAGGCCTAATATCTCGTATGAGACGTTGATCAGTTCTTCCAAACCGGATCTCATAATACCTAGGTCTTCCATAAATATTTTTCTTTCTTCCGGATCTAATTCGCTTAATTCCTGTTCAATTTTCGCAGAAATCACTACGGTTTCTGAATTGTCTTTTTTTGCCAATTCTTCTATTTCTTTAACATATTCGTTGTCGGAATAGTCCTCAAGTTCCTCGTCAGAAACATTACATACATAAACCATTGGTTTAGCAGTTAAAAAAGAGAAATTTTTAATTAGTTTGCTTTCCTCATCAGTCAATTCAAGAGCTCGAATTGGCAATTGATTTTTTAATGCTTCATTGCATTTTTCCAGAACCTGATATTCTTGAACAGCTTCTTTATCTAGCTTCAAGTCAGCTCTCTTTTTAATTTTAGGAATTCTTTTTTCAATTACTTCCATATCCGCAAAGATAAGTTCAATCATAATTGTTTCAATGTCACGCATCGGATCAATTGATCCGTCCACATGGACTACATTATCGTCAATGAAACAACGAACAACCTGTACTATCGCATCACAAGTGCGAATATGTGAAAGAAACTGGTTGCCTAGACCCTCTCCTTTGGAAGCTCCTCTAACAAGTCCTGCTATGTCACGGAATTCGAATGTTGTATATATTGTTTTTTTAGGGTTATACATTTCTGTTAGTTTATCTACTCTAGCATCGGGCACTTCTACTACTCCAATGTTAGGTTCGATTGTGGCGAATGGATAATTTGCCGCTAAAACTTTGGAATTGGTTATCGCATTGAATAATGTGGATTTTCCTACATTAGGCAAGCCGACAATTCCGGCTGTTAGTCCCATATTATTTACCTCTAGTCTTTAATATTAAATAATCTGCAAGTGTTTTCGAATGTGTGTTTTTCGATTTCTTCTACGGTTGTATCTCTTAAAGCCGCTATTTCTTGCGCCACATATTTTACATATGCCGACTCATTAATTTTACCACGATATGGCATTGGCGTCAGATATGGAGAATCTGTTTCAATCAATAGTCTGTCCAAAGGGATTGCCATTGCGACCTCTTTGGGAGTTTTGGCATTCTTGTATGTCACTGGTCCCGCCATTGAAATATACATTCCTAAGTCCAAAAATTGTTGCATTGATTCCTTCGAGGCTGAATAACAATGCATCACTCCAGAAATTTTGTTTGACTTATATTCTTTAAGGACTTGATACGTGTCTTTGGTGGCTTCTCGCATATGGATTATTATAGGTAGATTAATCCTGTTTGCTATATTGATTTGATCTATGAAAAGTTGTCTCTGTTGTTCAGCAAATGTCTTATCCCAATAATGATCCAATCCAATTTCTCCAATGGCAACAACTTTATCATTTTTAGCCAAATCGGAAATCCATGATAAATCTATGTGTTCTCCCTTTGCTTCAGATGGATGAACACCGATGGCTGCGTATATTTCTTTATATTTCTCCGATAACTCGACAGCCTTAAAACTCGAGTTTTTATCA
>CALMFM010000162.1 GCA_937862575.1 uncultured Bacillota bacterium
GTAAATAATATAGCCCTGTATCTTCATCGAAATAATAACTACGATATCTAAATGGGTTAATATCACCGATTGTTTGATTTGGAGTTTGATATATAATATTACCCCAAGCATCATACTTGTATTTTACCACACTATTACCGCTAATATCAACTAATTCAATAACGTCTCCCTGCATATTAGTTATATAGAAATACTCAGATCCGTTATAATTCATACTCAGGAGAGTTCCATCTTGATCATATGTATAGTAAATGGTATCGTTTCCTCTATACTCAACTATAATTTTATCGCCGTCTAGAATGTAAGTACTTAATACTCCATCTGCATATTTTGATACTCGTAATCCTTCATTATTATATGAGTATGTTGTGTAGGTCTGAGGGGTATAATATCCTGTTAGCTGTCTTCCATCCCATGTGTATTCTACGCTTGCTCCTCCAACAGAATCGATTTTGGATAAAGGATTTCCACTATCATCATATGTGTATGAGTTGTCCTCCACTAATACAAAGTTCTCATACACACGCATTCTTGTAAGCTGATCTCCCCAATCGTTTCCATATTCATATATACTAAACTTAAGTGGTTGTGATGTTATTGTGGCTGCTGTCGTATATGCATATTCATATATTGAAACAATATTACCTTGATCATCATAATTGTAAACAAATGTTCTTTGATATAATCCCGAATCTAAACTGATATTTTCTCTTGTCAATTGACTGAATCCATCATAATAATAATCATAATCATCAATAATTGATCCGCTTGAATTTTTAACTTGAATTCCGGTAATATTTTGGTTTGCATCATAAAAGTACTTATAGTAATATTGCGTAACTCCGTTTTTCTTATAATAAATCAAATACATTCTATTTGTTGCATTACCCATTGAAGGATCTACATAGGAATCTCCATAATAGAATACTTGAGATAATGAAGTGGAACCAATCAATAATTCAATATTGTCCAAGCGTTTCAGTGAATCAGAATCATAATCATAATCTTTGATGATTGTTGTTGACCCTATCTGATACTGCGTATAATCATATTCTCCTGTTGTCGAATTGTAATAATATTCAACTCCTCTTGACACTGATCCAATTTCATAAGATACACCATTGACATTTCCGTCTTCGTCATAAGTGTAGTTGATTATATTGCCGTCTTTATCTGTAATTTTCTCGAGTTTTCCAGCAAGGTCATATGAATAAAAATAGATATTGCTATTGTATATATCTTTTAATATTGACAGTCTTCCACTGGAATCATAATTATATTCAAACCTAATAACTCCGTTGAAACTAACACTCTGTACTCTATCTTCAGCATTGTACGTAAAATCAACATAATCATCATTCCCATATGTCTGTCGTTTTAACAAATTTATGTAGTATGTGTACGATCCGACAGTTTCTTCCCAATAGTCATATTCCATCAAATTTTCATATGTGTACCCGTCATTAATACGAACAAATAGTAGCTGATCTAAACTGTTGTAAACTAATTCGTAATAGTATCCATCTCTATTAATAATCACCAGTTTGCCTTGGCTATCATATTCATATGTTGCAACAATAGTATCATTGCTACCATATTCTGATTCAATAGATGAAACCAGATTTCCAAACTCATCATACTCGAACTCTTTTGAGTTTCCTATTGCATCAATCACATTAGTTACAAGACCTATTTCAATATCTGTGTTGCTATATGTAATATTACCAAATTCATCTTTCACTGAATACACATATTGTCCATCGGTTGAATAAGTTGTTGATGTTTTGAACCACTTATCTTGACTGCTGGCATCTTTATCATATCCAATATATGTAGCAATTAATTGTTTAGTTGATGAATCATATTCAAAAGTAAGTCTTACATTATTACTTTCAATTTCTTCGATTAAATAGGTTGAATTTCTATCAACATTAATTTCTTTATCGTTAGCTTCAATAGAAACAACATGGTTATCATTATCATAATCAATTTCTGTCTCCACCCCGTTGGGATCAGTTATTTTCTCAAGATTACCATTTGTCCCATTATAATCATATTTTGTATAAAGTGTGTCATGATAGATCTGAATATTGTCGAAATATGCATAACCCTCACCACGGAACATCCCAACAACTCCGATATCTGTTATATCTGCTGGAACAGTAAAAGTAATCATCTGATACTGCCATCCATCATAAGAAGTATTAAATGGCAAATAATATTGCATTGAATACGGTGGTGTCTCGTCTTCTGGGTCTACATCAATTTCAATAATTATACCAAAAAATCTATCGTCATAATCATAATAGTTCGTTTTATTCGGAACTGTACTTGCTTTTCCCCAAGCGCCAATTACATAGGTTTCTCCTTCTGTCACATAGTTCAAAATGCTTTGAGAGAAATAATCTGTTTCTCCACCGTCCCCATAGCATCTAATTGCTTTTTGTCCTAAAATCTCTTCGTAAATACCAGTTGCATATAATGACACTCCATAAGCGCCATATGTTGCCCATGATGTTGTACCTTCTTCAAACGAGTTGTTTAAAACGACATTATATCTAGCTTCAGTAAATCCCTCAATAATCTGAATATTATCAAAATATGCGTATGAATAATTGCTGTCATTCACCAATTTAACAGTTATAGTCGTATTAGCAGAAAGGGTAAATTCAAGCTCGTATTTTTCCCAACCATCTGATGCATAGATTTTTGTCATCGTCCCTTGCGAAGTTTCACCAATAATATCAATGTACGCTCCCGGAGAACCTCCAGAGTTCTTAATCCAGCCTTGAACTGTATATTCCCCCGCCTTTAAGTATACTGACTGGTAAGCATATACTGAAGATGAAGTTCTATATAATGCTGCCGATTTCTGACCAAGCATCGCTTCAGTATCTGTAAATGTTATGTATCCTGAAGTAGGGTATAAACTCCATCCAGTTCCGGTTGTCCCTTCTTCAAACCCGTGATTGTTGATTGGATTCTGTTGTTGTTTGATTACATCTGAGCTCTCTAGTAAAGAATGATTTACATAGTAATTCGGTTGTAGATCAGCAAAATCATAACTGTTGTCAGGTTGCTTATAATCATCAAGATTTGTAAATAACCCAGCATATCGATAAAAAGCACTGTTTCCATAATCATCAATTACATTTATCGTATGCCCATAATTATCGAACGTATAGTAAATGCTGTCTCCTTCATAATCTGAATATGTTGTTCTAGAGGTTTCATAAGTAATTGTAGTGTATCCCCTTCGCAACCCTTCATCTGTCACTAAAATTGAGTTTATCCTATTTAATGCATCATATCCATAAGTGACTTTATAATTGTCTCGCAAATCATATGCATAAACGAGTCGGTTGCTACTATCAAAACTATACTCTAGTTTGTTGATAGTATCAGTTGTTTCATAAGCCCAATCCGATTGTGGGTCTGTACCATAATTAAAATTGTACTTGATGTAGTCAATATTATTGTAAGAATCGTAAAAGTAATCTCTTTTTTCAACCGCTCGATGAGTTTGCCCATCTTCTTGAAGAAGTTTCAACTCAGTTTGAACTAGTTGAGTGTTTCCTGTGTTCCATGTAAAATCAATGATATTTCCTGCTTCATCTTCAATATAGTCAATTTTCTGTGATGTACTATCTATATAATTCACATATAAATCATGATATGTTTTCATATTTCGAATACTTGATAATCTTGAATTTGAATCAAAATAGTAGTTGATATCTGATGTAGTTGTAACAAAGAAAGTTCCAGTCTCACCATATTCAACATACCATTTTAATTCCATTCTTGATCCATCTTCTGCAATAGAAGTATATTCATATACACCTGGATACACAAGCTCATGCGATTCATTCATAAAGAAAATTCTATCACCATCTGGTTTTTGCATATAATAGAGTCCGGTAGTACTATCTTCAATAATCTGAATATTATAATTTGTTCTCCAACCATCTCCATATCCTAGATTTAAACTTCTTGTATAATTGTTATGATAGAAACTTAGGGTCATGTTCATGAATTCATTATCAAGTGAATATTCATTTCTAACCAAAGTCAAATTACCTGTGTAATCACTAATATATCCCTCCCCAATCATTCCGAAATCTTGAGAAGTATATGTCCAATAATCTTTTAACCCAGATGGCTCTTCATACCCTATAGTAATTACGGGTCTATATCCTTCTGGAGCACTCATTTGACATACTACATTAAGTGATCCGTAGTTTTCATCCAGTTTGAAAGTGAATCCGGTTGTTCTCGTATTGCCTGTAGCTTGCCACTCCTTAACGGTGCGAGTAATATCATATGTGAAGAATGTATCACTATCTACAGTATAATAATCTACCACTCTTGTATTATATGAAGGTTTGT
The DNA here is from genome assembly GCA_937862575.1 of uncultured Bacillota bacterium. Taxonomy (GTDB): domain Bacteria; phylum Bacillota_I; class Bacilli_A; order Izemoplasmatales; family Hujiaoplasmataceae; genus 4572-104. The sequence continues at coordinate 4,387 of CALMFM010000162.1, forward strand.
TATTCCATGTCGCTCCACTGCTTGTAAAATTCTCTGTATTCTTATATGCATTGATTTGTGCCCCATTTGCAACGGCGTCTGTTTTCGCAAAACTCAATCTTGCATAAGTAATCGTTTTATCCATAATAGCTGTAGGAATGTAAAAATACAATAACCCTCTACATTCTTCTGTAGATAAAACATCACTCATATACATAAATTCGCTGGAAGAAAAATTGGTATCCGGTTGAGCCTCAGAAACATATGTATCATATATCGACATGCCTGTTGTTGTACTTATCAAAGATGGGTCTATTTTTACTGGATAAGCAGCATCTTGAAGCCATTCATCTGATGGCGTTATTGTAATTTCGTATGTTTTGTTGCCCATCTGAATAATTGTATATTCGATATCGCTTGAAACATTATAATCGTTGTCATACATTATCAAATCTGAAAACTCAAAAACTGTTTCTCCGTTGTTATTGATAAATTCGATTTTACCTTCTTCAGTCTCTACTAATTCTAAGTTCTTCAATTTATATTCAAAGACAACAGAATAATCCTGAATATATGCTTCAAGGATAATATCTTCTTTTATGTTTGTGCCAGATAATGTGTACTCTAAATTCACATTAGTTATTACATTCTCATATATTATAGATGAGTTAATATTTACCAATTCTTTGATATTATTAGGCGATAAATCTGAATCCTCGTATAATATTGGAGATGAATTTATGCCCATCATACTCCAGTCAATTGAGTAGTCTCCCATATCAAGTTTAATACTTTTATTATAGTCGATTGTTTTTGGAAATTTGATTTTGAATTTATTTGCCATGTTTTCATACAAATCTTCATTTGTATTGTATATCATACGATTATCAATGTCTTTCCATTCTCCATTATCATCATAATGGACCGCTGCATCATAGATCGCCACCTCGTATGTTCCATCGATTTTTCTGAAATATTTCTCGTTTTCTGTTCTCATAGTAGTATCTTCTACACTAACAGGAATTAAAGCTGGATCTATATTTTCACTTTCGTAGTAGTTTTCTACCTCTTCTAAATCACTGATTTCGTTATACGAATCATCAAAAGCATAGACTACCTGATTGTTTTGTGGTATGACACTACCTGCAATCATAAATACGCATAGTAAAACTGTAACTATCTTTCTAAACATTTTTCTTCTCTCCCCTATTTATATTTTTTATTACAAAACACACGTTTACACGTGCTTGTTAATATATATTTCTTCTAGTTTCTTTTAACACAATACTGACTTGGCCTATCTGGGCCATCAGCTTTGCTTCTGTTGTTCTCCCAATGCAAAGGCTGTAGATTGCTGATGTTATTGCTTCCGCCACGACTGATTGGATTGATGTGGTCTATCTCCCAACCAAATCTTGTCTGCATCCCGTATGATGCTTTTGCAATCACTGCTCCACATTTGTCTTTTCTTTTTTGGTTTGGATCAATTCCTTGTATTGGTGTCGCTTTTTCCCAAACCTGATTAATTATTGACTGTGAAAAATCCATTTTATATATCCTCCTTAAATTTCTTTTATATATCAGTTTTGTGTCTTATCTTTATTGTTTGATATATCTTATAAATGTTAAACCAACCTCTGGATATCCCCATTTCTTGATTTGATTTACAGTTCTTACTACATTCACTTTACTAAAGAAAGGAATGTGAGACTTTCCTGAAGCTGGTATTTCTTTACTGGTAACAATCCCCATTATTACATTGCACTCGCTACTTGAAAGAGAATCAATCTTAGTTCCGGTGTTTTCATCGTTCATTTTCTTAATTATTTTGTCATGAAAATATCCATCCTTAAATAGATCTGCTGAAACAGCGGCTTGAGAAAACAGATGACTTAATACGCTTGAACTTCCATATCTCTTAATGTGGATAAATGATTTTTCTGTTTTGTCAAACAAATCACAGATTTCTAATTTTCTACCAGATTCACTAAATTCTCTATGATCCAATAAAATATATTTATCCTTATCGCTTTCATAAACATTTCTATTATATTCAGCTTCATTTTTCTCGCTAGTGTATGGCATCAAAGACGGAACAGGAGCTATCTTCAAGTACTCATCTTCATACTGCTGATAAAACTCTTTGCGTACTTCGAAAATTCTGCCGTCATTCAGAACATATTGAGCATCATCCACCAGAACTGATGCATACATACAATTAAACAATTTCCAATTGATGTGTTCTAGGCTACCATCACTTGAGTTTATTTTGACTTTGAACTTCTTAAGGATTTCCAGTTTCTCAATCTCGCTAAAATATGGTTCCAAGTATTCATGAACTACATCATAATCAATGGAATCAACTTCTTTTGCTACTGCAAGGTTCTTCTCAGTTGCATTTCC
>CALMFM010000163.1 GCA_937862575.1 uncultured Bacillota bacterium
ACTTGTTGTCTTCTTTACGATAAAGGACATGATATCTTTTTCCTAGTTTCTTGTCTTCGTCGTCATCGCTTTCAAAGGCGACATCAACATCAGATTTTTCATCTTCATCTTCTGCTTCATCAAGTTCCTTAAGCGTTTTTTCGAGTTTGGAAAAATCGTTTTTGACCTTTTTTGACTTCTTCGGCTCATCAAAATCGGTTACCACTGTTTTTGACTTTTCCTTTCTTGGAGCGTCAGTATCTAAAGAGGAATTCAGATTGCTTGTGATTTCATCCGTATCTTCCGAATCAGAGTCCACTGAGAAATCAGTAATAATCACAGGAAGATCTTCCGGAATTGGTATGTCATCGCTTTCCATGAATGGTTTTGTAACTTCAGGTTCTGGATTGGCTTTTTCAAAGGTTTTCCGAAGATTCGAACCATCAAAATCAGGTTCAGTATCAGTAAAACGCCGTGTTCTAAGGACATATATAACATATGCCAGAACAATCACGGCTAGCGTTGCGATAAGCGCGATAAAGAAATACAGATATTCAGTCCAGAAACTTAAGAACATCAATTTCACCCCTAGAATAATTTAAGCTGGATATTAAGGTCAGGTTTGTAAAGGTTTATTATGTCTTTCATTGCATATAAAACCTTATGTTTTCGGCAAGTGATAACGAAGTTCTTCTTCAGTTCAGGAAGGTTAGGACTTTCCCAGATGAACTTCATGCCGTAAATATCCCGATATTTGACCATGTTTTCCGGATATTCCAAATCTATTATATCATAAAATGCCTTTATTTTCTTTGAATCAAATTTGATTGATAGCGCTGGATATACGAAGTCTACCCCAAATGATATGGCTTTATTTATAATCTCCATGAATTCTTCTGTACCATCGTTGATAAATGGGACAACAGGCTTGATGATGATGCCGACCTTGAGTCCTACAGCCTTGATTTTTTGGATGATTCGTAGGGCATTGTCAAGATGCATATGCTCAGAGAATAGTTTTGATTTATTATCAATAGTGGCGACAGGTATGGCAATCAACAAAGGTAATTTCTTCGCAAAATCGACGAGTCTCGGCAGGTCATCAATCAGCTTAGCGGAATTTGTTTCCAAAAACAAACCCATATTGAACTTCTCAAACGAGTCAAGGAGGCGAGCTATCGAATTAATTCCGGAATAGATATCCGGATTGGTTTGAATACCGATGATGCCGTTAGTTTCTCTTCCCGAGAGTTCGATATCAAGAAAATCATACATCTCAGGCAATAAACTGATAGGACCTGGTTTATAAACCGGGTTGTGATCCAAACTGGTTGAATAATACTTCGCCAGTGGATTGTTGCCACTAAGGATATCAAGGAAATAATCTACCCCAAAAAACTTGGTTGAATCCTTATTTGGAACAAGAATGTGCATATTGATGTTATTCATGATACTCCTCTCTAGAATCGCCAGATGATTACTTCCAAAACGATGAAAGCGACGAGAACCCAGTAGTTGTACATCGTGAAAGTTTTTTTGGCGTGAATTTGGATATGATCGATTTTCTTAACCAAAGCCGCTACTTTCTTGTGTTCCTCGCCTCGGAATACCAGCAGGAACGGTTTGTTTCTATAATGGCAGATGTTCTGTTTCCTGATCTCCAATTCTTCCGCTTGAACAAAAAGGTCTTTATGTAAAGATTCATATTGTTTGCGATAGACATTGAAGAGAAAGTAACCGAAGTTTTTCTTTTTGTGAGTAATTAGCTTGGTAATTCCAAAAACAAGAACCTCGATGCCAACCGTAAGGATGAATTCAAATACTTTGTCAGTATCTTGGTACCAGATTACAGTAATCAGAAAAACAAGAACGAACATGAAATAAATCCGATCAAAAGAGAAATGGAAACGGAAAATTGTATTCAAAGCGAAATAACCAAGAATAGCAGTCATTATTATATTTAATATAGTATCGAAATTATACATTTTAACTCCTTATGAATGGTTTGACAAGAGTCAAGAGTTCTTCTAGGCTCAATTCGTCAGTGATCCTCAAAACCGGATGTTTGACATCCTCAAGCCATAATAAGTGTTGCCTTCTCGACCTTTGAGTCTCAGGATTGTTTTCATAATCACTTACCCACTGCAAGAAACTTGTATGTTGTTCATATAGGTCTCCACCAGGAAGAACACGAGTACCGAATCTGCCGTTTTCGCGTTCGATAATTCTTTTTACGCGAATATCCTTATCCAAATTCATGTATATGAATAAGTCAACGTTTGGTTTCAATTCATCCGCTATTCCGACCAAAGAACCTGAAATAACCGCGTTTTTGCCGTCTTTCAAAGCGTTTTTAATGAGATTGCAAGCTTGTTCGTTGGTATACCTCTCTGTGAAAGGTGGATCAGTTTTCTTCCAAAGATAATCGTCGACGTCAATCAACTTGTATCCGAAGTTTTGACAGATTGTCTTCGCCAATGTCGTCGAACCGGACCCGGAAGAACCAAAAATATTTATTAGATTCTGTTTCATATGACCTCTACTTGTTAAACATTATTTTTTCGTTTTTGAACATGCGGTTCAATACATATATAAGAATGCTGACATATACTAGGTTTGAGATAACAGTAATTAGCAAGTATATAAATTTGTTTGCGTCAAATGTGAAAATCGCGTTCAATGTCTGAACTGAATTATAAACTGGTATCAAATACATTGGTAGAAATGCTGGTGCTCCATCACCAAACATTGATGATATCGAAATGAGTACCGTAGCTATATATATCGGTAAAATCATTGAGGTAGCTTCTTTTAGGCTTTTGGCATAGGCGGAGATAATCGAAATTATACCTACTATAACAAAAACTGTAGAGAATAGCAAAACTAAAATCATCAGATAATCGCTAACAGAATATATGGATGCGTCTATCTGACCGCTAGCATTAAACAGAGTTGGTAAACTCAATATAATACCAATAAACGACGAAGAAGCCGAAATTAGAGCTAATACTCCCAAAGACAAGACTTTTCCAATTGCTATTTCACTACGCTTGACTGGGGTTACCAGTAAAGTCGAGATAGTTCCTCTTTCCTTTTCCCCTGCTATTGATTCCGGTCCGATTGACATCGCTCCTGAGAACAAGAACATGATGATAAGCATTGGCAACAGAGTGGCCATGACTTTACCCATCTCATTGTTCACGTCCAATGCAGGTCCTTCTTGCGTTATCATGAATGATGTTGTATCACCAAATATATCATAACTCAAAACCTGTTGATAAGTTGAGAGATAGCGGAAAAAGACACTGCTGATATATGAAGATTTAGACTCGTTCGGATTTGCGTAAACTACCACAATCGGTTTGTCACCTGTGCCGTCGTAAGTTGCTATGTTTTCATCAAAAATGATTAACAAATCCCATTCAGCGTTGTCTATTTTAGTTTCATAGTAATCAATACCGTCATCATCTGTAATTATCACATTCAGTGAATAATCGGTTTCAACACCTTCATAGAGATCTTTAAAATCAAGCTGCTGGTTAATGATGGCGATACTATATACTTCACCTGATGTTTGATTGTTTATAGCGGTTCCAATGAACGTATATATAAGAAATATCATCATACCTGGCAACAACATGACTGTAAGAATCAAACGTCTGTCCTTGGTTACGCGATCCCATTCCTTTTTGAAGATTGTAAGCACATTTTTCATGCTTGCTCACCGCCTTCAACAAGTTTGAAGAAATAGTCTTCAAGATTTTCTTCAGGTTTCAAAAGTTCCTTCATTGTACCAATAGCCTTTAGTTTACCATCAAGGATTATCCCTACTCTATCACAAATCTTTTCAACCAATGAGAAGATATGTGTCGAAACAATAATCGTTTTACCCTGCTTCTTTAATTCTATAAGATAGTCAGTAACAACTTTGGCAGTTAAAACATCCAGCCCATTGGTCGGTTCGTCAAAGATAATGATATCCGGGTCATGCACCAAAGATATGGCTATTTGTGCTTTTTGGCGCATGCCGGTAGACAATTCAGCTACTTTTACTTCTCTGAACTGATCGATACCAAAGCGTTCAAAAAGATGCTTCTTTCGTATCTCTGATGTTTCAGGATCAACTCCATGTAACTTAGAAAAATAGTCGTATAGGTAATTCGGAGAAAAGAATTCCTCTAATTTTAGATCACTGGTCAAAAATCCAATATTGGATCTAACCATATCCTCGTCTTTAATAACTGAATAATTATCGATGAATATATCACCCGAATCAGGTTTGATCAAAGTCGATATACATCTGAGTGTAGTTGTCTTACCAGCGCCATTAGGTCCTAAAAGACCAAAAATCTCACCTTTGTAAGCATCGAAACTTAATGAATCTACTGCTACTTTGAGCTTTTCATCGGTGTTTTGGATCTTCCGTTGCTTTCGATTGAGAATAAATGTTTTTGTTATATTTCTTACTGATACGGTGCTATCCATCAAATTCACCTGCATTTCAATAAATATATTACCAAATATCAACGTTTTAAGCAAATAAAAGTCAAAAAAAAAGTCTATAAAAATAGACTTGTTTTCTTATTTGGCTGCTTTTTCCAAAGCTTTTTCCGCTTGCTTGCAAAGACCAGTGAATCCCTTGGCGTCATTAACTGCGATATCGGCCAACATTTTACGGTTGATTTCGATACCTGCCAACTTCAGACCGTTGATAAGTCTTGAATATGACATATTGTTAATTCTGGCTGCTGCGTTGATTCTGGTGATCCATAGTTTACGGAAATCTCTTTTTCTTCTGCGACGGTCTCTGTAAGCATATTTCAATGAATGCATTACTTGTTCTTTGGCTGTCTTATACAGCAAATGTTTGGCGCCGTAGTATCCTTTGGCTAATTTCAGTATTTTTCTACGTCTTTGTCTGGTTACAAAGCTTCCTTTTACACGTGGCATTTTACTTCTCTCCTTCTTATAGGTACGGAACCTGGTGTTTGATTCTCTTCACGTCGGCAGTTTTTACTACTTCTGAACTGCGTCCCTGACGGTTTTGTTTTGGTGATTTGTGGTCCATCAAATGACCATGGAAAGCGGATTGTCTTGTAAGTTTACCAGACCCGGTTCTTTTCAGTCTCTTTTTTGTTCCTGAATGTGATTTCATCTTTGGCATGATTATTTCTCCTTTGCTATTTTTTCTTAGATCCCAACACCATAGATATATATCGCCCTTCATGGGTGATTGCGCTCTCGATGTCGCCGTGCTCGGCACAGCCGTCAGCGAAAGACTGTAATACGTTTTTACCTTGGTCAACCAAAGCCTGTACAAAGCGGTAAGGCAATCTAATGGAGACCTTGACTTTGTCTCCCTTGCTCAGGAATTTGTTTCCGTTTCGCAGTTTCGTCTCAAAGTCATGAGTGTCAATTACCGCGGTCATGCGGATTTCTTTGACTTCGACAATAACTTGATGCTTCTTCGCTTCCCTGGCTTTTCTCTGTTGCTCGTAACGGTATTTGCTATAATCCATGAGTTTGCATACCGGTGGTTTTGCAGCCGGCGCTACGCATACCAGATCATAACCTTCGTCTGTCGCTATTTTCTGAGCTTCGCGTGAAGACATTAGGCCAAATTGGGCACCGTCATTACCGATTAATCTTACTTCTCTGAATCGAACCATTTCGTTGACCAGAGTCGTATCTTTGTTTTCTGGTTTTTGATTGTTGTAGATAATATTGAACACCTCCAAGGTAAAAATAAAGTGGATACCGCAAGGTACCCACGTCAAGATGCTAAAAACAATAATGTTTACCGATCAGCATTGACCCATTGATACGTACAATCGGGTGAGAAGCGGGTACTTCTTCTTTCTACGGTTAAGACCATAATGATTATATTATATTGTCTATCTTTTGTCAACTAAAATATTTTATTTGTCGGATTTTTTAATCCTCATGTAATTTTCCTTGTTGACCTGATAGGCTCTGGCAATCGCCAATGCCCCCTTCGGTACATTTTTATTTAATGTAGAACCAGCTGCGATGAAGGAATCATCGCTGACCTCAATCGGCGCAATCAGATTGACGTTACAACCAACGAAGACATTGTCACCGATGATTGTCTTGTACTTGTTTGTGCCATCGTAGTTAACGGTGATGGCTCCACAACCAAAGTTGACGTTGCTTCCCATTTCCGCGTCGCCGATATAGGCGAGGTGCGATGCTTTGGTATTTTCACCCGTGGTTGATTTTTTGATTTCAACGAAGTTTCCAATGCGATTTTTAGGGCCGACATGAGCACCATCGCGAAGATGGGCGAATGGTCCAATCGTCGTATCATGCTCAACAGTTGAATTAAAAACCAATGAATGCTTGCAGATGACTCTTTCGCCTATGGTACTGTTGTGAATTTCAGTATTAGGACCGATTTGAGCGCCTTTTTTGACAACGCTGTTACCTGTGATATATGTATTAGGATGGATAGTTACGTTTTCTTCAATAATGACGTTGTGACCGATAGTGATGGTTTCCGGGTTGATCATGGCTACGCCTTTAAGCATCAATTCTTTGTTGATATCATGGCGGAGTTTTCCTTCGGCGATACTAAGTGCATAAAGATCATTTACTCCCATGGCCTTATATGAGTTCTTAAGGACATAGGTCCCAATTTGGGCAGAATCTGATTTCATTATCTTGACGATATCTGTAAGGTAATATTCACCTTTTGAATTCTTGTTATCGACTTTGGATAAAGAATCAAATAATTTATCATTTTTGATGATGTAGATTCCGGTGTTGATTTCAAGAATTGATCTCTCTTCGTCACTAGCGTCGTTTTCTTCGACAATTGAGTCTAATGATTTCTTGCCGTTACGGATAATACGACCGTAACCTGTCGGATCATCGACAAAAGTCGATACCAAAGTCAAGTCATTCTTGGATGCGATGTGAATATTTATGGCTTCCTTCATGACTGATTCGTCAATCAAAGGCATATCTCCAGGAAGAATGATTGTGAATCCCGCTGGATCCTTGATCAACTCCTTAGCCATCATGACAGCGTGACCTGTTCCTAGTTGTTCCTCTTGATATGCATAGGATACCGTACTGTTAAGAATCTCAATCATGACTTCTTTCTTATGTCCAACGACAACGATAATCTCGTCAACGAGACTCGTGTTCTTCAGATTCTCGACGAT
>CALMFM010000164.1 GCA_937862575.1 uncultured Bacillota bacterium
AAAACATTTTGAGGGAAACAGTGAATATGCTATTCGTTCGATTGAGGAGAAACTAGAATTCAGCTCTTTGATTGAGCAGTCCGATTCAATTATGATTGCCTACCCGATCTATGGCAGCGACATTCCTAAAATAATGTGTGATTTTCTAATATTGCATCAAGAATCTTTTAAAAACAAGCCAATAATGGTTCTCGTGACGCAAATGATGTTTTCCGGTGACGGAGGGGCTTTAGCATATCGCATTTTAAAGAAACAGAACGTCAAACTAATAGCGACAATGCATGTAAATTTCCCACATAATGTTCCTGATTTTCCTATTTTTCCAAGAACAAGAGAAGATAAAAGCGAGAAGATTATAGCTAAAGCTGAAAAAAAGATTCAATATTACATAGATAGAATTAAACAATCAAAAAAAGTAAAAACAGGTAGGAGATTCTATTCCTGGTTTCTAGGTTATTTCACCCAAAGACTTTATTTTAAACTAATGTATAAAAGTTTGATGAAAATGGTGAAAATTGATCATAATGTCTGCACATCATGCGGTATTTGTGTTCGTGATTGTCCTGTTGGCAATCTGGAGATGAAAGACGGATTAGTGTTAACACACGGTAATTGCACTCTCTGTTATCGGTGCCTAAACAATTGTCCAGTCAAAGCTATCAAGATATTTGGCGGGAAGTATCCTTTATACCAATATGTGAATAAAAAAAGGGTTTAAAATCCCTTTTTCTTTTTCAAATATTCCAGCATGTATAATTCTCTAATTGTCCAATGGTGTGTGGATCCTTTATCTAATCTAATCTTGTTTAGTTTAATTGCTTCATCAAGAGTTACCCAGACAGGCATAAATCCCAATTCTTTTTCTTGTTTGCTTAAATTTGGTTCAGTGCTATTTTCCGATACCTTAATCGAATAATATATACTGCGCAGTGAGAAGATTTCTCCTTGCACATATTTATCGGGATAAATCTGGTCAATATATCCAAAGCATTCACCAATTTCTGTAACTTCATATCCAGTCTCTTCCAAAGTTTCTCGAATCAGCGTTTGCTGGAAATCTTCTCCGGATTCGACACCACCACCAGGGAATTTATATTCTTCCGTTTCCGTTAGTTTGAGTAAAAGAATTTTATTGTGGGAAAACACCACTCCTCTAATAGCGTATCGTTCAATGGAATACTCCTCTTCAGTGTTTTTCCTCAGATCAAATTTCTTTATTTCTTCCATTGGCTCCACCTTAATTGTCTAATCTTGATTATTCTTCACGAATCATTATACAACTGAATAGGCGATATTTCAAAAAATTCATTACAATCAGTATTGGTAGTATTTCATGTATGCAACAATGTAATCACTAAAGGAGAAGAGATTTTTATTGAATTTTGGCATCATGTTAAAAATATCAAGAAAAAGTGTTAAAATATACATAATACAGAAGAGGTATACAATGGATATAGCTAAGACAATAAACCTACAAAGAAAATTCTATGAATCCGGCGCGACCAAAGACTATGCTTTTCGAATGAAAGCATTGGAAACTCTCAAATCCGGTATCGTCAAATATCAGAAAGAATTGGAAACAGCTTTGCATGAAGACTTAGGCAAAAGCCCGATTGAATCCTATTTTGCCGAAATAGGTATTACTCTCAAGGAAATCACTTCAATGGAGAAAAATCTCAAGAAATATATGAGAGTGAAAAAGGTAAGAACCTCAATCACTGATTTCCCTGCCAAAAGCTTCATATCGCCGCATCCTTATGGTGTGACTTTAGTCATGAGCCCATGGAATTACCCAGTGATGCTTTCAATATGTCCTTTGATTGGTGCTTTGGCTGCTGGTAATACCTGTATTGTCAAACCAAGCGATTACAGCGTCAACACCTCAAAAGTCATCAAAGACATGATTACCGAGATATTTCCGGCCGAATATGTCAATGTTGTGACTGGTGGCAGGCAGGAAAATCAAACTCTGTTAGACCAAAAATTTGATTATATATTCTTTACCGGCGGTAAGACAGTCGGCCGTTTGATCATGGAAAAAGCCGCCAAGAACTTAACACCTGTATCATTGGAGTTAGGCGGAAAGAGTCCTTGCATTGTCGATAAGACCGCGACATTAAAGTATGCGGCTAGACGAATAGCCTTTGGCAAGTTCCTCAATGCCGGACAAACCTGTGTAGCTCCTGATTATGTTCTAATCCACAAATCAGTAAAAAAAGAATTTCTCAATCATTTCAAAGTTGCCTTGAAGGAGACCTTTGGTGAAAACCCTCTCGAAAGCAGTCTGCTTGGCAAAATAATCAATGAGAAACACTACAACCGACTGAAATCTTTAATGACAAATCAAGATATCACAATCGGTGGAAACTTTGATGATGTCAAAAGAAAAATAGAACCTACCGTTTTGGACAACGTCAAGTTTGACAATATCATCATGGAAGATGAAATCTTTGGACCAATTCTACCGATTTTGGAATATGATGATTTGGAAGAAGCCTTTAAATATATCAATTCCAATCCA
>CALMFM010000165.1 GCA_937862575.1 uncultured Bacillota bacterium
TTTATTCAGCACCAAAAGGTCACAAGATATCTTTGAGGTATCAAGTGACCAATCAAGACTGTAACATATTTTGTGTCAAATCAATGACAAATCTTGTAAATTAGGGTGTCATCGTGTAGAAGTATATTCACTTACCAAAATTCACCGCTTATTTCAGTACCTTTTCACAGTTATAAGTAATATTGAAAAGTCCATAAAGGCTCTATTTAGAGAAAAGGCCTGATACAATTTGTATCAAACCTATGCTTCTTATATGGTGCGGCCGATGAGATTTGAACTCACACGCCACGTGGACACTACCCCCTCAAGATAGCGCGTCTACCATTCCGCCACGGCCGCATAACAATGCCTTTTCAGGCATTTATTTAATTTTGGAAAACTGTTGAATACCATCCTTATATTGAGGTAGGTTCTCACCTTGAATCAAAGGTAGAACATAATCGAGGAATTCTTTGGTAATACCATTGCCTTTCGAATTAATCATCGACTTGGCAACCTTTTTTTCGGTATTGGCACATTGATTTAAAGCATGTAACTTATATTCGATTTCATATTCTTCTTTCGAAGATCTATGCATAACAACCATGAGATTCGTTTTCTTATCAATAGCTGCTCTAACCGAGTGTCTTCCAACTTCAATAGCTTCATTGACATCGGTTAAACTCTGAATATGACTGGCTGCTCTTTGTGTAGAACCAAATTCGACGGATCTGGAAGGAATTCCTAGGTCAGCTGATACTGTAGTTGCCAATTTTGAGGCAACTCCTCCTAATTGGAAATGACCGAATGCGTCTTTTAATCCTGAACTTGAAGAGATGAAGATCCCTTCTTCATTTGCGATGCCTTCAGAAACTGCAATTAAACATTGTTTCTTCTTCTCATATATTTCTATGACGTCTTTTTTGAACTTCTCAATAGAGAATGGTATTTCCGGTAAATATATTAGATCAGGACCAAAACCGCTTAATGAAGCAATTGCGGATGAGGCAGTAAGCCAGCCGGCATGTCTTCCCATTATCTCCACAATTGTCACTTTTCCATTCGGATATGCCAGCATATCATATGATATCTCCATCATAGTGTTCGCAATGAATTTGGCTGCGCTTCCGTATCCAGGTGTATGGTCTGTGAAAGGTAAATCATTATCAATGGTTTTTGGCACTCCGATTATATAACATTCATAATTGATATGGTCGAAATAATCGGCGATTTTAGAACAAGTATCCATGGAGTCATTTCCACCGTTATATAGGAAATAACGGATATTGTGTTTCTTGAAGATATATAACAATCGCAAATAATGTGTGTCATCTTCTCTGAAATCAGGTAGTTTATGTCTGACCGAACCGAATGCAGAACCAGGAGTATGCTTCAGCAACTCGATGTTTTCTTCGGTTTGTTGGCTCATATAAAAGAAATCTTCATTTAAAGCGCCTTGTATTCCATGCCTCATAACGATTACATCATCGATGAAATCGGGATGTTTTCTGGCTTCATCAATAACTCCGTAAGCGGATGCGTTGATGACAGCTGTAGGACCGCCAGATTGTCCATATAGTAGATTACCTTTTAATTTTACCATTGAAACCAACTCCTACTTTAAATATGATATCATATTTTCCTAAAAAATTAAGTGTTTTTTTTCTGAATTGAAACTTTTTTTAGAAAACTGTAAATTTGTTTCCAAATCGCTATTTAAGGAGTTGTAACAAGTATTAGTTTTCTTTCTCCTTAACCCAGTATTCACTACAATTTCTGGTCCTATCCATAAGTTTGTAATCAATTAAAGATCTCCTTAATGTTACATAGTCTGGATATATTTCACAAAGAATATCATTTACTTCCTTTTCTGTATATTTACGTCCTTTTTCGAATTGGTTCAGTATGATATTCAAGACAATATGTTGTCGCTTTTGTTTTGATGGAAATTCTCTTAAGACTAATGGCTCTTGACTTGTAAAATAGCCTGATAGAGCCTTTTCTATATCTTCATTGGTATATTCAAACATAGGTTCATCCTCCATTCTTCGATAATATTATATCATATGTAACCTTACTGTCAGAAATACATCAAGAATTTATAAATAAAAACGCTTTAAAAAAGCCGTATTATGTGTTATTATTTTTTTTGTATAGAACATAAAAG
>CALMFM010000166.1 GCA_937862575.1 uncultured Bacillota bacterium
TCATTAAAAAACATGAAGACTATATAAACCAAACCTTAACCGATGACATATGCATTGCGACCACAGGTTGTTTTAAGAAAGATCCTGGGCACGCTACGCAATGTTAAAGGAACCTCGATTCATGAACGAATCATGACAACACTAGCAACGTGGGGACAGAGAGGACTGAATAGCCTTCAAATGCTAACGACGAAGCTAGCTAGCTAAACACATACTAAACATTAAATATAGTGCTTGAAAAGAAACACTCTTCGTAGGTAGCCGTTCCCAATACACAAATCTCCAAAAAATCTTTGAGTAAAAATGGTGATATTATAGCAAATATTAACAAAAAGAAATTCTTAGAATTATTGTAATTTTTCTCTAAAAAATCATAGAGTTCTTCAGAATATTTCTCCTGGCCAGAGACAAATTCCAGTCTCTTAAAAACATCTCTCACCTTATCTACAATATATTGATTTCCTGCAAGCAGGTATGCAATCAGAGTAGACGAAAAAAGTACCTGTGAGCCAAAATAAATATCATACTTAAAGTCCTCTATCTTGATAATAAACATAAAAATAAAATAACCAAACGAAATTAAAATGCCAATGGCCAGAGAAACTACTGGATAAGGAAATGGAAGCTTATTGAATATGCCCTCTATGAAGTTCCATCTGGGCGGTTCATTCATATATTGCTCCATTAGAATTGCTCCATAAGATAGTTAAATATGATGATCATCAATCTGATCTGATCCTATCAAAAAATAGGACATAATAGACTAAAAATATAGCTAATAAAGGTTGCCAGATAGGGAATCCTGGAGCTTTTGCTCTTTCGTTTTCACTGTTGGTGTCTGTCGTTGCCGCAGCCTCAGCTTTTATTGTCTTGGCTATTAATTTTGCATTAATGCTGGTGGATTTTGTGATATTGATATCTCCTCCGTAAGTTTGGTATCCGCTTAAAAATAGATAATAATTATGATTTCCTGGAGTATCAAAGTATATTTCACTTGGTGTATTTTTTCCTGTGAAGTTTTGATCTATCCATATTGAAGCACCTTCTGGAGTAGAGTTTACAGAAAAACATAATTCCGAAAAATTTTTTTCAGGTTGAACTGGCTCTAAGTCCATTTTTATGAACGTCGGACTGGATATATAATGCGTCTCCTTTTTGGGCTCATATCCGCACAAAAATAGCTCAATATCGTGACTGCCCTTTCGTTTCAAGTAGATCTTATCCGGCGTTACTTTCCCGCCGGATTTTCCATCTACCCATATTTCGGCGCCACTGGGATTCGAGTCAATCGAAACAGGCAGCTTATTAGAACTATCGGATGTTTTGGATGTTTTAGGACGAATTATGGTGGTATCGGTTTTCGCTATTGTCTTTTTGCCAATTTCTTCCTCAGACGCCTGATACATTCGGAGGTACTGTTCTATTCGTTCTGCAATTACAAGTTCCTTCCAAATAGGATATTTTGAGATCGTCTCATTATCATTGGTTAATGTATTATATTTACTTGATATATAACTATTCTTTGACACGATTATATCGGAATGATTAAGGGCAACTCCGACTCTATTATTGAGAAACTCGTTTTCGTCAATCAGATTGCCAATTGACCTATTTAGATATAACCCTATATTATTATGGCTGGCATTGTTGGCAAAGATTGTATTGTTGGATGAATTCTGCAGGGCAATTGCTGCCGAACCGTTATTGGCTGTATTATTCATAAGGCTGTTGTTCTGAGAATACAAAAGAATGATACCACCCAAGTTGTTGCGGGCCGTATTGCCGGCAACCGTATTGTTGAAGCCAGATTCGATAGACATGCCGCTTAGCTTGTTATAGCTGACATTGTTTCCCTTTATGCTGTTATAAATTGATTTTGAAAGGACGAATCCTATTCGATTACTGAAGGCATTATTGCCTACCACCGTCCCGTTTTTGAATGTATTGAGATAGATACCTGCCCCTCTGTTGCGATTAACCTCGTTGTTCATAATCATATTAGTTCTTGAATTGGTTATAGAGATGCCACAAGTATTATTGCTTGCATTATTGTTATTGATGCTATTGCCAAATCCTTTGATCAGTTCAATGCCGTTCGCTTTATTATTACTAACATTATTATACGTGAAAGAGCTATTTATAGAATTAATACTATAAATACCACTTTTTTGGCTAAATCCGATGTTATAATCTGAGACAATATTTTCACTGCTATCACTCAGATAAATGCCATAAACATTATTTTTGGCCAGACCTCCTGCAATTTTGTTGCCATAACTACCAACAATATCGATTCCATTATCCTCGTTATAGCTGACAATGCTATTTGTGATGAAATTGTAATTTGAATATTCTATTCTAATTCCATGCCATATATTAGAACTGGAATTGCCATTCATAAAAGTGTTATTATTCGAATAGTTTAATATTATACCGTATCTATTGCT
>CALMFM010000167.1 GCA_937862575.1 uncultured Bacillota bacterium
AATATTCTCCAGGAACGGGGTCTGGAATTATTGCATAAAATGGTTCATCACCTTGATTGCTGAGAAATACTGGAAATTCTTCCTCTAATTGCAGTGTCTCCGGATGATATCCCGCATGTGATCCATCAGGTGCAGTAATATAGAGTACCGCAGGAGAATGAAGGGTAAAATACATCACTTTGCCAACATTTGTTACCGTAGCCTCCTGGAAAACCGGGGCGTCTGTTCTTATCCAGATTCTTTTTACATACTCTCGTTGCTGATTAACCGAATAGAGTTTGTAGACGAATTGATATGCAGGATCTACGCCATCAGCTGTATATTGGAATGTGTAGATACTGTGTGTATCTCCAATAGTTGGGATATACTTCACTTCATGAGCCCAATAGTTCATGAAACTTAATAGATTGAAAGTAACACTCAAAATATTCCCAACTCTTCTAATGGTGCCTATTATAATCTCGAAAAAACTCTCGAAACTGATATGTTGACTAGCTATGAAATTATAGAGGCCTTGCCGGAATAAAAACGCATTAACAGCATTATTATCGAGAACTTTTACAATCGGGGTTATCATTTCAGTTTTTTCATAAAGAATTTTTGGATTTGTCGCACCTCGGAGAATATAAGGGCTTGATGTTGGATTATGCGTTATTCCGACAATTTTAACAGATTTTCCCGCAATTTTGTTGTCAACTTCATCATTTATAGGAAGATTTACAAGTAACCTTCCCGATGGGTCGGTTTCACCAAGTTCCTCAAGTAATTCTCCCGTCGTAGATTCAATTAAGACGCTGGCCCCTGAAACCGGGATTCCTTCTTGAGTGACCACGATATCAAGGGGTAGATATGCTTCATTGCTTGTGCTCTCAACGAAACTTCCATATGTATTTCCTGTCACATCGTAACAAAACCTGTAATCCGATGAATTTTGTAGCGATCCGGTAGGATTTTGTATCCTTAATCTTCCCGAATAATCAGGGGATACGTAAATCCGTCCATCATTTATTGTTGTGAAAAAGGTTGTAAATGGATATGTTCCTGAAAAAAGTGGGGAATTTATACCCGTTTCAAATAATTGGAATATATGTGATTTATCACTGGTGGGGGACTCACCTTCGTAATGATCAGAAATAAGATAGATAGTTGTAGTTTCCTGGACAGATGGATCCGTGTTCAGAGTGTCATCTGTTAAAAAAATTGTTGCATCCTGATTTAAATCAGTATACTCCGGGAGATCAAGCCAAATGAAAGCAGCAGTACCAATAGCTATCGATTTCATTATAGTCGTTTCAAGTGCAGTATCATCGACTACGGTAAGATTTACTTCGAACACCCCTTCCGTAGTATATGCATGGTGTACCACTTGACCCAATGCTGTCGTTCCATCACCAAATTCCCAAATATATTTGACTATGTTCCCATCAGAATCGGTCGAGGAAGAGGCATCAAAGGTGATCTCTTCTTCCAATGGTGCCGGATTCGGAGTGCAGTCAAAACTGGCATAGGGATTCTCCCCGTCGATGACAGCCATGTAAACATCGAGGTCATAGTACCCTTTTTGCGCATCCTCCCAGATTATTTTATTTTTATAAATTTTGGGATATCCCCAGTATGTTGATACATTTGTTGCTATCTGTAATTGTTCCTGACTTTCAATGTCATATAAATAAAGATTATATATCCCGCTTGTTTGAGTTGAGTTTAACCAAATAATGAAATTTCCATAAATATTAGGATAATGTTGATATATCGCATCCTGTGTAATTTGGCTCTCTGTTTCTGTATTGAGATCATAGAGGTAAATATCACCAAGGTATTCATAAACGACTAGATTTTCATAAATATCAGAATAAAAGTTATAATTGTTATCCGTGACTTGGGGGATGTGTTTAATCAATGTTTTTGATTTAGTAGAAATTTCATAAACAAATAAATTTTTATACTTCCAATTTGGATTATCAGTGTAAGCCGCCGATTCGTGGCTTGAGGTATATACTATTTTATTACCCCAAATTGATGACAGATAATCATCTTCATCTAATGTTAAGCTTGTATCTCTCTCTATTTTGGTAGTTACATCATAAAAAAAAACATCCCATGTTCCATCATGCTCACATATATCCTCCATATCCGGGTCATCCCATTCATCACCGGAACAGACTGTCCAATTTTCCTTGTAGTAGGTCAGAGTATCTCCATAGAAATCGTCCAGGTCATTTGGGTGGTATGATTCGGGAATAGGGATAAATAATTCCTCCATTCCTGTTGATAGATCATAAATAAAAGTCGCATAATGCCAATATTCACTTAAATAATTGCCATTTGGATCGGTATAGCTGTTTGCATATCTGTCATCAAGAAAACACAAATAATTCCCATAAATTTTTGGATTAAACTGGTTTGAATATGGATTAGTGGCGATGACAGACTCCGTTCCAGTGCAGAGATTGTATAAATATATATGGGCATAATCTCCCCTGGCATCGCTCCAGACAATTTTATCTTCATAAATATCCTGTGCAGTTTGTCGAAATTCAGCGGTTGAAATTGGTATGATATCGACTGTATGTTCACCCTGCACAGGCACAATGACTTGTAATAATATTGTAACTAATACGATAATGAGCAAAAAGATCGGCTTCATCCATTCCCCCAGATTTTTAATGATTGCGGATGTACCAGAAAGAGATAAATGATTTTCGATTTTATCAAAATGATTGAACCTCTTCATAAGCTCGCCTAATCGTCATCTAACCGGCAATTTTAACCTGATTCGATTCGATTTGAAAAACTCCAACTACGGATTTGGTTAAAACCAATTTTATCAATAAAAAAATGTGATAATCATTCTTTTCTCTTAGACTGGAATATAATCAACCCGATTACAATCATCACCGAAACAATCCCCGTCAAAGGGTTCATCGGTATCGGGAACGCCCCTGAAGGTTTCGTTGGTTCCTGAGTTGGTGTACCGGTTACTTCTTCGGTTCCTGCGACCACGACAGTTGTTTTCTCAGCCCGTGTTGGTTCCTCGGTAATGTTCTGGGCTGGAAGAGTGGTCTGCACGGT
>CALMFM010000168.1 GCA_937862575.1 uncultured Bacillota bacterium
TGATGAATCTCATTGGCTTTTTGTAAACCACTTTCATATCCGCATTCATACAAGACTATAACGAATTCCTCACCGCCATAACGAGATACGATATCGAATGGGTGATACACCACTTTTTTTATCGCTTCGGAAATCGTTATTAGGACTTCGTCTCCATATACATGCCCAAATTTATCGTTATATTTTTTAAAATTATCTATATCAATCATAAATACAGATAAAGAAGTCTTGTCCCGCTTGCTTTGTTTCCATACCTGTTCGATACTACTATAAAGACTTCTACGATTATCTAGCCCAGTCAATACATCGATTTTACTAATATTTTCTAGTTCCACTTCAAGTTGATTCTTTATGATACTAAGGACACCTGGTATAACTAGCAAGTTTGTAATGCCGGTTAAGACAATGAAAAATGGATCATATTGAAACAAAAGAAATTGGTCGGTAGTTTCAATATGAATTATGAAGTTCAACGTCCGTAATATAACAGCAAAAGCAATGAAAAAAATTGCCATTAACAATACTTCGTGTTTACTATGAACTTTACGGTTTTTCATTAAAATATAAAGAGCATAAAATAAGAATAATAGCGCTGTTATGTTGAGAATATAGACACGTAAGAATATATTATCATATACATATTTTGCCAGGATGAAAGCTATTAAATACAATAAGTAGGTAATTAGATATAGAATATTATTATTATTAATTTTGTATATTCTTCTGCATCCGATTGGCAGCATCATAAAGCCTAAAATAATAGTGCTATTAGATAATATGACTCCAGCAAATGTCCCTACATACTCTCGTGAAGCAAGCAATAAAGCACCAATTGAACTCAAAGCAAAAAATAAAAAGAAATAGATATAATTGTTTTGTCTTTTATCAATAAAATAATACAGCGCCAACATAAATATAAACCCAATCAAGAAGCAAATGACATAGATATATAATGCCGCTGTCATCGAAATGTCAAACAAAACTATCACCTCTCTTTTATTGATATTTTACCCTAAATTATATATACAAGTATTATACTTGAAAGTAATTTGACAGTCAAATGCTTTGAGATATGCACTAACC
The DNA here is from genome assembly GCA_937862575.1 of uncultured Bacillota bacterium. Taxonomy (GTDB): domain Bacteria; phylum Bacillota_I; class Bacilli_A; order Izemoplasmatales; family Hujiaoplasmataceae; genus 4572-104. The sequence continues at coordinate 1,084 of CALMFM010000168.1, forward strand.
CATAAAAAAAGCCCAAATGGGCTTTTTATACACTGCATATCATAAGATTTAATTATTTATGGTACGGCTGGTTTTTATTGATTCTAAAAGATCGATAAATCTGTTCTAGAAGTATCAGCCTCATTAATTGATGTGGGAATGTCATATTAGAAAACGATAGTTTTAAATGAGCTTTTGCTGTAACTGCTTCGGATAATCCTAAAGATCCACCAATAACAAAGCATATGTCTGAAGAATTATAATTGGTTATCTCAACGATTTTTTTTGCCAAATCCTCTGAAGACATCGCTTTTCCTTCAATAGCCAAGGCGATTAAAAAATCATTCCCTATTTTTGATAGAATCCTTTCTCCTTCAGTTATTTTCACTAAGTCCATATCTTTTATTGACATATTATCCGGAGCTTTTTCATCAGAAACTTCAATTATCTCCAATGAGCAGTATTTTGATAATCTTTTAGAATACTCTTTTATACCTTCAACAAGATATTTTTCTTTAATTTTTCCTACAGCGATAATCTTAATTTTCATACCTTTCTCCTATATTGCTATTTTTATTATAACATTTCATTAATATAATATTTTTAATAATATCTAATTATGTTCATATCTTTTGACCAAATCATTTTTTGGTGCTATTATAAAATCAAAGGGGGAATAGACATGGGACAATTCATAATACCATATTTGGCTTTCAAGGATTCTTTAAAGACAGCTGAATATTACAAAAAAGTTTTCAACGGCAAAATTGAATACATAATGAAAGGCAAGGACATGCCAAACTGTCCAGAAAAGGATCTGGACAAAGTTATGCACCTAGAACTTGTATTCAATAATAATGTGATTTATATGTCGGATGGAGATGCTAGACCAACCGATCAAGCAATGTTGCTGCTTAATTATGAACACCTAGATATAATGAAAGAAGCCTACAACAATATGAAAATTGAAGGAAAAATTGTTAGAGAACTGGCAGAAACATTCTGGGGTGCAATTTATGGAGTAGTGGAAGATCCTTACGGCATGAAATGGGAATTCCACTATACTATTCCAAAGAACTAAAATAAAAACTGACTATCCATTTGGTTAGCCAGTTTTTTATATTTTTAATATATTATCTTTGATTGTAAGCGATTAGTCCTTTTTCTAGAATATACATCGCTCTTTTCATATCTTCTACATTCAATACATATGCGATTCTTGCTTCGTCTATTCCTAGTCCTGGAGTTGCATAGAATCCGTCGGCCGGTGCCAACATGATGGTTTCTCCATCTATCTCAAATTCTTCTAGCATCCAGATGATAAAGTCTTCAGCATTCTCAACAGGTAGTTTCACTACAACATAGAAAGCACCTTTTGGTTGCTCACAAACAACACCAGGGATTTTCTGCAATGCTTCGTATACAACATCTCTTCTTGCTTGGTATTCATCTCTAATTTCGTTTGTGTAAGATTGAGGTAATTGATACAAAGCAGCTGCCCCGATTTGTTCCAAAGTGGCTACGCAAAGCCTTGCTTGACAGAGCTTCATTATTTCTTTGGTTAGACCTTTGTTGTGTGAACAGATTGCACCAATGCGCGCACCGCATGCGCTGTATCTCTTTGATACACTCTCGGTGATAATCAAACGATCGTCAATTCCTTTAATAGATCCCATTGACAATCCTTCGAGACCGTCAAAAGCCATTCCTCTATATACTTCATCGCTGATTATGAACAAGTCATGTTCAATGGCGATTTCTTTAATCATTTCCATCTCATCCAAGCGAAGGATTGTCCCGGTTGGATTTCCCGGATTACTGAACAATATCGCTTTTGTTCTCGGAGTAATCAGTTTTACAATTTCTTCTTTTTTTGGAAGGTGGAATCCATCTTTGGCTTTAGTTGTTATCGGTACAATATTGACGTTGGATTCACCTGTAAAACCATTATAATTTGTATAAAAAGGTTCAGGCACTAATATTTCATCGCCCGGGTCACAGATTGCTATGGCACAGAATGAAATCGCCTCGCTACCACCATTAGTTATAAGAATATCATCCTTATCGAAAATGATTCCGTCCTTCTTGAAATAATCTCTTATGGCATCGATTAATACCGGCTCTCCTTGACTAAAAGAATATTTGATGACTCTGGAATCATAATTCTTGATAGCTTCCATAAAAACACTTGGAGTTTCGATATCTGGTTGACCAATATTCAAGTGATATACTTTTTTGCCATTTTGCTTCACTTTTTGAGCGATAGGCACTAATTTTCTTACTGGTGATTCTTGCATTGCATGTATGCGACTAGATAATTTCATAATACTGTTCCTTTCATGAAAATCTACATATATTGTAACATTTACAAGCACTCATTTCAATAAACAAAAAATATATTTGTAAGTGCTTACAATAGAGACAAAGAAAAAACCGACCATTAGTTAATAATCGCCGGTTTATCATATAGAGTCAATTAATTTTGGGTTTGGCTAAATTGAATATCAAGTTCTTCGGTTTTCACCTGAGAACGGTATATGTTCGCATACACTCCGTTCTTTCTTAACAACTCGCTATGCTTTCCTTCTTCAACTTTCAATCCATTTTCCAAAACGATTATTTTATCAGCGTTTTTAATTGTCGATAACCTATGGGCAATGACAATCATCGTACGGTTTTTCGCAACTGTTTCAAGCGCTTTTTGAATCATTTGTTCGGTTTCAGTATCGATATTAGCAGTTGCTTCATCCATAATCAATATCGAAGGATTGTGTATAACCGCTCTGGCAAAAGAAATAATCTGTTTTTCTCCTACTGAGAAGTTGGTTCCTCCTCTAGATACTATGGTCGATAACCGCTCTGGTAATTTATCTAGTAATTTCTCTCCGCCGATATCAATCATTGTTTGTTCTATTTTTTCATCTGAAACATCTTCTTCACCAAATCTTATATTGTCTGCTAATGTACCTTTAAACAATACCGGATCTTGTAGGATAATGCCAATATGTTGACGATAAGTTCTTTTTGGATGAGTATTAATGTCAACGCCGTCAATCATGATGGTGCCCATATCATGCTCTTTCAAATCATGGAATCTCAACAACAAACTCATCATTGATGATTTGCCTGAACCTGTATGTCCAACGAGGCCAACCATTTGTCCCGGTTCAACCGACATTGATATTCCTTTTAAAACCGGGTGTCCTTCGGTATATGAAAACCAAACATTGTTAAAATCAATCTTACCGGTGTATCTAGGTATCTCTGTATAGGTGTCATCTTCTTTATCACCATCGATGATTTTGAAGATTCTTTCTGTTCTTACAATTGAGTGTTGCAAGTTACCAATTTCTCTAAACAAAGTACCTACTGGTTCTATCAGTCTAGTCAAATAATCGTTATATGCATAAACCAGACCGGCTGTCACCACAAAACCGGCGATAGTCAAATAGCCATTGCCGAAGTAAAACACGATTGTCGCAGTTACCAAAGCGCCTAATAAACGAATCATGTTCCAGCCAATTGTCAGATGCAATTTGGATTCCTTCATTTTCTCTTTCATGAATTCTTCAGATATTTCATTGAAATTCTTTTTGGTTTGTTTTTTGAAATTGAATATCTGCAATATTGATATTCCATTGATAATTTCATTCAACTGAGCTGTAATCATCGAATTCTGTTCGTTGACTTTCTCCGCTATCGTAGTCAGTTTCTTAATAAAGAACCTTAACCATAGATATACTACCGGGAATATCAAGAAGGTCAGTAAAGCCAGTTTTGCATTCAAATAGAACATTCCGACATATGCAAATATGACTGCCATCGAAGCGTTGACTAGAAGGTTCATGATAGTTGAAAACAATCCCATCATTCCCCCAACGTCACTAATGATTCTATTGGCGATTTTACCTGCTGGTTCTGTTTCAAAATATGACATCGGCATTCTCTGCAGACTTCTAACCGCATCTTTTCTGGCGTCTCTTACTATGTTGACGTTAATCATTGCGGTGGTCGTTCTTTGAATATAGGTAAATAAAACGGAAGCCAAGAATCTAAGGAATAACAAAAGAATCATCAATTTTAATGGTGCTATAAACGGTTGATAGAAAGCAATGACTTGGGTTTTGTCCAACTGCACTGCCTGATATGAATATGTGCTTCCATCTTGGGTAGTTACAGTCAATTGGTTGTTTTCGATGGTTCTACTTCCTTCGTTAATAGCTTGATCAACAAAATAATATCCACCTTCGTATATCAAAATTGAAACTTCATTTCCAGCACTTGTATCTTGGGTGAAAAATCTATCATCATATGTGACGGTTCCATTCCCGGCTTCAGACACTTCATACCATGGTTTTTCAATTCCTACCAAGTAATTATCTAAAATTGATTTAACGATTAGCGGAGACAATAATCCCAATATTTGGATGATTATCATCGAGATTAAACTTATTGTCAGTAGTTTCTTATATTTGGAGATATATCTCCATACCTTTTTCATGGTTTTCATGATATCACCTCTACTTCATGGTGATCTGCTGGATGTACTGGTTTTTGTACCAGCCTTCTTGTTTCAGCAGTTCACTATGAGTTCCTCTCTGTGTTATCATGCCTTTTTCCATAACAAAGATTTGGTCCGCTTCTCTAATAGCTGAGAAGCGATGAGCCACAATAATGTTTGTTTTTCCTTGACGGAATTCTTTGAGATGCTCAACAATGTTTTGTTCTGTAGTTGCATCTACTGCGCTTAAAGAATCGTCTAAAATAAGGATTTGCGGATCCTTTATCAAAGCTCTGGCAATTGAAAGTCTTTGTTTTTGTCCTCCGGATAATGTTGATCCGGCTTCTCCTACCATTGTTTTTAATCCATCTGTAAGATAGATTATATCTTTTTCGAAATCAGCTATTTTTACAGCCTTATCCAAATCTTCGTTTCTGGCATTTGGATTTCCTATCATGATGTTTTCATTCACAGGTTTTCTGAAGAGCATATGTTCTTGCGGAACATATCCAACCAGGTTTCTAACGTCTTCAATCTTATATTCTTGGATAGGAATTTCATCGATAAAGATATTTCCGCCGGTAACATTGAATTCTCTCAATAATTGTCTAATCAAAGTAGATTTTCCTGAGCCAGTTGGACCTACAACTCCTATTGTTTGTCCCAATTCGATGGAAAAATCGATGTTCTTGATTACAGGTTGTTTATCAAATGGATATTTAAAAGTGACATTTTTAAAGTCAATCCGATTAAAGTCGATGATTGGTTTTGAGAATGACTCGTCATGTACTTCGGGAGTAGCCTGCATTATTTCATCATATCTATCTACGGATATGGTCGCATTATTGATTTGTGAAAATACTGTCGACATGGAAATAATCGGATTCATCAACATCCCGACATAAGATACGAATGTAATTAGTTCACCGACAGTTATCGATTGACGAATAATTAGGTAAGTTCCATATGCAAAAGCCAGGAAATAAGATATTCCGTAGATTACTTCAAATAAAGGGTTGAACCAATTCTCATAATTGACTATATAACGCCAGGATTCAATATCGCGTTCAATCGCTTTGTATTGTTTGTTCAGATCCTCTTCTTCTTGTACATATGCATGAACAACTCGCATTCCTTCTACTGATTCCAGAACCTTTTCGGTCATCTCCGCGTAAATTTCACGATGTATTTTTGTGTATTTCCGTTTTTGGTATCTGACCATGTTAAGAATAGTCAATCCAATCGGCATTATCGTTATCGACACCAAAGTCAATTCCCATGAAATTGTAAGTCCCATAATTAGTATCGCAAAAACGATATTGGTGAAATTAAAGATAATTGATTCGAGCATTGCGGTAGCGGCTGTCGTCATTCCATCCATGTCATTAGTAACTCTTGAAATTAAGTCGCCTTTTTTGTACGTTTCATAGAATTTGGAATCCATTGTGAATAAATGGTCTAAATAATTACTACGAAGTTTGTAGGTCAGTTTTTGACCCTCATAGTTCATCATGTAGTTATAAATCATTGACAAGAGATATCTGGTAACCGGTAATAATATTAATCCGACAACCAACAAACTCAACGATTTTACCGTTAACTGCTTGGAAATGATTGTGTCGATTGACAGTCCAAGTAGTTTGGCAGGTAATAAGGCAATGAAGGAAATTGATATGAGCAAAAAGAGCATTGGAACATACTTTTTCCATTCCTCGACAAAAAACCATTTAAGTTTTGAAAATATATTTTTCACTCAGTAAAAATCCCTTTTCTGGTGTGACTAGTCATAAGAATGACCATTACTATTTTAACATAATCATATATATTAACATCTCTTATTCGCATAATTTTTCTCATATAATTCAGGAAAAAGAAAAAAGCTAAAATTAGCTTTTTGTTTATATCTTATTCCAT
>CALMFM010000169.1 GCA_937862575.1 uncultured Bacillota bacterium
CATATGCAAAGGCCGAGAAGATTTTAGGGTAGAGACCAAAAAAAGGCATTCAAGAAATAATAGATTCAGCTTGGAGATACCATCAAAAACATCCAGAAGGATATGAGGATTAAAGAATGATAAATACAAGAATCAACCAGTTGATAAAATATGGAAAAGATTTCCTTTACCTTGGTATGGATGATGATTATTACGCAGTCAATCAGATTCTTTACCTTCTAAAACTAAATAAATTCACAAAAGAAGAAATCACTGATACTGTCGATTTTTTCGAAGTTATGGAAGCTGTACTCGGTTTTGCAAGCAAACAAGGAATCATTGATGGAGCCTCAATCACCGAAAGAGACGCGTTTGAATCTAAAATCGTCGATTGTTTGATGCCAAGACCTAGCGAACTGGACCGCATGTTCAAAAAGGAATACAAAACAGGCCCTTTGACCGCGACAACCTTTTTCCATAATTTGTCTAAGGCCAGCAACTACATCAAGACCAAAAGAATCGAGAAAGACATTCACTATCTATATGAAGGAAAATACGCTCCTCTCGACATAACCATAAACATGTCAAAACCTGAAAAGGACCCCAAAGACATAAAAAAACAGTCGCTCTTTACAGATAAATATCCAATGTGTCCTTTATGCATGGAAAACATGGGCGTTTATCAATCGACGCAATTAGCACCCAGAAGCAATCACCGCGTTATATCAATAACCTTGAATCACGAAACAGATGCATGGGGATTCCAATACTCGCCCTATGCCTATTTCAATGAACACGTTATAATTCTAAGAAAAGAACATTCGCCAATGTATGTGAATGAGAGAACCTTGGCTGAATTGGTTGATTTTATAAACAAATTCCCACATTACACAATTGGTTCTAATGCCGGTCTGCCGATAGTTGGTGGATCAATACTTGGGCATCATCATTTTCAGGGAGGTCGCTATGATTTCCCGATTGAAAAAGCTCGAGTACTTCAAAAATACAAGAAGAGAAAAGTAGAGTATGAAATATTGGATTGGCCATTGTCAGTCATTCGAGTAAGTTCCGACAATGAAAATGCCTTGCTTGATGCGACCAGCGATTTATTATGTGCTTGGTATGAATATGAAAACAAGGATTTGAATATTATCAGAAGGACAGACGAAGACCACAATACAATCACACCTATACTAAAATTGAATGGGGCCAAATACCAATTCTATATCATACTGAGAAACAATTATTCAACCAAAGAGAAACCGTATGGCTTATTCCACCCGCGGGAAGAATATTTTCATATTAAAAAGGAAAATATCGGTTTGATTGAAGTAATGGGTATGGCGATATTACCAGGTAGATTAATCAATGAACTTGATTTGATTGAAAGCTGTCTTATTGAAGGAAAAAACCCTGAAGACTATCCTGAGTTAGTTAAACATTTACCATGGATTGAATCTTTAAAACAGAGAAATATACCTGCTGAAGATTTGAAACAAACATTGAAAAATGAGGTTGGAGATATCTTCGAAAAGGTATTGGAAGACTGTGATGTCTTCAAATATGGTACAAAAGAAGATTTATATAGATTTTTGGAAAAACTTATCTGATGTTATGTTATAATACTTTATCAAAGGAGTGATACTATGGCAAAAAAATTAGTAAAAGA
>CALMFM010000170.1 GCA_937862575.1 uncultured Bacillota bacterium
TCAAAAAAAAAAGATAAGGTTCGCAACCTTATCTCTATCTTCATTATTTTTTCAGTTCTCCGATGTACATCACATGATTGGTATAAGCGAAATATTTCGGTATCTCGCAAAACCTGAGCGATAGTTTAAGATAATAATCTCTGACCTCTTCACTGGATGCTTCCAGGTCTTTTTGTCTTGGTCCGGTTATGCCTTCCTGGCCGAACATCGAAACCTTCTTTAATTCTAAACCGTCAAAGAACGGTACAATCTCATCTGCGTCCACGATTGTAGCCATCGTGAATGCTTTTCCCGACCAGGTCTTTTGTTCCTCGATTCGATCAAAATAATCAAGTTCAGTCTCATTGATTATCTCTTCCGGACATTCGGATAGATAATAGTTTATCCCACCGCTGAGCACAATGAAAGAGGCGAACAGTCTTCCATCTTTTTTCAGATGTTTCTTCGCTTCATTTACAACTAGTTCACGGTCGCTCAGTTCGAAAAGATGATATAAAGGTCCCATAACTAAAACATTGTCAAAAGTCTCGTCTTTTATTAAAGACAAGTCTCTAGCGTCACCTTGAATGAATCTGATGTCAAGCCCTTGTTCCTGGGCTTTCTTCTTTGCCAGATTGATGTTCGCTTCACTGAGTTCGACCATTGTTACCTCATAACCCAAAGAAGCTAGATAAAGAGAATATCTTCCCGGTCCGCCACCGATGTCAAGCACTGATCCCGGCATTAGATATTTCGAGAACATCGCTCTTGTAATCTCGAATTCGAAGCTGAAGCCATCAAGTCTTTCCCATTCTTTTTGGGAGTTGTTGTCATAATATGCTTTTACTATGTCTATCTCTTTCATAACCATCATCCCTTTCGATTATGATAATTATATAACATTGAGTTATGGATGTATATCGCATTCAATAAAAAAGTCTGTAGTTTCTATTGCTACAGACTTATTCGATCAGTTTAGTTTATTAGTACTATGACGACTTTATTTGTTACCGGCATTGTCAGAGTCTCCTCCAATACAAGTATCTCAGATGCCAATAGATCAAAAATAATCTGATACTCATCCATTGTGAAAGTTTCAAATCTCCACGCATCGCCAATCGGTAAGCCGACAGCGTCAACGCAAGCACCGAATTCTAGAATTTGTCCGGCGAACTGACTTTCCCAATTAAAACTGTTTTCAAAGAAACTCCACAACAAATAATCCACAACATTGCCCCATTGTTTGATAGCGGATGTCAAATACACATCGGAAATGCTAGACATGTCGTAATCGACACCAATCATCAATCCTTGTGTTTCTTCAGCGGCAATCAAGACCGATTGATTGAGTTCACCAGCAATACTGAAGATTACTTCCGTTCCGCTGTTATACCATTGTGTCATTAAGATCTGTTCAAACTCATCCATTGAAAAATTATTGGTTATTCGGAACTTGATGTTGATTGAATCATCAGGAAGTCCCAACTCAGTCGCTGCATATTCAGCACCTCTGACAAACCCATATCCGTAAGTTAATACAGGAGGTATCTGCATACCGCCAACGAAACCGAGTTCGGTATATCCTTCCATCACAGCCGCATATCCGGCAAGGAATCCGGCTTGATTCGTATCAAAGGTTATCGCAGTTGTATTTTCAGTCACTAGATAATCCGAATACTCTTCATTATGAGGAAAGCCATCAATTATAATGAACTGAATGTCTGTAAAAACTTGTTGCATTTCATAAACCGCTACTTCATATATATAACCTGGACAGATTATTATCTGAGCTCCCATAAAGGCTGCTAAAGTGATAACATACTCATAGTTCTCCAAGGAAGCACCAAGTGGCTGATAATAGGCATAGGTTAAATCGTTGGCTTCACCATATTGAATGATAGCGTTCCAGATTTCCTCATTGATACCGCCATCGTCGATACCCAAGACGTCAGTGACTAAAGCGATTTGGATTGTTTCGAAATCCAAGGCTACCGCAGTAATGACGATATCGTGATCAGGCATTACCGATGGAAGCTCATTATCCCAACCAAGGAAAATAAGCCCTTCTAGTTCTGGATCTTCCGGATATTCAAAATCCGCTAGACTATCGCCTTCATGATAATCAACTGAATATATCAAATCACCATTAGGTCCTTCAAACCTGATTGAAAAGATTGCTTCTTCCCATTTCGCATAAATGGTTAAGTCGCTACTGATTGGTGAATTAAAACTGAATTCCTCAGTTAGGTCCTCATCAGCGTACCAACCGACGAAATCAAATCCTTCTTTAATAGGATCTTCAGGCTGTGGTACTTCTGCCTTTCCAGAAACAGTGATGGATTGAATATCATTTCCACCGTTGGTTTCAAAAAAGACTGTGTATTCATTGACGCATCCGGCAAGGCCGAAGGTCAGGGTCAATACAAGCAATAAAGCGAAAAATCTTTTCTTTACCGTCATGTTCATTCTCCTCCGAAATATCCTTCTAATGAATATAAAATGAAATCGTCTAAAACTTCATATCCATTGTCGCCACAAATATATACTTCGATGCTATATAGCACTCCCGTTTCAAAAACTGAATCTTGTCCGTATTCAAATGATATCTGGATAATATCATTGTCAACTCCGATAAGATAATCAGTGAAATCAGTCAGATAAACATCGAAGATAACACCACCATTGGTTTCATCACCGATTACGACACGTAGTTCGGTGATGAATCGTTGCGGATCATAAATATTAAAGAAATACGTAAAATCTTCCGAAGTCAAATCAACCCAAGCTTTTTTGGTTAAACCATTTGCAGACGACTTGAAATGGAACAATTCAAATGTTTCGTTTTCGCTGCCATCATGATGATAAACAATGACGAAAAGTTCATAAGTTTTCCCACTGGTTAATCCAGGAACAATTACCGTTCCGGATAACGGATCATCATGATCTTCATAGTAATCAAAAGCCGTTTCTTCGCCATATGGATATTGGATATTTCTAATACCTACTTTTATCTGCAAACCAAGATGCTTTAACTCACTGTTAATGATATAATTGAACTTCAAGGTTCCGGTTACGATATCTAGAGAAATATTGGAATAGTTAAAAATATTGTCTTCTGAGTACTCGAGATAGTGAGTTATTATGAAATCAGTAGGTATATCTTCAGAAACTCTGTTTTCAACATATTCTGTAGTTATACCTTCCGTTGAATTTGTGGTTTGATTTTCAGTTGTTGTCGTATCTTGTGCACAAGAAACAATTCCAAATGTCAAGAAAGACAAAAATCCAATAAGAAATAATTTGTGTATCCTCATCATTGATAATCCTCCGGTTTATTGATAATTCGCTAGCCTTTATTATAACATATGAAGGCTAATTTGTGGAAAAAACAAATTAATTAGTTTATAATATAAAGTAAATTTATCATGAAAGGTGCAGATGCGATGGAAGACAGGAGAATCACTATCCTTAAAGACGAAAAAGTCGGTAAAGCTGTAAACAATCTTGCGGCGCCGGCAATCGTCGGTATGCTGGTCATGGCGATATATAATTTCGTCGACACTGTATTTGTATCTTGGTATGATCCTTTGGCTACTAGCGCTACGCAAGTAGTTCTGCCTGTAATGCTGATTGCATCAGCTATCGGTTTGTCTTTAGGAATCGGTAGCGCTAGTTATATCTCTCGACTTCTAGGTATGAAAGATAAGAGTCGAGCCGAGAAAGTCGTGATGACCGCATTCATCACCGGTATCATACTAGGCTTGATTTCGACCTTATTGAATTACCTGTTCATGGAAGGTATATTTGGTTTCTTCGGAGCCAATCCGGGAAATATGCAAATGACCTTGGATTATGGAAAATATATCCTTTTGGGTTATACCTTCATGATTCTCAACATGATCATGAACAATGTCTTGAGATCTGAAGGCAGTGCGAGATATCAAATGATAGCGATGGTTACCGGTTCTGTACTGAATATCATCCTTGATCCAATCTTCATTTTTGGTCTAAATATGGGTGTTGCCGGAGCGGCCATAGCTACAACCTTATCAAACATGGTATCATTCATCATATTGATCTCGATGTTTTTGAACAAGAAAACAATGCTGAAGATGCATATCAAGAATTTCAGTCCGGAATGGGCTTTATATAGGGAAATATTGGTAATCGGATTACCAACATTATTCAAACAATTGTTATTCAGTTTCTCGATGAAACTGTTGAATACAGCAGCTGGTGATTTGGGTGGAAACGATTTATTGGGAACGATATCCATTGTCATAAAAATAATCTCAGTTCCATCCTATATTGTCTTTGGATACGGTCAAGGTTTTCAGCCTGTAGCCGGTTATAATTATGGGGCTGATAATCCAAAAAGAGTTATGGATTCATTCAAATACACTTTGAAAATCACTACTCTGGTTATGGTGATAACCGCTTTTATATTAAGTGTCTTCGGTTTTGCGGTTATCAAGATTTTCCAGACAACCGATATCATGGCGGAATACGCTATAAAGGCATTAAGATACAACTCAATTGGTTTGGTGTTCTTAGGTTTCATAAATACTGTCACCGTATTCTTCCAAGCACTTGGAAAAGGATTTAAGGCTCTTTTGATGAGTATTGCGAGACAAGGGTTGTTCTTTATTCCTATTATCCTGATAATACCTGGCATCATCGGTATCGACGGTGTAATGGTCTCGCAATCTTTAGCAGATGTTCTGTCTTTGTTACTGGCAGGCTTGCTGGTGATACCTTACTTAAAAACTTCAAATATTGAAGCATTGTTCCAAAAAACACATTAATAATTTACATGGAGGTTTCAATGAAAAAATTACTATTGTTGCTTATATTTATTCCTTTCATTTTCACAGTATCCTGTGCTTCTCAAGGCGTTATCAAAATTACGGCTCAGGAAGCTAAAACCATGCTTGATTCTGATTCTTCTATAATCCTTGTTGATGTCAGAACTCAGGAAGAATACGACCAAATCCACATACCTGGAGCTATTGTATTACCAGTTGATGATATTACATTTAGAGCCGACAATATTCTACCTGACAAGAATGCTACTTACATAATTTATTGTAACTCAGGCAACCGATCAGCGACAGCCTCTCAAGCCTTGGTTGACTTGGGTTATAAGAATGTTTATGATATGGGTGGAATTATCTATTGGCCATATGAGACAGAATGATTAACTCTAAAATATTTCAATACGATTTAGTTGTAGTTCAATTGAATATTTATTTACATATGATATAATTATATTTGACCTCATGTTTGTTACTAACCGGGAGTGATAAATTTTGGATATTATTAGAGATATTATAATTAACTTGGCATTTTTGTTTGCTTTTCTATTCTTGATAAGTTTTGCGAAGATGTCATTAGGTAATCGTTCGTGGAAAAATATGATTTTCCGCGGTTTTTTGTTTGGTATGATAGCAGTCGGTATCATGACTTTCCCAGTCATTTTGTACGAAGGGGCTATTTTTGATACCCGATCAGTTTTGATCAGTGTTGTTTCCTTAGTTGCGACTTTTCCTACTGCACTGGTGGCTACAGTCATAGCTATCATTTATCGAATTATCATTGGCGGTGTGGGTGTATACGCTGGAATTCTATCGATATTCTTCTCATTCGCCATCGGTATTCTCTGGAAGAGATATATCTTTAACAAAGTCAAGATGCCGATGATCGTCAATCTTCTACTCTTTGGTTTATTTGTCCATATCTTCGTTTTAGTATCTCAGTTGACATTCCCTTATCCGCTAAACTTCACTGTACTTCGTACTATTTATTGGATCTACCTGACAGTTTATCCGATTGCGGTTGCGGTAATTGCTCTTGCAATATTCCGGCATGAGGACAACTTGAATGCCAAAAAACAATTAGAAGATAGTGAAATCAATTATCGAACAATGTTCAATCTCAGTCCGCTTGGAATGATTCAATTCGATGTGAATGGCTTGATAATAGCCGTTAATGATAAATTCGCCGAAATGCTAGAAGTGCAAAAAGAACAATTGATTGGTTTGGATATGCATCAACTTCCTAATAAAAAAGGCGTTTCAGCATTGGAATCGGCTTTGAAAGGCAACATAGTTGAATATGAAGGTTTCTATAAATCAATTTTCTCTCAAAAAGAGATTTATGGTAAAATCCATTTTTCTCCTCTACACTCATCAAATAAACTAATGGGTGGATTAGCAATCATAGAGGATATGACACAACTAATCGAGGACAAAGAAAGAATCAATGACCTTATCCAACTGGACATATTGACGAGGGTATATAATCGACGTTCATTTGATATTGACATACATAAGAAAATAAACAAAAAGAATCTTCCTATTGCATTTATTACTTGTGATATAAACACTTTCCAAATAGTCAATGAATCGTTTGGATATGAATATGGCAATGAAATACTGGTGAAATTAGCCACTATTCTCGATGCTTTCAGCGACAAACATGTCAGAACCTACCGAACCGGCGGTGATGAATTCACCATGTATCTGGATAATACTGACAGTAAGAGAGCCAATGAAATCTTAGCCGAGATCAAACATGAAATAGACCTTATAAATGAAGTGATTCCTATCAATCTGACTGTAAGTTTCGGTATTTCTGTTCAAGAAGTCGCAGACACGAATCTTTCTGCCAATTACACCAAAGCCTTGAATGACATGGCCAAAAATAAGATCTATGACGGTTCAAGCTTCACAAAAGCAACAATTGATATGATAATGACAGCTGTATTTGATAAATCAAAGCGAGAAGAGAGACACTCTCAACGGGTTGGATCAATCGCCAGCAAACTTGCCAAAGAGCTTAATCTTGGAACTGCATTTTATAACAAAGTCGCTTTAGCGGGTAAACTTCATGATATCGGCAAGATTAACATCGCTACCGAAATCCTGGATAAACCTGGAAAACTAGACGATTTGGAATGGTCTATCATGAAGAAACACCCGGAATCAGGTTCCAGAATTCTCGGTTCTGTTCCTGAGTATCTGGAAATTGCCGGTATCGTACTTTCACATCATGAAAGGTGGGACGGCTTCGGCTATCCACACAAACTGAAGGAACATGATATTCCGTTGGCTTCAAGAGTAATCGCTCTAGCTGATTCTTATGACGCCATGACCGAATATCGCCCTTATCGAAGAACTTTCAACAAAGAAGAGGCAATTGAAGAAATCAGACGTTGTTCTGGAACACAATTTGACCCCGAACTAGTTGAAATATTCATCGACAAGGTAATTGATAAGATATAATTAAAACAGTGAAGTTTTGAGCTTCACTGTTATTTTTTTATTTGGTTTCAAGTATTTCGTATTTTCTATCCTTTGCAATCTTTTTAAGTTCGTCATCAGGGTTGACAGCGACCGGATGACCAACTAGTTCGAATATCGGCAAATCATAACCTGAATCTGCGTATGCTTTGCTGGAGGTGTAATCGGCCTCAGGATAGTGCCTTCTTATAATGTCTTGCTTTTCTTGATTGATGATTATCTTTACTTCTTTTGAGTTTTTTAATCCTGTTTCGGTTTCGATGTCTGTTCCAATGACATCATCGAATCCATCTTTAAGAAATGGTTTAAGTATAATGTCATAATTTCCACTCAGCAAGACTGTATGGAACCCGTTTTGTTTATCTAATAATAATTGCTTCTTCATTGCTTTTGAAACATGTGGTTGTAACGCCTGATAGAATTCCTCAAGAAAGTTGTCAAGTTTATCTCTTTCAATGGAACCAAACAAATCGGCTGTAAGTGCCATGGCATTCGATCTGAATTTAGCTTTATTCCACCCGAAAAAATGGAGTTTGTGCAAAACCATTGTGAAGATTATTTTCCGCCAGGTCTTTTTAACCACCTTATCGTTGATATGCTTATTTCTCCACAGATCAAACATATACGGCAAAGTCTGGACATCGATGTAAGTTCCATCAAAATCATAAATAGCTAATTTCATTTGTTCCTCCTTACACACTTCATATATTATAGCATTTTCATTTGGCAATGTCATTTTTTATTCAAAAAGAAAGGTCGATAGCATCGACCTAGTTATTTTATCTTGTTGGATTTGGCTTCCAAACTTGCCTCCAAAAACTTCTTGGCTTCGCGATTTTTCTGTTTCATCTCGTACATCAGGTGATCGGCTCTGGACATGACGCGTTCAAGTTTCTCTGTTTGCGCTTCTCTTTCAGCATAGCCATAGGAGAATAATATGTTTTCTTCGCCTTTATGACTGTTTAGAACTTCAATGATGTCACCCATTGCGGAGTCAATCATTTTTTGATTCATCGCTATCGCTATCAATACGAATTCGTCTCCACCCATTCTGATTGGGATAAGATTATAGGTTTCAGCGATTTTTTGAAGTTTGAATGCGAAGTTAATCAAAGCTTGATCGCCGGCATCATGCCCTAGGTAGTCATTATATAGTTTCAATCCGTCAAGATCGAACATGATGATTGCATAAGATTGATTACCTTTATCAATCTTCTCTTTTATTTCTTCGAAATGGTTACGGTTGAATAATCCAGTCATCAAATCATGTGACTTGATATAATTCATATCATTGATGTATTTTTGATGTTCGGTCTCGTCATAAAACATATAGAATTTACCTGTATGCTTATAAAAAGGAATCTCAATTGTTTTCATTTGCATATGCAAGTATCTTTTCGCACTGTCAAAATGTGAGGAGATATCTTTGGCATCCGTATAGATGACTGCTTTCGAGATAATTTCCGCCAATAAATCATTGAACTTGACCTTTTTATTTATCTCCAACTCAAAATATTTGACAAACTCTACTGAAGCATCTACTATTTCGTCTCTCTGATTAACAGCTACATACATCTCACGCAAATTATCGAGGATGAATTCATTGTTTCTAAAGATGAATATCAATTTGATATCCCTGATGAAAACAAGAAAATAAAATATCGATATTACAAGAACAAAGGTGATGAAGGTCGGGTCGAGAATGAAAGAATAAAGAAAAATGTGCACTATGTTAAGACTTGCGCCGAATGCAATGGCAAACAATAAAAAGAAAAATGGAAACGCATCTCTATCTACTTTCATATTCTTGTATAGGTAAGAAATCATTAAGTAGATTATATATATGAGCATTGAATAACATACTGCAGTATGGATTAGAAAGAAAATCCCGTTTGGTGCATTAACTGTGGTAAAGTAGGTCACATCAGATGTAGGCAGAAGTTTCCATACCAATTGATGTAACGCATTGGTATTGACGACTACCAATTCTATCAGGAAAAAGACAGCTATAAATATATTGAACCATTTTCTTAATGGCCTTTCCAGATAATTGAGAAAAGCTATCAACAAGACGCTAACAACCAGAAAAACGGTTGGATAGAGATTCAAACCGATATAGTATTGAAAATAAGGTTGATTTATAACCAAACGCAACCAAGTGTGTATGGTCCAAACAAAAAGTAGGATGGACACATATTTAAAATATTTATATCGAGAATTGGAGTTGAAGACTTTTAGATATCCCAAAGGAATTATCGCGAAAATAGCCACCAACATGAAGATAATCCAAACCAATAAGTTCATATCAAGCCCTCCTGGTTATGTCATTAACATTATAACATGACTTTCTTTATAAAAAGAAAAATTTATAAAAACCTAGTCTATAAAGAGCCATTTACCTTCAAGAACTCAAGTGCTTCCTTTAATGAAGGAACGGCTTCCACCGCACCCTTTTTTGTGGTGGATAAAGCCGCAACCGCATTTGCGAATGTCAACATTTCTTGATATTCATCATCAGTAAAGGCCAGATAACTCTTTTCTGAAATTGAGATCTTAAAAAGCAAAGCACCCATAAATGCGTCTCCAGCTCCGGTAGTATCGACCGTCGGCACCTTAAAGGCTGGTGCGAAATATGCTTTTTTCTTTATGTGAATTTCCGATCCTTCTTTTCCTAAGGTCAAGACAATCATCTTCGGTCCTAGAGACTTCAAGTATCTAAGTCCCGATTCCAAGTCGTTTTTTCTAGAAATCCAAAAAACTTCCTCTTCAGCTACCTTCAAAATATCAGATTTGCCAATAAAATCAATGACGACATCCCGGTAATGGTCTTGGTCTTTCCAAAGATGTATACGCAGATTGGCGTCAAAAACGATGATTCCGTCTCTTGATCTGACATAATCAATAATTGCCAAATGAGCGTCTTTAATCGGGTAATCAATCAAGCTAATCGATGAAAAGGCAAAAATATCTTCATCACCGTGACTTGACTCGAAATCATCTGCGGAATACAACATATCGGCTGAAGGATTGCGGAAAAAGAGAAAACTTCGATTACCTTCCTTGTCATTTGTCACAAAGGTGATTCCGGTTCTGGCTTCGTTCTTTTGAATGATATGTGAGGAATCAACGCCAAATCTCTTGATTTCTTTAATCAAAAAGTCTCCGAACATATCTTTTCCAACTGCACCATAAAAAACGGCATCTCCACCAAGAATTGCGATGGTAGCCGCAACATTCCCTGGAGCACCGCCGAATTTCTGTTCAAACGCACCTGATTTTTCCATAGGCACGAAATCTATTAATAGTTCTCCCATAGTTGCGATTTTCTTCATCAGGACCACCTCGATATCCATTTATAGTATAACACATAAAAGAAAAAGTCAGAAAATCTCTGACTTTTGTCTAGATGCTAAGCATCATAAGAACCTGAAGAAGTCTTACCGCCTTTTCCGGTCCAATTGGTATGAAAATGCTCTCCGGACGGCTTATCAATTCTTTCATAGGTATGAGCGCCGAAATAATCTCTTTGTGCCTGCAATAAATTAGCCGGTAAATTCTTGGTCGTAAATCCGTCAAAATACGCTAAAGCACTTGATAAAGCCGGAACTGGAACCCCAGCCAAGACAGCTTGAGAGACAACTCTACGCCAATTTTGGATTCTTGACTCAATGCTCTTTTTGAAATA
This sequence comes from uncultured Bacillota bacterium, assembly GCA_937862575.1. GTDB lineage: Bacteria > Bacillota_I > Bacilli_A > Izemoplasmatales > Hujiaoplasmataceae > 4572-104. Next base: position 10,966 of record CALMFM010000170.1, read on the forward strand.
TGGATCTAAAAGCAGATTCTCCAAATCAGGGTTCTTCTTGAAAGCAGTTTTTATTTCTCCCAGAAAAGCGGAGCGGATGATACAACCACCTCGCCACAGCAAAGCAATATTACCGAAATCAAGTTCCCATTTATGGTTTTTGGCAGCTTCTCTCATCAAAGAGAATCCTTGGGTATATGAAACAATTTTTGCGGAATATAATGCATCTTTTAGATATCCGATAAATTCTTTTTGATTACCTTTAAAAATCTCGACTTCTTTTTTGAAAAGGGTTGAAGCCTTTACTCTTTCTTCTTTTCTAGCAGACAGGAATCTCGAGAAAACAGCTTCGCTTATCAAGGTTAAAGGCTCACCTTCATCAAGAGCGCTGTTAACCGTCCATTTTCCGGTTCCTTTTTGGCCGGCAGAATCAAGTATTTTATCTACGAGATGATCTCCAGACTCATCGCGATAAGCCAATATATCGGCTGTTATCTCTATCAAGTAACTATCCAGTTCGGATTTGTTCCAAGTGGAGAATACGTCGGACATTTGACAATTGGACATTTTCAAATGATCTCTCATTATCTGATATATTTCCGTGATTAATTGAATGTCACCATATTCGATGCCATTATGGACCATCTTGACAAAATGACCGGCCCCGTCTTTTCCGACCCAGTCGCAACAGACTTCTCCATTATCAGTCTTGGCTGCAATAGCTTGGAAAATCGGCTTGATTTCATTCCAAGCTTTTTTAGATCCGCCAGGCATGATTGAAGGTCCGTTTAAAGCACCTTCTTCGCCACCTGATATTCCGCTTCCAACATAAAGAAGACCTTGTGATTCCACAAAAGCAGTTCTTCTCATCGTATCGACGTAATGGGAATTACCGCCATCAATGATGATATCTCCCGGTTCCAATACTTTCAACAAGTCTTCAATGACCATATCTACAGGGCTTCCCGCTTTGATCATCAAGATGACTTTTCTTGGTTTTTTCAAATTGATTTTTATATCTTCATAACTGAAGGCACCGATGAAATCGGCGGTTCCGTAATTGTTTAGAAAATCCTGTGTTACTTGGGTATTGCGGTTATAAACAACTGCTTTGAACCCTTTTGAGGCGATGTTTCTGGCTAAATTCTCACCCATCACCGCCAAGCCTATTACAGCTATATCGCCTTTTGGCATGATATCACTCCTTCATGGCGTCAAAGACGGTTTCACCGTCGATGACAGTTTTCACGACTTTCATTTTTAGAAGCGATTCGCTTCCTGAAAATGGTCGGTCAACGATTATATAATCATCAGAACTCAACAGGTCCTGATATATGAATCTAAGGTTGTTTTTGTAGTAACATTCCAATGCTTCATCATATTCAAATTTTTCTTTCTCTAGAAAGACGCCTAAATCAGGATTCTTGATACTGGTTCTCGTCATCGCTGAATAGATATTTAGGAAAGGATTAACCGGTTCTATTGGAGCGTCGGTGCTGAAGCCTACAGTTAGTCCGATATCATACATAGTTTTGAATAAGTAGGATTCTTTTTGTCTGGACCCAATTCGGCTCTCGATTATTTGAATATCGGAATTGAGGAATATCGGCTGAACGATGGCGCCGATGTTCCATTCCTTCATCATCGCAATCTGTTCAAGATTCGTCAACTGTGCATGAATTATGGCATGATGATGGTCTTTGCGTTTGGTTATTTCCAATGAATTCATCAATGCCTTTATAGCTTGAAGGCTGGCCGCGTCACCGATGGCGTGGATGACGACATCCATACCGTTGGAATCGGCGAGATAAACCAAATCGAACAATTCATCATCAGTGTAGGTCGCTATTCCTGTATTACTAGGTTCTCCTTCATAAGGCTGAGATAATTTGGCTGTTTTACCGCCTAGACTTCCGTCTACCAAGATCTTGAGCGGACCCATTCTGTATTTGCCAAAGGATTTGTTTACATAGCCTTTGGATATGAAGTCTTTCAACCTTTTATAACCGAGATTAACCTGTTCGGTTATTTTTATATGCAGTAAATTCTGTTCATATAGTTTTTTGATTGTGTTGATGATTTGTTCATAAGGTAATGGAAAAATAGCGAAATCATCACTAGCTACCGATGTTATGCCGTTTTCAATCAAGATTTTATCGGCGGTTAGGAGATACTTGACAAGATCAGCTTCTGTAGGCAAAGGCATCTTGTCGTAGATTAAACCCAAGGCATGTTCAGTGAAGATACCAGTTTCATATGAAAAAGATCCGCCACTTACCTGTTGAGTAAATTTGTCAATACCCGCCAATTCAAGCATCTTCTCGTTGACAGTCAAAACATGGCCGCAAACGCGAGTCATCACAATTGGGATATCTTTGGAAATTTCGTTGAGGTCACACTTGGTAATCATTCTCTTTTCGGTAAAGTTTTCCTGATTCCAACCTCTGCCAATAATAATTCCGCGGTCTTTAAATTTATCAAGTTTTTCTTTCAATTCTTCGATTGATTTGATCTCGGTCAAATCTACATTATAACTAACATAACCAAGTCCGAGAACATGGAGATGAGAGTCGATGAATCCTGGTAGTTTCATAACTATACCTCACCATTATTATACAAAAAACGCTGGAATTTAACCAGCGTTATACATTATTTACATAGAGTGGTTCAATGAAATCCATAATATGGTCGCAAATGTTCTCAATCTCGCTTGTGCTGATTTCACTGAGTCCGTTGTTTCCGCCGAGGATTTTGTAAAACTGATAGTCAATGGAATAGGTTATAAGCCTGGCTTCCAACAATTCGCTTTGATGGATATCCACGACATCATCATTTAATCCGTGAATCATAATAGTAGGGACGGTATCGCTAGATACGAAAGAGACCGGATCGTATAGACTCATCGTCGCATAGTCGCTCGCGGTAAGATTATAAACATCCATGGTTAATCCATACATTACGTCCAAAAGATTCTGAACGTTGGTCAATTCGTCTGCGGACATGGAGTCCAAATCCCAGAATTCAGTGATATCCGTTGGCCCGTATAAATCTATTACAAAGTTGACTTCAGCCGGATAATTTCTTAAATCGTAAGCTCCCAAGAACAGGCCGCTAGGGCTATAAGCAACTGTCAAAGCCAAATACGCTCCAAAGTTAGACCCCCAAATTCCGATATTGTCTGGATCGAGGCCGTAGTCCACTGAAATGGAATTGACGTAACGAATTGCGTCCTTGATATCGATGATGTTGGAAGGCAGGTTGATTTCATCTGTCAAAAGTCGATAATTGACTGAAATCAAAGCGTATCCTTCTTCTAGTAATCTTATCGCAACATCCTCGCCGATATCTAAAGTCATCCAGGTTTTATCTCCACCTATGAATTTCCCGCCATGAACATAGAAAATCATCGGAGCTATGTCGTATTTCTCTTTTGTAGGCATACAAATATCCAACATTAGCTCTTCTCCGTCGATTGTCTTATAGATGATGTCATCATATGTGGTCAACGATCTATATAAAATCAGATTTCTGTCAGTGTGCCTTGGAATGTAGAAGATAAAGAACACTATGACGAGAGTCGATAGTATGATAATAGTAAATATAATCTTTTTCATAGTTGCTTCACCTTCTTTATATTATAGTAATGTTATTATACCATATCACTCAATAACATTGAATATCATATTCAATAGTGATTGGAAAAAACTTTATTGCCAATATTATTGACGCGACATAATGTGTCGTGCAAACACAAATATTA
>CALMFM010000171.1 GCA_937862575.1 uncultured Bacillota bacterium
CTGGTTTAGGTTCTTCAACGTTAGGTTCTGGTTTAGCCTCGACTACAGGTTCAGGGGTAGGTTCAATTTTTTCAGTAACTTTGAATATTTTGTATACTATTCCCATAATTAGAGATGGCTTCCAAGTGATAATGCCAGTTCCTACTGTCACAATAATAGCTAACCAGAATCCAATGCTTGCTGAGATATTGACAGTTCTTACCACAAGCCAGATTATAATTAGAAAGGCGGTTACTATTATCATTATAATTGTAGTAATCTTGAATAGTTTCCCAGCGAATTTGTTATCAAGGATTTCCAACAAGAAGTATACAAAAATTATTGCTAGAAAATACAAGAAAATCCATGTTCCTAAAGGCCATACAAAGATATTCCCGCTGCGATCTCCTCTGAATAAAGGCAGAGTGATGCTTAGCCAATAAAGAAACAGTAATGCAGTTTTAGTCGCTACTAGAAAGAACCTTTGTTTATCGTTCTTAATAAGGTTCTTAAAATTATCGACTGCTTTGTTAATAATGTTTTTCGATTTGTCCATTATACCCTCCAAATGTTTTTTTATTTAGAATACCAAAATATTCGAAAAATATAAAGGCATTAGGAGAAAAAAACAAGTAATAAAGTCAATTTTTGCATTTTATTTGCTTTAAAATAAAAAAGACGATTATTTCATCGCCTTTTCACACATTTTTATAAAATATTTATGGATTGTCGGATTGGTAGTAAGTTCCGGATGAAAAGCAGTGACAAGTTGATTTTTCTGTCTTGCAGCTACAATCAAGCCGTCAATTTCAGCCAATACTTCAACGCCTTCACCAACGCTTTCAATATATGGTGCACGGATGAATACAAATGTGACATCGGTGACTCCGTTGAAAGTTCCTGTTGCTCGGAATGAACCCAATTGTCTTCCGAACGCATTCTTTTTTGCGACAATATCCATTGTCTGCATATATGCCTGTTTGTAATTGTGAACTGTTTTTGCTAAAAGAAGAAGACCGGCGCAAGTACCAAATACCGGCATTCCACTTTCTATCAGTTCCTTTACCTTCTCAGCCATATCCAAGTCGACTAAAAGTTTATACATTGTCGTCGATTCTCCACCAGGAAGAATCAGACCATTCATCGGCTTTGACAAATCTTTCTTTTGTCTAATTTCAAATGAACCGATTCCCAAGGCTTTTAGCATTTTCGCGTGTTCGATAAATGCTCCCTGTAATGCCAAAATCCCGATTTGCATGATTTAGATACCGCGTTCTCTCATCAAGAGTTGAATTTCCTCTTCGTTGATACCAACCATGGCTTCACCCAAATTCTCACTGACTTCAGCCAGTATTTTTGGGTCATTGTAATTGGTGACAGCTTTTACAATAGCTGCGGCTCTTCTGGCAGGATTACCTGATTTGAAGATACCAGATCCGACGAAGACGCCTTCAGCACCCAGTTGCATCATCAATGCAGCATCCGCAGGTGTTGCGACACCACCGGCTGCGAAGTTGACTACTGGAAGCTTGCCGTTTTCATGGACATATTTAACTAAATCATATGGAACTTGAAGTTCTTTGGCCTTGACGAAAAGTTCATCTTCGCGCAGCGATTGCACGTTGCGAATTTCCGACATGATAAGTCTCGTGTGTTTTACTGCCTGGATAACGTCACCAGTACCTGGCTCGCCTTTGGTTCTGATCATTGATGCGCCTTCAGAGATTCTTCTCAAGGCTTCACCAAGGTTTTTAGCTCCACATACAAAAGGAACCTTGAATTCGTGTTTGTTTACATGATAGATATCATCGGCCGGTGAAAGCACTTCAGATTCATCGATATAGTCTATTTCCAATGCTTCAAGAACTTGCGCTTCGACAAAATGACCAATTCGGATCTTAGCCATAACCGGAATAGTAACTGCAGCTTGGATTTCTTTGATTAGTTTTGGATCACTCATTCTGGATACACCACCAGCAGCTCTGATATCAGCTGGGATTCTCTCCAAAGCCATAACTGCGCAAGCGCCGGCTTCCTGAGCTATTTTTGCCTGTTCGGCATTAGTAACATCCATGATGACTCCACCTTTGAGCATCTGGGCTAATTCCTTATTGAGTTCATAACGTTCGTTTTTCATGATAATTCCTCTCTTTCTATTGACAAAGTCTCATACACATTATATTATACAATAAACTGATATGTTTTAAATGTCCAGAAATCAATTATTTGATAAGGTCAGATTGGAGTAATATGATAACGGTATTTCTCGATTATAAAAGTGAAACACCCATATATGAACAACTATATGGTTTCATTAAGAAATCCATTGAGACCAACGATCTCAAAACCAATGAAAAACTACCATCCAAAAGAAAACTCGCTCAGCATTTGAAGATAAGCGTAATCACGGTTGAAACAGCATATAGTCAACTTGTAGCCGAAGGATACATTAAGGCTGTTCCAAAATCAGGATATTATGTGATGCCTTTTGTGAGACTTTTTAATAGAAAGAATCAGGTATTACAAAATATCGGAAAACATACACCGAAGACGGAAACTTATCTTGTGGATTTTCGAACCAACCAGGTCGATGCTAGCTCTTTTCCCTATGAGAAATTGGCTAAAATTGAAAAAGAAGTGATGCAATACAGTTATTTAGAAAACATTAACAAAACCGATTATCTCGGGATGTATTCTTTAAGAAAGAAGATAGCCGATCTTCTCTTCGAGTATCGAGGTGTGATAGCGAGTCCGGATTTGATTGTCATTGGTTCCGGCTCCGAACATCTTATTTCTCTTTTGGTATTATTGCTGGGAAGAGACAAAACTTATGGAGTAGAAGAACCAGGATATCTAAAGAATTACAATTTATATCTTGATTATGGTGCGAATGCTAAAACGATTCCATTGGATGAACAAGGGGTCGACATTGCTAAATGCAAGGAAGTCAATATCATCCATACGACACCAAGCCACCAGTTTCCAAGCGGGATTGTTACGACAATCCAGAGAAGAATGGAATTATTGAATTGGGCTTCAGAAAGAAGTGAAAGATACATAATCGAAGACGATTACGACAGTGAGTTCCGCTTCTCGGGAATCCCGATTCCGGCAATGAAAAGTCTTGATAATATGGATAAGGTCATATATATGAACTCATTCTCAAAATCGATAGCGCCTTCATTCAGAGTCAGTTTCATGGTGTTGCCTAGAACACTAATGGAAAAATACCATAAAACCTACTCGTATTTCACTTGTTCAGTACCGGTTATGACGCAATTGGTTTTGGAGAAATTCATATCTTCGAGAGATTATGAAAAACATCTAAACAGAATGAAGAACATCTATAAATCAAAACGCGATTTCTTAATTGATCGATTAAGAAAATCTTCATTTGGAGATAAAATCGAGATTATAGGCGCTGAAAGCGGCTTGCATTTTCTTGTTAGAATCAATACTAATATAAAACTTGATGAATTGATTTCTTTGGCAAAGGAAGGCGGTATCCGGGTTTATGGAATATCTGAATACTACTTAAATAAAGTAAAAAATTATGAAGATAATATCATTGTGCTCGGCTATTCGCATTTATGCGAAGAAGATTTTCTAAAAGCTTTCGATATTTTGGAAAAATCATGGAAAAATTTGTAAGAAAAAGGCAAATTTTTCCTTTTTAATGTAAGCGCTTTATGTTACAATATTACATGGAAAGTGGTGAAGAGATGAGAATAGACAAACATCCGATTTTATCTTTTGAAAAAAAGAAAGAATTGCATTTTATGTTTAACGGTAGAGATTTAGTTGGATATGAGGGAGATACAATCGCCGCTGCACTTCATGATAATGGGATAATGCATTATTCCAACAGTTTGGTCAAGAAAAGACCCCGGGGTTTCTATTGCGCAATCGGCAACTGCGGATCGTGCAATATGACTGTCAACGGGGTTTTGAATGTCAAGACCTGTATGACCTTACTTGAAGACGGCATGATTGTCGAATCCGATGTGGATGAGGTATTTATTGATGATTGAGAGAGATTTGATAATTGTCGGAGGCGGACCGGCTGGACTGTCCGCAGCTAAAATCGCACTTGAATCCGGAATTAGTGTCACCATCATCGAAAGAGCTTCGATGCTTGGCGGTCAACTTGTCAAACAAACACATAAGTTCTTTGGTTCAAAAGCGCAATATGCCAAAACTCGGGGAATAGATATTGCGACGATTCTGATAAATGCTTTAAGTGAACACAAAGATAAACTGGAAATACTGACAGATGCGACTGTGGTTGCGATGTACAAAGATTATGTATTGACCGTATATTCTGGCCATGAGTACAAAAAATATCATGCCAAAGGCGTTATAATGGCCACGGGAGCTTCTGAAAAAGTATTGGCTTTTGAGAATAACGATTTACCGGGCATTTATGGAGCTGGAGCCGTACAGACATTAATGAATCTTTATGGTGTTCTGCCTGGTAAAGAAGTAGTGATGGTCGGAAGCGGAAATATCGGACTTATCGTCAGTTACCAACTGATTCAAGCCGGAGTTAAAGTAAAAGCTTTGGTTGAAGCCGCGGATCATATCGGCGGATATTTGGTTCATGCTTCTAAGTTGGTTAGGTTGGGTGTTCCGATTTTAACCAAAACAACTGTAAAAAAAGCTTATGGAAAAACCAGATTGGAAAAAATCGATATCGTGAAACTGGACGATTCCTGGAACATGATCGAAGGTAGTGAAGAAACAATCGAATGCGACGCCCTTTGCGTCTCAGTCGGATTGACTCCATTGCATCAACTCATGTCGATGGCCGGTATCGAAATGATATATGTAAATGAACTAGGTGGATTGATTCCCAAGAAAAACGAAGCATACGAAACATCGATGCCTCGTATTTACGCAGCCGGTGATGTAACCGGCATCGAAGAAGCTTCAAGCGCAATGGTTGAAGGCAAGATTGCCGGACTTATGGCTTCAAAAGATTTGGGATTTAAACATCCGGAATATGATAGATTGGAAAAGGAACTACTTACGCAACTTCATGTGTTGCGTCAAGGACCGATGGGAGATAAGATTCGCATCGGATTGGTCAAGGCAGGTGAGACTGTATGATAAAAGCAGACGGATATGCATCTTTGGAACAAGTCATCTCCAAATTTCCTAGAGAAGAAGTATTGATTAAACCTAAAGCAATAATCGAATGTTATCAAGAAATACCTTGTAATCCTTGTGAAACCAGTTGTCCTTTCAATGCAATTGTGATTGGTGAAGACATCAATTCAATACCACAAATAGATTTTGATAAGTGTACTGGATGTGGAATGTGCGTTTTCTCCTGTCCGGGACTGGCAATCATGGTTGCTCAAGTTAAAGGAGACAACGTCTGGTATAAAATTCCCTATGAACTTCTTCCAATACCAAAAGTCGGTGAAATATGGAACGCAGTCAATCGCAAAGGAGAAGTTATTTGTGAAGCAAGAATCGAAGGGGTTTTAAGAAACAAAAGCACAGACAGAACAACAGTTATCACAGTATCGGTTCCGAAAAAACACCTTTATGAATTCGTGACCGTGAGGAAACCGCTATGAATGAAAAAGACATAATTATCTGTCGTTGTGAAGACGTGACGCTTGCGGACATCCGAAAATGTTTGGATGAAGGATACACAACCTTTGAAGAAATAAAAAGAATTACCAGAGTCGGAATGGGACCTTGTCAAGGACAAACCTGTACGATTCTAGTCCAAAGAGAAATAGCTAGATATTTAGGTAAGAAAGTTGAAGATGTCAAGACACCTAAAACCAGACCGATGACAACCGGTGTGGTTCTGAAAGACATCGCTGGTGGCAAAGATGAGTAAAGCGAATATCGTAATCATCGGCGCTGGTATCAGCGGGTTGGCGACTGCCTACAGTTTAGCGAAAAAAGGAATGAAAGACATTGTCGTAATCGACAAATCATACATAACCAGCGGTTCAACCGGAAGATGTGGCGCTGGTGTTCGTCAGCAATGGGGTACCAAACTCAATTGCATTCTGGCCAAGAAATCAATAGAATTTTTTAGCCAGGCTGAAGAAGAACTGAAATATGAGAAATCAATAGAATTCAAACAAGAAGGGTATCTGATTCTTTCAACTTCAAAAGAAGAAGACGAAGTATTCGCCAAAAACGTAAAGCTTCAGAATTCTTTGGGGATTCCATCAGTTAAATTGACAGTTGAAGAAGCTTTGAAGATTGTCCCACATTTAAATCCTAAATCATTTACCAGTGCGACTTTCTGCAAAACCGATGGACACGTCAATCCGTTTTTGATGAGTGAAGCCTATTACTTGGCTGCCAAAAGACTTGGAGTTACCTTCCATTTCTTCGAAGAGGTAAAAGAAATAGTCATCAGTGACCACAAAATAACTAAGATAGTTACTGATAAACGCGAGATTGAAACCGATAAAGTCATGAACGCTGCTGGAGGATATGCTAAGGAAGTTGGTTTGATGGCGGGAATTGATATTCCTGTTTATTCAGAAAACCATGAAATATTGGTAACGGAACCAACAAGAAAAATCCAAGGACCGATGGTAATGAGTTTTTCCAAAAACATCTATTGCCAACAAGTGCCGCACGGGTCGTTCCTAATGGGTCGTAGCAATCCTAAAGCCTTGCACGACCACGATATTTCATCGACTTGGCAGTTTCTTGACGAAATGGCCAAGACTGTATGCGACATCTTACCAGAAGTCGGAAAACTAAGAGTTATTAGATCTTGGGGTGGCTCATACAACGTCAGTCCGGACCATCAACCGATATTATCCGACACTAAAGAATTACCTGGATTTTACATGGCTTGCGGATTCTCCGGTCACGGATTCATGTTTGCGCCAATCACCGGTGAGTTATTGAGCCAAATGATATTAGGTCTTGAACTAGAAGATTATGCTAAAGAATTGCACATAGACAGATTCAAAGAAAACAAGATCACTGATTTTGAAAAATCGGTGGTATAGGAAAGGAAGTATGAAAAATGGCAATTTATGATTACATTACAGAACCATTGACCAATTTTGGAGACGCTAAGAATCTCAAAGCTTACGAAGCAGGTTTGAAAACAGCGAGATCCTATCTCGGTGAAGAATTCCCTTTGATTATCAACGGAGAAAGAATATTCACAGACACCCACATCAAATCATTGAATCCTTCGAATCACTCCGAAGTTCTCGGAGAGATTTGCCAAGCTGGTATGCCTGAAGCTGAAATGGCCATGGAAGCCGCATTGACAACTTTCGAATTCTGGAAGAAAGTCGACCCACGTGTTCGCGCTGATGTTTTATTCAAAGCAGCGAACATCATGAAAAGAAGAAAACACGAACTATCAGCTTTAATGACACTTGAAGCCGGTAAACCTTGGGTTGAAGCTGATGCCGATACAGCAGAAGCAATCGACTTCTTGGAATATTATGGCAGACAAATGTTGAAAATGTCACGTATCGATGATACAGTGTTGTCAAGAAGAGATATCGAAAGAAACGAATATATCTATATCCCATTAGGTGTCGGTGCGATTATCACACCATGGAATTTCCCATTGGCAATCTTAACAGGAATGACAAGTGCCGCAGTGGTTTCCAGTAATACCGTTTTATTGAAACCAGCATCCACTACCTTGATTATTGCTTATAAATTCGTTGAGATTATGGAAGAAGCAGGCTTGCCTGCTGGTGTCATCAACTATATGCCTGGAAAAGGATCGATTGTCGGTGATTTCATCGTTAAACATCCTAAGACCAGATTCATCTCTTTCACCGGATCTAAAGAAGTAGGGTCAGGTATTTATGAGAACGCAGCCAAATTACAAAAAGGTCAAATCTGGCTGAAACGCGTAATCGCCGAAATGGGCGGAAAAGACGCTATCTTAGTTGATAATGACGCTGATTTGGATATGGCCGCAACATCAATCGTAACATCGGCTTTCGGATTTTCCGGACAAAAGTGTTCTGCTTGTTCGAGAGCGATAATACATGAAGATGTCTATGACGATGTTGTTAAAATGATTAAAGAAAAAACAGAAAAAATCGTTTTGGGTGATGTTGAAGATTTTACAAACAAAATGGGTCCGGTTAATGACATACTCGCCTTCAACAGAATCAACGAATATATTGAAATCGGTAAAAAAGAAGGAAAACTTCTAACTGGAGGAACCAGCGACATGTCTAAGGGTTATTTCATCAACCCGACAGTCTTCATCGATTTGGATCCGAAAGCCAGACTTATGCAAGAAGAAATCTTTGGACCGGTGCTTTCCGTTTGCAAAGTGAAATCTTTCGAAGAAGGTATCGAAGTTGTAAACAACACTGAATATGGTCTAACCGGAGCCGTAATTTCCAATGACAGAGCACATCTGGAAATGGCTAGAGAAGATTTCCATGTCGGAAATCTCTATTTCAACAGAAAGTGCACAGGAGCCATCGTCGGTTATCAACCGTTTGGAGGCTTCAATATGAGCGGGACCGATTCCAAAGCCGGAGGACCGGACTATCTGGTTCTTCATATGCAAGGGAAATCAATTACCGAACAATTTTAAAACCAATTTGGAAGTGACTATGTTACTTCCGAATTTTGTTTATTCGAGAGCGAGGATTACATAAATGAAGAAATTCAATCTAGTGATGATATTCGACCAGAAAAAAGATAAAATATTGATGCTATACAGATCGAAAGATCCATATAAAGGACTATATAATCTTATCGGCGGGAAAATCGAAGATGGTGAAAATCATTTGGAAAGCGCCTATCGAGAGATGTTCGAAGAAACAGGAATCACAAAGGAAGACATTACTTTGGTTCCATTCATTGACTTTGTATGGCACCCACTTAACATGAGTATGGATGTCTTCATCGGCAGGCTGAATAAAGAAGTCGATTTAATTGAAGAAATTCATTCTCTGCATTGGTTCGACATCCACGAGAATTTCTTCGATATGAACCGCTTTGCCGGTGAAGGCAATATCGGTCATATGATGGAAATATATTTTCAAAATCAGGGAATTATCGATTAGGAGGGGAATATGAAAGATTTGAAACAAACGCTTGATGAATACGTTAAGCAAACAAAATTTAACGGTGCCGTTTTGGTCTCGGTTGACGGTGAAATAGTGTTGGAGCAGGGATATGGTTATGCAAATATCGAACACGGAATCAAAAATACACCGGATACCGTCTTTAGAATCGCATCCATAACCAAGCAGTTCACAGCCGCTTCAGTTATGAAATTAGTTGAGGAAGGAAAAGTTGATTTGTCATGGACGATTGATCGATATTTTCCTGAATATCGCCACGGAAAAAAGATAACCGTGCACCATTTGATGTCAAATTCGGCGGGAATACCGAATTTCAACCTTTATATGGATTTCTATGAGATTTTAAAATCAGAACAGATATTGATGGAACTGATCAATCTAGTAAAGGACGAAGACCTTTTATTCAAGCCAGGGACAGAATTCTATTATTCGATATCCGGATATTTGATGTTGCAACACATCATTGAGAAGGAATCCGGAATCAGTTTCGAAGCATTTTTAAAAAAGAATTTTTTCGATGTATTGGGAATGAATAGCACGGGACTTGAAGAACCAAAAAGAGTGATTATGAATAAAGCTTACGGATATAAACCTGTGAGTAATGGATTTGAAGTATCGGATTACGTTGATATGCGAATTGCCGGAGGCGGTGGCGGAATCTATTCGACAATCAAAGATTTACATTTGTGGAATATGAGTTTATTGAGATCGAAGATTTTAAAATCAAAATCAACTGATTTAATATTCACTGGGCATGTCAAAGCTGATCAAGTCAATAGTTATGGATACGGAATGATTATTGCCAAAGGAGATTTCTATGGTTCCAATCGAATCCGTTTCTATCACACCGGAGGTGGAAGCGGAGTAAGGAGTCTGAACACCTATTATCCTGAAGAAGGCGTAGAAATGATATTTATTTCAAATATAGAAGATCGAGATACCTTTAATGCAGTTACAGATAAAGTGCAGGAAATGACATTGAAAAACATCTAGAAACCATGGCTTTGGCCGTGGTTTTCTTTTTAGTCTTGTAGCTGATAATTGAGCAAATCAGCACCTATCCGCGATTTTACGTGTTATAATTAAGCTATCTCTGGGAGGAGATACTTATGATTAAAAAATCGTTGAGAGTCGAAGGCATGACCTGTGCGATGTGCGCAAAAACGATTGAAAACACTTTTGCTTCGATGAACGATATAGAAGCAAAGGCTTTGGTCAGCGCTAATAAAGTCATCATGACTTATGACGAATCAAAATACTCTTTGACCAAGATTGCCAAGATTATCAAAAGTCTTGGATATATTCCAGTATTGGAAGACAATCTTGAGGAAAATAAAAAAATCAAAAAACGGATGCGAATCGAATTGTTTCTTTCGATATTTTTAAGCATTCCGTTATTATGGTCGATGCTTTCACATGTCAGCTCTATGTCAATTTGGGCACCAAGTCTTTTTACTGATGGGGTGTTCCAACTTGTTTTGGCTGGGTTGATTCAATTCGGTATCGGTAGAAGGTTTTATAAAGGTGCAGTTGTTGGAATCAAAAAGAAAAGTCTGGGAATGGATATATTGGTCGTTCTCGGAACATCTTCAGCTTACCTCTATAGTATTTATTTATTGTATAGACAATTGTTTGTTTCACCGGAAATGCATCCGGTATATTATTTCGAAGTTAGTGCTTTAATCATTACAATGGTTCTTTTGGGTAACTTCATCGAACACATCGCCAAAGAAAAGACCGAAGACGCTTTGGTAGACCTGATAAACCTTGGAGCCAAAGAAGCTAGAGTTATCAAGAATGGAATTGAATTGATGGTCGATATCGAAGAAGTAATTGTCGGTGATCAGGTAGTGGTTTTAGCCAATGAGAAGATTCCAGTTGATGGAAAAATCATATCCGGAGCCAGTCATATCGATGAATCGATGATATCCGGAGAAAGCATGCCTGTATACAAGAAGGTCAATGATTTCGCCGTCGGCGGAACCATGAACTTGCAAGAGAGAATCATTATCGAAGCGACCAATCTTGGCGAAGACGCATTGCTTGGACAAATTATCCAATCAGTCGAAGAAGCCAGCGCCAGAAAGATTCCGATTCAAAGAACGGCAGATAAAATAGCCAGTATCTTTGTCCCAGCAGTTGTCCTGATTGCGATCGTCAATTTCTTGATTCATTACCTTGCTTTATCAGATGGATTCACCTATTCATTTACGACATCGGTCGCAATTCTGGTTATATCATGCCCATGCGCATTGGGATTAGCCACACCGACCAGTATCCTTGTAGGTAACGGTTTGGCCGCAAAAAATCATATTTTATATAAAGGAGGCGAATTCTTCGAAATCGCCAACAAGATCTCAGCTATTGCTTTTGATAAAACCGGAACCATCACCCACGGTAAATTCCAGATTACGGATTATCTAGGTGATGATACATCCCTAGACTATATATATTCGATTGAAAAAGAATCAAATCATCCAATAAGTATTGCAATTACCGAATATGCCAAGCAAAAGGGTGCTAAAGCAATTGGAATAAGTGATTTTGAAGTTATAAAAGGCAAGGGGTTAAGAGCCGTCGCCGATGGTAAAAAAGTATTGATTGGCTCCGCCAAGATTATCGATGACTTTGAAATCGACATCAATGGTTTTAGAGAAGACTATGCTCGTTTGCAAGAAGAAGCCAAAACGGTCAATTTCTTGATTATTGACTGTGAAGTAAAAGCAATTTATGCACTTCGTGACGAAATTAAGCCTAACGCCAAATCAGTCGTTTCTGCTTTGAAGGCAAGAGGTATTGAGACCTGTCTAGTAACCGGAGACAACAAAGGTGTGGCTAAACGGATTGGATTTGAAGTCGGAATTGACCATATTTTCTGTGAGGTTTTACCGACGGAAAAAGCTGACATAATCAAAGAAATCCAAGAAAGTGAAGAAATAACAGCTTTTGTCGGTGATGGTATAAATGACGCTCCGGCTTTAAAACAAGCAGACATCGGAATTGCTATGGGTAATGGGACAGATATTGCCATTCACTCCAGCGATTTGACTTTGATGACAGGAGATTTGGAAGCTGTTATCGACGCAATTGATTTATCAAAAGCGACGTTAAAAAATATTTATCAGAACTTTTTGTGGGCATTCAGTTATAATCTAATTGCCATTCCATTGGCAGCGACAGGTCATCTCTCGATGGCTTTGGCAGGAGCTGCAATGGCGTTTTCCAGCATCATGGTTGTACTAAATGCTTTGAGATTGAAAAGATTCAAATTCAGAAAGGAGAGAAACCTATGAAATTTCTCGTTGACAATATGACTTGCAAGCACTGCGTAATGAACATCGAAAGAGTGTTGAAGGCAGCAGGATTCAAGAACATCAACATCGACCTTTCCAGCAAAACTGTTGAGGTGGAATCCAAATCTTTGACTTTAAAGGATGCCAAAACCGCAGTTGAGAGTATTGGCTATCATTTCCAAGAACTGTAAATAATGAAGCGCTTTTGCGCTTTTTTTTTATACACAATTTCAAAAACAAGGTTTTTTATAGTTCTAAAAAATGGTAAAATATTCATATGTAATAGGAGGTTCAACATGAAACACAGACAATTGGGTAAAAATAAAGTATCAATACTGGGATTCGGGTGTATGCGGTTGCCGGTTATCAATGATGATTATGGTAATATTGATGAAGAAGAAGCGAGAAAACAAGTCCGTTATGCCATAGATCACGGAGTTAACTATATCGATACAGCTTATCCTTATCATCAGGAAAAGAGTGAAGAATTCGTCGGTAGGACTTTACAAGACGGATATCGTGAAAAAGTATTCTTAGCTACCAAGTGTCCTTCATGGTTGATTAGATCTAGAAGCGACATGGACAAGTATCTTGATATTCAGTTGGAAAGACTTCAAACCGACCATATTGATTATTATCTGCTTCATGCCTTAAACAAAAAATACTGGGACAACTATGTCAAACATGAAGTTTTCGACTTTATAAAGAAAGCAAAAGCCAGCGGTAAGATTCGCCATATTGGGTTCTCCTTCCATGACGAATATCCTGTATTTGAAGAAATTCTAAATTCTTATGATTGGGATTTTTGTCAGATTCAGATGAATTATTTCGATGAAGAATATCAAGCCGGACTCAAAGGCCTTAAACTCGCAGGAGAAAAAGGTATTGGCGTGATTATTATGGAGCCTTTGCGTGGAGGAAGACTTGCCCAACAAGGCCTTGGTGAAATAACTGAAGTCTGGGAAGAAGCCGAGGAAAAACATTCGAGTGCCGGTTGGGCCTTAAGGTATCTTTGGGATTATCCGGAGGTTAGAACCATTCTTTCGGGAATGAACGATATGGACCATATTAAGGAAAACATCGCGGAAGCGAAAACTGCAGAAGTAGGAATGTTGACAGAAAAAGAAAAAGGTTTGATCAATCGTGTGAAGCATATCTACAAATCCCGTATCAAAGTTGATTGTACAAACTGCAAATATTGTATGCCTTGTCCTTATGGAGTGGATATTCCTGGCAACTTCAGTTTCTATAACAATGCCTTCATCTTTGACGACATTGAACATTTCAAGAATGCCTATCATGGTCAAATGAAGGCAGAATCATTGGCAAACATGTGTCAAGCATGTGGTCAATGCGAAAGCCTTTGCCCGCAAAACATCCAAATCATTCATGAATTGGAAAACGTTTGGGAATTATTCAAAAAATGATATAAAGGCAATTTCCATGTGAAATTGCTTTTTTTTGTTGGAAAGCACCTGAATTTTGATATAATTGAATCAGATAGTTTTATATCAAGGGAGGGTAATATGAAACTAGAAAAATTGAAAGATTTATACACAAGGAATAAACTTCCAGAAACAAAAATCATGGAGGCTGTGAATCTTATCATGGAACTCAATGATCTAATCACGCAAGACATTGATGATATCAACGAAGAAGTGCTGGATAGACTCATCGCCTATTTGGTATCACAAGAGAAAAACAGCGTTGACAATTTCGTGATACTTCTCAGGTATTATCGAGTTATCGACCGTAAGGATTTATTCATCCATTTGACTAAATACACCGGCATGCTCGGAGTGATGGAGAATATTATCGACCGTCTTAAAACCTTCAAGGGAGAGGAAAAGGCATTAGAAATTTTGGGTGATTTCCAACCACCGCACCTAGGTGTTCCACCGACTGTCTTACCCGATTATGTAAACAGATTGATGGATATTCTTGATTCCAAACTTGAATCGGAAGATACAGAAAGGGTACTTGCTGGAAACAACCACGGACTTTCAAAGGAGAGTATGTTCCCTGAAAAAGTCGAATATGAGAATTCCGCCAGTTTAAGCGATTATCTAAAAGGACGTCATCAAAGAAAAGTACAGGAATTGACTGAACATTATGAACAAAACAAAATCTGGTATGAACAGATTATTACAAAGGATGTAATCGACTTTGTCGCAAACAATCAAGAGGTTCTATCAGCTGTTCTAAAAGACAATAAAATGTATATCACCAAGATACCTTATGATACTGTTGCCTACTTGAAGGCAGAAAATGATAAAGACCAAAAATACTATGGATGTCACTGCCCGTTTGCCAGAGAAGCCATCAAAGCCGGCAACATGGATATCAGTTCAAGATTCTGTTATTGTTCGGCTGGTTTTGCTAAATTTCCTTTCGAAGTTATCTTGGATCAAGAGTTAAAAATTAAGGTTTTAAAGAGCCTTTTGAACGGTGACGATGTATGCCGTTTCGAAATAGATTTAACCAATGTAGACTACAAAAAGTAGTCTTCATTTGTTTTAGAGGGGTTTTTGTGATAAAATAAAATCGAGATTAATATCCAGAGGGGGTTAATAATGAAAAAGAAACTATTGACCGTTGCGATGTTTATGGGAATGTTGTTTGTACTGGCAAGTTGCGACTTTCTATCGACGATCATCGCAGTGAAGGGGTTTTACACGGAATACCAGGACTATTCCGCTGTTTATAATGAGGCAACCCAATTTACAGTTCTAACAGAAAATGAACTAATCGTATCTGATACTGATGTGGTCGGTTTTGAAGACATAAACTCGCGAGTTTACGTGATGTTTGATCAAAACTCAAGTTTCATGTATGTAGAACAATCAATAAATGAAGAATCAAGAAGTAGCCTGTATGAAGATACAGGAGAGTTATATATCGAGTATATTGTTGAAGATATGGTTGTTACTCCGACTTTGCCATCAGCTGAAGACAGATATGACGACAATATCAACGGAAATATTCTAAACGAGAACTTCAATTATGAAGATGTTTCCGGTGAAAACAAAACCGGCGACCATACTTATGAACTCGATGTATATTTAAATCAAGCAATCAATCTTGATGTGTTGTCGGAATTTGTCAATCAGTTGGAAGTATTCGGAGGAGATTTATCTTCATTTGATAACGCCATTGCCCATGTAGTGATAACTTTCACAGCTGAAGAGTCGGTTATTGAATTGAATGTAACTTTAACTGATTATACAATCACCTTCGCTGATGAGACATTTGTCACATTGTCATTGACAAATCACACAGTTTTGATGATACCGGATGATTTCGCTTTTCCAGATGTGTTCAATGCACCATTTGAGATGGTAGCCGTTGACAACATCGCCTTGGCAAGAAGAGTCTATGAATCAGGTGACAATGTATTGTATCCAGCATTATCTGGTGATAACGGTTGGGTTCAAGTAAGTTTGAGTGAAGGAATCTATGCTTTTGAGGCAACAGATCCACAATTCACTTTGATGGTATACGACGCCGATGGAAATGAAGCGGGAGTATCATCTGAGCATGGTTATATCCGAGAATTGGTAGTGACCGGTGAAACTCAGACATTCTATTTGTATATCTCAGCTTTGGCTGACACCCAAATCGACATTGGCATCCTTCAAATCGATGAAAGTGGAGTTGTAATAACAACAACCATTCCAATTACTACTCAACCGGTAACTACAGAAGCTATAACAACAAATACAGAAGACTAGAAAAAAAAAGACCTGCGAAGGTCTTTTTTTCATGGCTTTAAATCAATTCTGTAACATACTTTATTATCATTGTCCATTTCATCATGGCGATAGAAACCCATTCTCTTGAGATACTTCTCATGTTTCTCATTATCAGTGTATGTAATAAGTGAAGTAAAGCCTTTATCCAAGAAAATGTTTTTCTTATCTTCGAATATATAGTGACCCATCTTGAAGTCTCTGTATGTAGGAACGACGTAATCAAAATCGATTCTAAGAACACCATCTTTGACTTTATTACCGACAAAGAATCCAGCCGGTACGACATTTCTCAAAATATAGAAATTGACATCTGAATTGTCTACGTCAATATTGGCGGTAGGAAAATACTTGTTAATGTCTGCTTCATAGAATTTCAAAAAGTATTTCAAGTACTCCGATTTTTTATCGATTGCCAAGGTTTTGAAATAATCCTTGGTGTTATACATTTTGTATAGATAATAAATATTGATTATGGCAATGGAGGCATTCATGATGCCGACCGGTAAAGCTCCGATAAGAAAACCGTAGATGGAGAAGATAGTACTTCCAAAGAGATTTATCCATCTGAGTTTTTTGGCGGAACTCATTATCAGTGAAATCAGAACGACGATTGATGCCAAATAACCTAAATATTCCAACATTTTAATCTTCCTTTCTTTTTGACTATGATAGTATATCACAAAGTTCTAAAAATGCAATATTTTTGAAATTAAATATTATAAGACTATTTGACTGTGTCAGGTTGAATTAATTATTTCTGAGGACTATAATATAATTGATGAATGTTCGCATCTATGAAATGGCTGGATTTCCCGGAAGGTGTGAAATAAAAGATGAAACTGAAGAATTGGATATTGAGTCACTATAAAATATTAGTATCAATATTGATTGTTTTATCAATACCTGCAATCTATTTATTTGTTTTTTATACTGGTGGAATCAAATTTGTTTATTCTCATACCATGTATATTCCGATTGTTTTAGCCGGCATTGTAATCGGAAGTCCTTTTGGAATGCTTGTGGCACTTGTTGGTGGAATAATCCTTGGACCGTTGATGCCGATTGATGTTACCTCTCAGGAACCTCAAGAATTAGTCAATTGGATTTATCGCCTATTGATGTTCTTGGGTGTCGGTGCTTTGACCGATTATTTTTCTGGTAGTTTCAAAAAAACACTCGAACTCAATAAGCAATTATATTCGATTAATCTGGAAACACACGTTCCTAATATCAATTTCTTGTTGAATATGGATGATACTGACCAGCGTTTCAATGTCGCCACCGTAATCATAAGCGATAGAAACAATATCGAAGAAGTATTCGGGTATGAGATTTTTAAGAAAGTTGTTTCTACAACTTATTTGAATCTTATGATGAAGATCGGTGGTAATTGTCAGGTTATTCAACCTGATACCAATAAGATGTGGGTGATAATGGAGGAAGAAGACTCGAATACTGCAGCTGATAGAATCATGAAAGCCTTGTCTGAACCTGTGGTTATTGATGAAATGAACATCTTTGTTGAATATTATCTAGGCGTGGGGAACAATTACACTTTGCAAGAGTGCAAATCATTAATTCCATTCAGAATCTCAGATCAATTTGCCAGATATGCAGAGAAGAACAATCTGCCTTTTGTCATTTACGACGAAAAACTACTAAAGAAGAAATACGAAATAGAACTTCTAGTTGATTTCAAATCTGCGCTTACTGAAAACGATACATATCTTGTTTATCATCCTGTATGGAATCTTGAAACAAAAACCATCTATGGATTCGAGGCCTTGATTAGATGGAAACACCCTGATAAGGGTTTGGTAATGCCAAACGACTTCATACCAATTGTTGAGAAAACGCAACTTATCCATTATTTGTTGGAGTGGGTCATTGGAACTGGATTACGGAAAATGATTGAATTTAAAAAGAAGAAAATCATTACAAGAGTAGCATTCAATATTTCTGGTAAGAATTTCAATGATAAGAATCTCTACGAGCGAGTCATGAGTATGGTTGAAAAATCAGGAGTTAATCCTGCTTTGGTTGGCGTTGAAGTTACTGAAACCGTTCTGATGAGCAATCCAGAAGGTAGTAAACAAACTATAAGAAACCTTAGGGAGAAAGGCATACATATAGCAATCGATGACTTTGGAAAAGGCTATTCATCTTTAACTTATTTATCGCAATTCGATATCGATTACATCAAGATCGACAGGTATTTCATCGCCAACATTGATGACCCGTCAATCTGTGAGATTGTAAAAGCGACTATTAATCTAGCTCATCAACTAGAATATAAAGTTGTCGCAGAAGGCGTAGAGAATAAGGAAACTATGGATAAATTAATTGAATATAAATGCGATTATGCACAAGGATTCTATTTCTGCAAGCCGATACATCAAGACGAAGTGATCGACTATTATATTAAGAATAAAAAATTCATACTGGAGGAAGATGCGCAAGATGAATCACCTAGTGACTGAAAAACTCGATTTGTTAAATGAAAAAGGTGAATTGAAAGAACCTGGTTATGCCTATGACCAGGTTTTTGAATATAGCAGAAAGATGATTAAAGCCAGTGTCTGGCGAATAAAAGAGTGGGATTATTATGCCTGCATTAAGGAAGACGTCGCTTTCGGTTTTACTGTAGCTGATCTTGGTTATCTAGGAATGCTTACAGCTACCAAACTGGATTTGACCAACGGTATCGAAACCAAGAAAACTTTCATGAATCCATTTCCGTTCGGAAAATTTAAAATGCCTAGAGATATCTATGATGGTGATGTTTCAATTACCGGAAAGAATTATAGTTTTCGTTTTCAATTAGAAGAAAACAAAAGAATTATCAAAGTTTGGATAAAAGACTTTGTTCCCGGTAAAGATTTCAATGCCGATCTCGAATTATCTGACTTGCATGATGATCATATGACTATCGCAACACCTTGGAAGGAAAACAAGCTGGCTTTCTATTATAATCAGAAAATCAATTGTATGCCAACAAAAGGAAAGGTAGTCATCGGGGATGAAGTGTATTTGTTTGACAAGAAGAAGCATTTTTCCGTGCTTGACTGGGGAAGAGGAGTCTGGACTTATAAAAATACCTGGTATTGGGGTAGTTTATCAGGAATAGTCGAAGGTAAACGTTTTGGTTTTAATATAGGCTATGGATTTGGGGACAACTCAAACGCAACCGAAAATATGCTTTTCTATGATGGAAAAGCTCACAAACTTGAAGATGTGAAATTCGAACTCGATGATGGCGATGTCTTGAAACCGTGGAAATTCACTTCTAATGATTCAAGACTGGAATTGGTTATGACCCCGATGCTAGACAGGAAAGACCATACAAATCTTTTGATTATCAAGAATTACGGTCATCAGGTATTCGGTAAATTCAATGGTTATGTCATTTTAGATGACGGTACCAAACTCATCATTAAGGATTTGATTGGCTTTGCTGAGAAAATCACAAATCATTATTAGAAAAAAAGATGTCGACTGATTGGTCCCCCTAGTCAGCTGGCATCTGATTTTTTTGTAAGTTTTCCTTAATATGTAGAATAAATAAATGATTAGTATTATAATCAATAGTAAATTGGAGGTATGAGGATGTTTGAAAAAATAATACTTGACGAGAGATTCGAAAGAAGAGCGAATATAGTCAAAGCTGTCTTGCTTGTCATGGCTGTTCTGGCATTTGCAATTGAATTGGTTATTTTTCTTGTCGATTGGCGGGGAATCAATGTGGTGATGATCTATTACACGATGATGCCGCAGTTTCTGTTCATATTTTCTCTATTGGTCGTTTTGCATGAAAGAATGGGCAAGTTATTGATACCGACTTTAGCTGTATTGTTGGGAGTGATAACCGCAGTTCAGATCATTGGGTTCAGATACTCTTACATTTTTTATTTTTTTACTCTAATTTACGCTATAATCTATATTTTATTGCTGGCGAAAGCCAAAAAGAAAGGCGAAACACTCAAACTGCCTATCATCATAGTCTGGATGATTCTCACGTTTATAATATTGATGCTGACATATGTATTTGCCTATCTGACAGGAGATATGCTGTTGATTTCAATGGTGAATTTTGACTTGGCAGGACTAGGTATCTGGGGATTGGTTCACATTTTCTATTTGACTATTCCGTTACTGATGATGAGAGTTGTTTTTCGAACTAAGGAATTATCATAATTCTCTACATAATCATCGAGAATTATGATTTTTTTATGATTTCATAATCACATCAATTGAATTTATATCAAAAATATTATATAATCAAATTACGCAAATGCAAATCATTTGCATCTAAATTTGGAGGAATAAAATGAAAAAAATCTTGATCTTGTTTTTGATGACGATATCACTTATAGGAACTGTGTCCTGTGATGATATTCTTACGGACAATGAAAAACCAATTGTGGCGGTGTCAATTATCCCACAAGCGGCTTTTGTCAAAGCGATTGCTGGAGACAAAGTCGAGGTCATAACCATCATTCCCCCAGGATTCTCTCCAGGAAATTATGAGCCTAGCGCTAGAACAATGGAAGAGATGAGCCATGCCAGTGTCTATTTCACAATCGGAGTTCCAACTGAAGCTGGTAACATTCTCCCTGATATTGAAGACATCGAAGTCGTTCATTTGGAAACCTTGGTAGCCGAGACTTATCCTGACCTAACTTTTACTGAAGGAAGAGACCCGCATATTTGGTTATCAATCAAAAGAGTAAAACTTATGGTTGAAATAATCGCCGACAAACTGGCGGAGATTGATCCTGAAAACGCGAGTTTATACCAAATTAACGCAAATATATTCATCGCTGAACTAAATGGAACCAATGCGGAAATAGAAGAAATATTCAGTGATGTCACAATGAATAAGTTCATCGTATTCCATCCTGCATTCGCATATTTGGCCGATGAATTCGGTCTTGAGATGATTGCTTTGGAAGAAGACGGAAAAGAAGCGACTGCGGCTCACTTACAAGAAGTCATAGATCTTGCGACTTTATATGAAATTGGATATGTGTTTCATCAAGCCGAAATAGATGCATCACAGGTTCAATCATTCGCTGAAGAAATCAACGCAGAAGTAGTGACACTCTATCCTTTATCAGAAGATTATTGTGCTAATCTGATTACAATGGCCGAACTTATTCGGGAGGCGTTAGGATGAAGATGGAAATAATTAAAATGGATAAAATATCCGTTAAATATGGATATATCGAAGCGCTAAGAGACCTTGATCTTGTTGTCAACGAAGGAGAGTATATAGGGATTGTCGGACCTAACGGCGGTGGAAAATCGACTTTGTTGAAGACGATACTTGGTTTGGTAAAAGCTTATGAAGGCAATGTAACCTTTAAAGGAACAACAATTAAGAAATCGGGACTCACAATCGGTTATGTTCCTCAGATTACGGACCTAAATCGGATATTCCCGATTACTGTCCAAGAAGTAGTATTGACTGCGAAAATACCCGCTGAGAAAAGCTGGTTTCACAAATATTCAAAGAAAGATTTGAATGATGTAGAAGACGTCTTAAAAAAAGTGGGAATTCATAATATTTCCGAAAGACAAATTTCCGATTTGTCCGGAGGAGAATTTCAAAAGATGTTGATAGCCAGAGCCTTGGCGGTAAATCCAAACGTATTGTTGCTGGACGAACCGACAGCGATGATTGATATCAAATCCCAAAAACAAATTTATACTCTAATCAAGAAGTTGAGTAAAGAAATGACTATTGTCTTAGTAACTCACGATGTTAAAGAGATTACAAAACAAGTCGATAGATTAATCTATTTGGAAAAGAACATCTTGGCAGAAGGAGATCCAGAAGAAGTTTATCGTTATGCATATTTACGTCCAGTAAGTGTAGCTCATCGGGCAAGAGCCCGTAGTGGGGGTGGAGAATAATGTTGAGAGCCATAATGGAATATCAATTCATGCAATATGCCATTATCGCCAGCGCATTAGCCGCTGTCGTTTCTGGCGTCATCGGCGTCATAATTGTTGAAAAGAAATTGATTATGATGACCGGTGGTATCGCCCATACCTCTTATGGTGGAGTAGGACTAGGATATCTTCTAGGATTCGAACCGATATTGGGTGCATTTATTTTTTCAATAATGGCAGCCTTGGGTATTGGTTTCATCAATAACAAAGTAACTGGTATCAAAGATGTCGTAACCGCTATTTTCTGGTCTTTGGGAATGTCTCTCGGTATCTTATTCATCGGTTTGATTCCCGGATATCCACCGGATGTTACCAGCTACTTATTTGGTAATATCTTATCGGTAACAACTTTCAATCTAATCCTGATTCTAGTTATTACTTTGATTGTAACCTCAGTTATTTTCATGTTCTACCACGATTGGCAATCACACCTATTTGATCCTGAATTCGCTAAAATTCGTGGAAAAAGGACAAAATTTATGGAGAATATCTTATTGATATTGATTGCTTTGACGGTTGTATCTCTAATTAGAGTCGTTGGCATCATTTTGGTTATCGCATTGCTTAGCATTCCTGCGGCGACCGCATCCTTGCTGACAAGAAAGTTGCATCATCGGATGATTTTGGCTGTGCTATTCGGCTTGTTATTTATGTGGGTCGGAATCATTATTTCCTATTTTACCGAATTATCTTCTGGTGCTGTAATTGTAATATTCGCATTCATAGTATATATCTTGGTTTGGCTAGTACAGAAGAGCATGACCGAAAACAAGAAGATTCTGAAGAAGTGATTAATCATGACAAAAGAAAGAATGGTCAACCGAATTATCGGTGCTGGATTAAAAAATACCAAATATAGAGTCAATATTATCGAAATGCTAAGTAAAACCGATGAACTAGTATCTGCTCAAGAGATATATAATCGACTTTTGAAGAAAAGCATTTTCATCAATCTCTCAACGGTCTATCGAACATTGGATATCCTCGTTGACAATAAAATTCTCAATCGGGTCACGATAGAAGGCGAAAAACAATCTTTTTATGAATATAATCGCGATATTCATCATCATTTCTTAATCTGTCGTGGCTGTAATAAAATAATCCCGATCTATGATTGTCCACTTGAAGATTACGAACAAAAACTGAAATCGGAATCGGGTTTTGTCATAACCGGACACAGAGTAGAGTTTTACGGCTATTGTGATGAATGCAGAAAAAATCTAATATAGATATTAAGGTCCAGTTATATGGACCTTTTTTTATGGATTTTTGAGTAAATCAAGCAATGTAAATGATTATGATAAACAAATGATGAAAATTTGAAGTTTTTTCAAGGCGAATTATAGAATTGAAAACGGATATTTGATATAATGAAAAAAACAAGCTATCTTGTAAAATACATTTTATGGAGGAAAGAATGAAAATCAAAGAAAACAGAAGCACACTTGGCATCATCTTACTGACAATCATTACTTTTGGAATTTACAGTTTTTTCTTGGTCTATGAACTAGCAAGAGATACTAACATCGCTTGTAAGGAAGACGGAAAGAACACACAAGGATTACTGGCCTATATCATATTGACTATCATCACTTTTGGAATCTACTCTTTTATTTGGTGGATCTTCGTGATTGAGCGCTGGGATGTTTATCTGCGTAAACACGGCGTTCCGGTAAGGATTACCGGTCTTGGTTATTTCTTATGGACTTTTGTAGGTTCATTCATCATCATTGGACCGCTTGTTGCATTGTATCAAGCAGTTCAGACTATCAACGATGTAGCTAGACTCAACAACGCAGCTTAGAATAAAAGTTAGATTATTAACAAGATTGCAAGAAAACGGACATAAGCGATGTCCGTTTTTTATATAGGTCATTTTGGGAGTCGATGATATTCCTGTGAATTGGTAAGTATTTTCAAATCTTAAGTTTACAAATTCTTGATAATATTATATAGTTTATATGGTATGTTCAATTTTTGTGAGGTTGATATGCAGAATATAGATTTCAAAAAACCAACAAATATTATCACTATTACTTTAGTCGCTTGTCAGTCAGTGTTTTTCTTCCTGCTGGCAGGTAAAGTATTTACATACATCCTTGTAAACGAGGTATTTGAAAACTTTGGTGAATTCTATTGGATGTTCATGTTGTATATTTTGCCGATGGTAACAATGTTACTTTTGACTTTGATGTTGTTCGATCTCAAAGGCGACAAACTCAAGAAAATATTATGGTTGCTAGGCCTTATCGTAATACAAGCGACTGCTTTATTTGTGATTTCAGAAGCAAGATTCTATTATCTTGTTGAAGCGATGATAATCGAATTGCTTTTGGTTGGAGCGTTGGCAGCTGTGATGTATCTAAACAAGATTCTGGGCAGATTACTTGTAATTTTTCCATTTGCTTTATTGGTGTTATATTTCACCTTTATCGCCATAAATATGTATGAGGGATTTTCCAGTGAATACATGTTACTGATTATCATCTATGTCTTACCGGTAAGTTCAACAATTGGTGTAATGGCAGTAACAAGCGTTTTATTGGGAATGCCTTTTGTCATAATGTTCTTAAAAGCTGAGAATAATGTTAAAATAGAAGACAGGAATCAAGCAGATATTCAGGAGGCACTATGAAAAAGATATTTATACTTGTTTTTATACTGTTTATCGGATTTTCACTTTCTGGATGCACAAACTTTTTTTGTGATATGAATCCAAATCAAAAAATGTGTGAAATCACTTATGAGCCTATAACCGGAAATACTGAAGGTCTAGTGACAAACGGTGAGGTTTACGAGGTTGTCGACATGGCTGAGGATTTCGACTTCACTATTGAAAGTTTGAATCTTTTTGAATATTCTGATAATCCGGGAATTCCTTATGTGGATGCTCAAGAATTTCTTTATGTGATGCACGAAGGACTTAACTATTACCGAGTATCTATCGGAACGGCATTCAATCTGACTTATTCTGTCAATTATTCAGGATCCATCTTTGGTTCCTATTCATATGATCTGCAGTTGAGCGATTCTGAACAAACCTTGTATTATAGCGATTTCGGGTTTGGAGGAGACTTTAATGTGTCGCCGCAAATCGATTTCAACTCTGATGTTCGACTCACTGGAGGAGAATATATTGAAGGCACCCGCCTTAACAAAATTATCTATCTGGCTGACTATGATATCAAGATAATCGAAGAAGAGGGAGTATATTTCATTCCTCTATATCTTGCGAATCTGATTTTGACCGGTGATTATTTGAATGTCTATATGTCAGGAGACAAGATATATATCGTGGATGACTTTTACTCAGTTCAGGAAATCTTGGATAATGAAGGCTCGACCTTGATGCAAGACGAAGATAATCTTATTTATAATACAGTCAATTTCGCAGCGATGTTCTTTGATAATTTTTACGGTCTGAAAGATTTCTTTGAAGTTGATTCATATTTGGCCGACTTCACCGAAAGAGGTTGGTATGAAGCTGAATCTATCGAGATTCTTGATGTGTTGATGCAAGAATTTATCTTTGATCTTGATGATTTACATACGCAGATTGCCCATTATGGCGCAAAGAACGATGGTGTTGGAATAGTACATCCTGAACAGGACTCGCGTCTTGTCAAGTTCTATACAGTTTATATGGATGATATTTGTTATGAAAGAGATTATGATTATGATTTCCAGGAATATGATTATTTCTATATCTTGGAAATCAATGAATTCAATCTCCAGATATACGATTATCTAAATGAAGTTCTTGTTGACTTGAATCCTGAAAAACCGGTGTTTATCGACTTGGGGTGCAACTCAGGCGGTAGTTTGGGAGCTGTACTGGAATTAGCTGCTTATCTAACAAACGATGATATCCCACTAAAATATATCAATCCATATACAGGAGAGGGTTATTCCTTGCTATATCAGGGAAACACTGACAAGGCGATGACAAATGAACTTTACCTTTTCACCTCGAATATGACCTATAGCGCGGCCAACTTATTCACTTCGATGGTAAAAGACAATGGTTGGGCGACAATCATTGGAAACGATAGTCTTGGTGGTGCCTGTTCGGTACTTTATTCCGTTTTTCCTAACAATCTGGTTCTTACCTATTCAAGTATGATGACAATGTTGAACAACGAAGGCGAAATCATTGAAATGGGTATCGCTCCGGATTACTATGATGATTATAGTTTATCGGCTTATGAAGTTGCCACTAATATCTTTGAGTTTTTCGACAGATATGTAGAATTATATGTAGTGGACGACTTTTCGGAAGGAATCTATGTGGCTATCGGAACTGATTGGCCGGAGGGTGAGAATTTTGATCACTTCGAAGTGATTTTGACCAACACTGTCACAAACGAAGAAATAAGGCAGAATTACACAACGCCTACTCTTGAATTCACTGCGGACATTACCAATGACTTGGATAATTATGAAATTACTATAATCTGTTATTATCAATATGAAGGATTTTCTTTACAATATCTTGTTTATTATAACGACATGCTACAAGCAAGCATTTAAAACAAAACCACTCAAGACCTAGTCGAGAGTGGTTATTTTTTTTATAAGATGCTGGAAACGGATGCGAGATTATCGTCTCTTGAAGACCTTAAATCGTCTCGCTGTCTTTCCCACCAATCGTCGTAATCGTCCGATTTGGCGCCTAAACGATAAATCCTTTGGATATAGGAAGTAGCCAGTGTTTTTATTGTTGCACGTAGGTCATGGTCTTCATATTTCTCCGCCAGCAACAAAGCGGCTCCGGAAATCCAATCCATGCTCTCGGTATAGTCAGTCACGTGACTGCGTTTGACATAGATTCCCAACGTTGCGGCGAGAATCATCGACCAGTAAATTTGGCTCATATTACGGATATCAATTAGTTGGTGTTTAATTGATATGACATTGTTTATAAAATAGTCAATCGCTTCAGTTGCATAACCGGCCTCAATCATCGATGGCGCGGCAGAAGCAGCGGTATAAGCGTGCATTTGTAATGTTTCAGCAATTTCATCCATGTGTTCGTGTTGCTTGACATATTTATGCAGTTTCTTTTCATGTCTTGATAAAGAGATATGTTCAAGTACATCATTGCCTAACAATCCTAGTAATTCACATCGATTGTCGATGTCCTTTTCGTTAATCATGGCTATGTTGAAATTCGTTAGTTTTTTCAACATAATCGATCTGTCAATCATCAAAGCTACTAAGGCTTGATGATTGAAACCGGAAACGAAATTGATCATATCGATGAAGAAGATTGCGTCTCTTGGTTCACTATCAATATAATCAATAACTGCGCGGTAATAAGTAGGATTTGGGTTGCCCATTTTATTAAGCATCTCGATGTTGGCCTTGATTTTGTATCTTTCATACATCAGATTAACAAAGTCAAAAAAGGAGTAATCTTTGTTTTGATCCATCTCGAATTGCTTAGGTCGAGGCTTGACTGGTTCAGGCTCAGGAGTTTGTTTAGGAATTATAACAGGTTTCTTTGGCTCCGGTTTTTGTTTTTCGACCCTTTTCGGTATCTCTTCAATCTTTGTATCTTGTTTCTTAGGTCTGGCCTCAACTTTTTTAATTTCAGGTTTTGTTTTTGTTTCAACTGGAGGAGTCTTTATAGTTGGTTCCGATTTTTTTTCCGGGTCTTTCTCTATTTCAATAACCTTAGGTGAGAGTATTTCAGGTTCAGGTTCGGCTTGTTTTATTGGTTCAGTCTTAGCAGCTGTCGTATCGGCTTTTTTTGAATCTTCAAGGTTAGGAGTCGGTCTTATAGTAGGTTCGGTTACTGGAGGTGCAATAATCTCTTTTTCCTCAGTAATTGCCGGTTCTGAAATAATTGTTTCTTGTTCTTCAGGTACCTCCTCGATAATCTCCTCTTCAGGTTCTTCGACAGGTTTTGGTTTAGGTGTTTTCTTGGCTTGTGGAATCGGAGCTTTGTATCTATCGACTAAATCCTTCAAACGATTATAGACTATTGATTTGTTTTTCCACATACGCAAGTATTCATCAACTTGTCTTTGATTTCCTTGAACTAAAAGCTCATTGATGTCAAGGTCAATCATGGAAAAATCATTCAGCAATAAAAGCCTCTGGATTATCTCTTTCCGGAGTTCAATGTAGATTCTGTCATTGTATGATGAATTAGTTGTCTTCAAAGGATTTGCGGACCTGACGAACTTATAGATTTCTTGTAGTTCATCTAAGTCACGTGACCTTGTAAGAATATCGAATTCGCTGTAAAGCTCAGGCAAGAATCGGTCTGTTTTGACCATGTCAGTTTGTTTTGACAAGATCTCGAACAGTTCTACGAACCAGCTATCCATCAATAATCACCGCCATACTCAAATTATATCATATTTGCTAGATTATAAATATCATTTTTGGGTCTTTTATATTAATTTTTTATGGCTTGGATGAATCAAAAATGACGCGATTTATTCAGATGCGTGAAAAAAAATATCTAAAACTGATAAATTCTTAGTATGTTAAGTTTTCATCATCTTATGATGATATAATGGAAATAGATGTGAGGTATACTTTCTATGGAACACTTCAAATTCAATATTCATCCAAAGAGAAAACTAAGACTTGACCCCCAATATTCTCCAATCATATTGAATAATATCGCATATGAAGACGCTGTAAAATCTAGTGAAAATCCAGTAAGTGTCAGGATTGCGATAGAAAGGTCCAACGGGCAAATAGCCGCAGTTGAATGTCAGGTTTTTAACGATGAATTACTCCAAGAAAATGCGAATTTCAATTATTTGGAAAGATTAATAAAAACTCTGATTTGGTTAAAAGGCGGATATCGCATTTACATCGGTGGTCATATTGGACTCGCAAAAATGATTAAGAATGCTTATTCTCAAGACGGACTCAGGGATTTCGACCGCGATTTCATGTCAAAGGTCTATGAACATGAGTTTGAAGTAGTTATTACAGATTATGATTTGGTTCCACAAAGCAAAGAATCTTCAAAACCGATAGGCAGACATCTTGACGGATACAGAATCGGATTTGATGCCGGGGGAAGTGATCGTAAAGTCTCGGCTGTCGTTGATGGAAAAGCAATTTATAGTGAAGAAGTAGTCTGGTATCCGAAGAC
>CALMFM010000172.1 GCA_937862575.1 uncultured Bacillota bacterium
TTGAAAAACGCACCAAACAAAGAATGATGCAACTTCCGAGTTGCATTTTTTCTTAGGCGGATGACAAAGCAAATAGGAGTATGGTATAATGAGATATATGACAGACATATATCTTGAGCAAATTGCTTCAAAGATAAAATCAGTTATGGTATATTAAAGGCTAGGAGTGATTTAGATGGAATATATCAACGGATATGACTTATATCAGATGTTCAATTACGGAACCGCCAAAATCCTATCAAACCGAAAAACATTGAACGACATCAACGTTTTCCCAGTACCGGATAGCGACACCGGAAACAACTTGGCATCAACCATGCAAACAATAATCAAACAAGCGAAGAAAGAGGAATCTTTCCATCACGCTTTAGAAAATATCAGTGAGTCGGCTCTCTATGGCGCAAGAGGAAACAGCGGAGTAATCTTCGCTCAATTTGTGAACGGACTATTGGCGGCTTCCACTGGAAAAGAAGAAGTTACCATCGAAGAATTCGCTGAAATGGTAAACAAAAGTGTCGATTTCACCTATAAGTCTTTATCTAACCCTGTTGAAGGGACAATGTTAACAGTAATCAAGGATTGGGCAAGCAACTTGATGAATATCGTAAGAAAAACAACTACTAGCATCAAGAATGCTTTTGAACAAGCTTTGGAATTTGCCAGATCAAGTTTGGAAAAAACTAAAGAAAGGTTATTGATTTTAAAGAAGAATAATGTTGTCGATAGTGGGGCTATGGGCTTCGTTTTGTTTTTACAAGGGATAACCAGTTACTATAATAAAGAAGTACTGGAAATAACCGAGTATGAAGAAGTGCATATGGATCATACTCATAAACATGATGAAACGGTTAACTATCGATACTGCACCGAAGGCTTAGTTAGAACCGAAGGCGGATTCAATGAATCGAATTTACGTGATGTCTTGAATCAATTTGGTGATAGTCTAATAATTGCCAAAGGACTAAATATCTTTAGAATCCACATTCACACCAATCACCCAGATTGGGTCTTTCAGGAATTGAACAGGTATGGTAAAGTCATCAGTCAAAAAGTAGACAACATGATTCTTGACATCAACCTGGAAAATTCAAAACGCAAGACTTTGGTCATAACCGATTCGATCGCAGATATTTCTCAGGATTACATCAACGAAAAAGAGATTGTAGTTATACCGATAAATGTTAATGTCGACGGCGTCGAATACTTTGACAAGTTGACTATGAACAATGAGATTTTGTTCTATATGATTCCGCAAATCAAAGAGTATCCTACCACATCTACACCTGCACCAAAATATGTTAAAGATTTACTCGAAAAAGTTTCTGACATCTTTGAGGAAATCCTTATAATTACCGTTTCTGCTAATTTGAGTGCCACTAACAAGGTGTTTGTGGATGCTGCTAAGAAACTGCAAGAAAAAGGCAAAAAAGTTGTGATTGTCGACAGTCTTAACAATTCGGTGACTCAAGGTTTGTTAGTGAAGAAAGCAGTGGAATTACTGGACTCTGGAAAATCTTTGGAAGAGACAAGCGAAATAATAGAAGCTTCGAAAAGAAGGACCAGCATTCTCGTATGCCTTAATACATTTAAATACGCAACAATGAGTGGAAGATTACCGAAAGTTGTTGGTAAGATTGGAAACTTCTTTGGTATGCGTCCAATTATGACTTTAAACAAACATGGACATGGAGATGCCTTTGGTATAGCATTTTCCCAGAAAGGCATCACCAAAAAAATTATCAAATTAATCCAAAAAGAGCTTGCTGGACCAGGAATTGAATCATATGGTTTGGTTCACTGTCTCAATGAAGAGTTGGTAGAACAATATCGAATTACTTTTACAGAGATGATAGGTTTTGGACCGGAATATATAACTGAAGTGTCCAGTGCTACCGCAATTCACAGCGGAGTCGGAACAGTAGCTATAGGTTACATCAGAAAGGGTGATTTGTAATGTGGATGGCTGTCATAATAATTCTTGCATACTTTGTATTATTTTTCATTGTTGGCACTTTAATCAAAAATAACAGCATTGTTGATATTGGTTGGGGTATAGGTTTTGTAATAACTGCATGGATACTGTTTTTCATCAGCAATGATTATTCAGTGGCTAAGATATTGGCTAATTCAATGGTCAGCCTCTGGGGGCTTAGGCTTTTCTATCATATCCTGAAGCGAAATCTAGGTAAACCGGAAGACTTCCGTTACCAAAAATGGCGTGAAGAATGGGGTAAAT
>CALMFM010000173.1 GCA_937862575.1 uncultured Bacillota bacterium
TTCATCAAAAAGCAAATGCAATTTCCTATTTATCATCTTTGATATAACAACTTAATTTCTCTTGATTTATGCTCATGTTATTTTGTCAAGTAGAGGCTTATAAGGTAATCGTATAAATTCATCAATAAAAATCGTGTAGAAATCCAATGTAATCGTGTAAATTAATATGTAATTGTGTAGAATTTCATTTGCTTAACTAGATACACCACATTTTTTGACGTCTTTTTAAACCATAATTTAGATTTTAAAGACTAAAACCTATTTGGCACAAAAAAGTCTGATACTTAATCGTATCAGACCTATGCTTTTCTAATGGTGGAGCTGAGGGGATTTGAACCCCTGTCCAAAATAGCCGATCATTTGACTTTCTACATGCTTAGTCAACTTAATTTGTTTCGATATCCGGCTGTAAGAAGACAGACTACCAAATATCTATTCTTGTTAATCTCGTAAGATCATCTTAAGAAGGCAGACAATCAAACTATCCCATTATCTGAAATCCAACAAGTGTAATGGGCAACACCCATCGAATCCGCAGCTTCTTCTTAAGCTACGTAAGCGTAATTTGTATTTCCGGTTATATTTAACCGCGCATTTTTACATCTGCCGATGGCATGCTTATCAAACTCGAACTACCCTGTCGAATCCAGAACAGCCCCTTTAGTGAGTCAGTTTTTGAAGACGTTTTTTCACATCTTCAGTTTTCTGAGTCTCGCGTTTATCATAAAGTTTCTTACCTTTACACAAGGCAATTTCCACTTTACACAAACCTTCTTTCAAATAAACCTTTGTAGGAACTAAAGTTAAACCTTCAAGTTTTACTTTCTGTCCTAATTTGATTATCTCATGTTTCCCCATGAGAAGTTTCTTTTTACGATCTTCGACATGGTTGAAGATATTGCCGTAATCATACTTGGAAATATTCATGTTGATGATGAAAAGTTCGAAATTATCTACTCTGACATAACTCTCTTTGATTGAGAATTTACCCAATCTTACTGATTTGATTTCAGTGCCTTTGAGTACGATACCGCATTCGTAGGTCTCTAAAATGTAATAATCATGTGCTACTTTCTTGTTGTGGGCAAGGATTTTCACAAAAGACACCTCCTATGCTAATTCGAAGTCTATCTTACCAAGCAAACGATTGACTTTCACCAATCTCACTTTCACTTCTACACCTATAGTATACTGTTTTTTTGTGTTTTTTCCAAGTAGTAAGAGATTGTTTTCGTCATATTCCATCTCTTCGCTGAAACTGGAGATATGAACAAGTCCCTCTACTGTGTTCGGAAGTTCAACGAACATTCCGAATCTGAGAACAGATGAAACGATACCTGTGAAAGTATCACCAACGAATTGTTCCATGTATTCAGCCTTTTTCATGTCCATGACTTCGCGTTCCGCCGTCATGGCCAAACGCTCCATTTTTGATGATTGTAAAGCGATGTCATCTAATTTAGCTTTCAGTTCATCATCGAATTGGCGATTGTTATTAAAGAGATATCTTCTCAAATATCTATGGACAATAAGATCCGGGTATCTTCTGATTGGTGATGTGAAATGAGTGTAATTATCAAAAGCTAAACCGTAATGTCCGACATTGTCTCTGGCATATTTGGCTTTGGCCATCGATCTCAACAGTAGAATGTTAATTACTTTTTCATACAGTGTGCCTTCAACGTTTTTAAGAATTTGCTGAAGATTGAATTGAGTCAAGTTATCGTCAACGCCGTGAGCATAACCGAAATTCTCGAGGAATTTCAGTATTTGATTCAATTTCTCTTGATTAGGTAATTCATGGATACGGTAGATAAAAGGAAGCTTCATTCTGAATATGTGGGTTGCGACCACTTGGTTAGCAGCCAACATGAATTCTTCAATCAACTTTTCAGAATCTAATCTGTCTCTTACTTTTAAATCTTTTATGTCACCTGAATCGTCATATACAATCTTTGGTTCAATGGTTTCGAAATCAATCGAACCCATCTTATCTCTGACATTCTCCAATATAATCCTTAACTCGTTCATCATGAGTACATCGTCTTTAATATCTTTATATTCTGTAATCAAGGATTCATCACCATTGATGATTCCGCTGATTGCTGTATATGTCATCTTATGTTTTGATCTGATTACCGAAGGAAAAATGCTGTAATTGACAACTTCTCCTTTTTTATTTATTTCCATCTCGCAGGAAATAGACAAACGGTCAACATTTGGATTGAGCGAACAAATACCATTGGAAAGTTCTACTGGCAACATCGGTAAAACTGAGTTTGCCAGATAGATGCTTGTGCCTCTAGTGTATGCGCATTTATCCAGAACTGAGTCTTCAGTGACATAATTGCTTACATCAGCAATATGTACACCCAAAAGATAATTGTTATTGGCTAGTTTCTTTACTGAAACTGCGTCATCGATATCCTTGGTATATTCGCCGTCGATTGTAAAGATTGTTTCTTGTCTCAGGTCTTTTCTGCCTTTGACATCCTCCATTATCACGTTTTGATCGACGCTTTTTGCGAAAGCCAATTCATCTTCGGTAAAATGGTCGATTAGATTGTTTCTATGGATTACTTCTGTGATTTCGATATCCTTGTCATCAAAATCTCCCAAAACCTGTTCCAAAGCGCATTCTTTGATGAAAGTCTTGCCATAACGGATAATCTTCGCTTTGATCAGTTGGTTGTTCTTGACAAGTCTTTGATCTTGTTTGCGAAGTTTGTAAACAATGTCGTTTGTATAGTTTTTCGGGAAAATCTGACCGTTGTAATATTCGCCGACTACCTGGGATATTGCTCTTTCGATAATCTTGACGATCCTGCCTTCGAACTTACCTTTGGCTTTTTCTCTTATGATTTCTACCAAGCAATAGTCATCATTCATAGCGGTATTTATGTCGTTCTTCGAGATGAAGACATCAGGTTGTTTCTCATCGTCAGGAATCAAGAACCCGTAGCCTTGAAACTTCAGTTCCAGTTTTCCTCTTACGAGCTGCTTGTTTTCAAAAGTGTGGTAGATTCCGTTTTTGTCGCGATAGATTTCGCCTTCTTCGACAAGATCATGCAAAGCTTTGGTCATGCTCTGAAATTCCTTTTCCGAATCAATCTTCAGCGCCGCTGAAAGACCGACTAGGGATCTTTCCCGATAGGAGGTGTGTTTGATTAAGTTATAAACTTCATTTTTCATAATGTACCTCCTAAGGAAATAAAAAAGAACACATAACGTGTTCTTAGAGAACTATTGCCAAAATTGCCACAACTGCGAAACTAATCGATAAACCAAGAGTTATTCTGGCTAACATTAATTCTGATCCGCGTTGTTTCTGGTTTTTGAATAGATCTGATTTTTCTCCTGAAAATGTGTTCTTCACATCATCCTTGGATTCTTGAAGCATCACAATCATAATCAACAGAATTGATATGGCAAACAACAACCAATGTAGAAAAGTCATGATATACCCTCCTCAAACATGTCTTTACTTATGCACTAAACTATTATACCATAAAAAAATGTTTTTGGAAGACCCAAAAACATGTTTTTTTTATGAGGATTTAGCGCAGATTGTAGAATGAAGCCAAACCTTTGTATTCAGCCACTTCATCTAGCTCTTCTTCGATTCTCAGCAATTGATTGTATTTAGCGATTCTGTCTGTTCTAGAAAGTGAACCGGTTTTGATTTGTCCGGCGTTTGTAGCGACAGCGATATCAGCGATTGTAGTATCTTCGGTTTCACCGGAACGATGCGATACAACTGCGGTATAACCAGCGCGTTTGGCCATTTCGATAGCGTTGAATGTCTCAGTTAACGAACCGATTTGGTTAACTTTGATAAGAATTGAGTTGGCGATTCCAAGTTTGATACCCTTAGCCAATTTCTCAGTGTTGGTAACGAACAAATCGTCGCCAACCAATTGGATTTTCTTGCCTAAGGCTTTGGTAAGTTCCAACCAACCGTCCCAATCGTTCTCATCAAGTCCATCTTCGATTGAGATTATCGGATATTTCTCGACCAGGTTCTCATAGAATTTAACCATTTCCTTTGAAGTCAAAGCTTTGTCTTCGCTCTTCAGTTCATAAAGTTTTGTTTCTTTGTTGAAGAATTCGGAAGCTGCGACGTCCATAGCGATGTAAACATCTTTTCCAGGTACGTATCCGGCTTTTTCGATAGCTTCGATAATTACTTTGATTCCGGCTTCATTTGATTCCAGGTTAGGTGCGAATCCGCCTTCATCACCGACAGAGGTGTTGAATCCGTAACTGTGAAGGACTTTCTTCAGGTTATGGAATATTTCGGCTCCCATTCTCAAAGCTTCTCTGAATGATGGCGCGCCTACCGGCATAATCATGAATTCTTGGAAATCGATGTTGTTGTCAGCGTGTGATCCACCGTTTATGATATTCATCATCGGAGTTGGAAGTTGTTTGGCATTAAATCCTCCCAAGTACAAATACAATGGCAGACCTACATAATCAGCCGCTGCTCTGGCTACCGCCAAAGATACGCCAAGAATGGCGTTGGCGCCTAATTTTGATTTGTTTGGTGTTCCGTCAAGTTCCAACATAATCTTGTCGACAGCTGTTTGGAATGTAACGTCATAGCCAATCAAATTAGGTGCTATTACTTCGTTTACGTTCTTGACTGCCTGTAAAACGCCTTTTCCTAAATAACGTTTCTTGTCTCCGTCACGAAGTTCAATTGCTTCATGTTCTCCAGTTGAAGCTCCACTAGGAACGATAGCGCGACCATAAGCTCCGGATTCGGTGAAGACTTCGACTTCTACTGTTGGATTCCCGCGTGAATCCAATACTTCTCTTGCGAGAATGTTACTGATATTTGGCATAATTTATTTTCTCCTTTAAAACTTTATATATTTATTTTTAATAAGTTCTTCTAATTCCAACATAGATACCCACTACAATCACCAAAAGCATCAACAGATAATCGAAACTGAAATGGGTGACAAGCGAGTAAAAAAACATGTATACATAATAGAAATATAAATTCACATTAAATATTACCATTATGTTCCCAGGTAATGCCAATAAGGCAAATTTGACTCCTAAGATAATTACTACCTGAAGGACAAGGAATAATCCTGTTATTATCGTATAAACGATGTGAGGCCTAATATATTGCTTCCTGACTAGATTCCCGACGAACTGCGCCGAGAAAAAGAACAAAAGCATCATGAAACTGAAATTGATAAGGCTGGTTATATAATAATCGAGAAAACCGATTATAAGTCCAAGCAGTATCGAAGTCAATCCCCCATATAGTATAACAAAAAACAGGTCTTTCAGCTTGATATCTTTCAAGTTTTTATCATATTTATTCAATTAAGGACACTCCTGTCATCTCATGAGGTTGTTCAAGACCCAAGAGTTTCAACATGGTTGGAGCGATATCTCCTAAGTTTCCGCCATTGTGTCTTAGTTTAACTGATTTATCTGTCACTATGAAAGGTACAGGATTAGTTGTATGAGCAGTAAATACGCTACCGTCATCATCAAGCATCTTTTCGCAATTTCCATGGTCAGCCGTTATCAGACAGATGCCATTCATTGATAGAACTTTATCGACAACTTTTCCAACGCATTCATCTACTGTTTCAACGGCTTTGATAGCTGCCGGAATTACTCCGGTATGTCCTACCATATCGCCATTGGCGAAGTTCAAGATGATAACGTCATGAACATTGGAATCCAATTCTTTCAGTAGAGCTTCAGTGATAAGATAAGCACTCATCTCCGGTTGCATATCATAGGTGGCTACTTTAGGACTATGAATCAAAACTCTTTTGGCATTCTTGATTTCTTTGTCCACACCACCGTCGAAGAAGAAAGTAACATGAGCGTATTTTTCCGTTTCCGCTATTCTCAGTTGATGCAAGCCTTTCTCAGCTACATAATCGCCGAACATGTTGCTTAAATCGTTCAATCCGAAGGCCAAGTCGCCTTTGACAGAGTCAGCGTATTTCATCGTTGACACATAGACAAGATTGTTTGGACCACCAACTGTATTCAGCTTTCCATCCAGGAAAGAAGGATTTGAATAAGCGGTTGATATTTGAATTGCGCGGTCAGGACGGAAGTTCATGAAGATGATTGAATCATTATCTTTGATAAGTCCGTCAGTGTTAACTACGAAAGGTAAAACAAATTCGTCTGTTATCCCTGCTGCGTATGATTCTTCAACCCCTTGGGCTGCATTTGCTTTATGAGGAGCCTTTCCGAAAGTCATTGAATCATATGCCTTTTGGATCCTATCCCAGTTCTTGTCTCTATCCATGGCGTAATATCTACCGGATACGGTAGCTATTTTTCCATAGTTGATTTCTTCCATGAATTTTTCTAGGTTTCTAATGAAATCTGCTCCAGTAGTCGGACCGACGTCCCGTCCATCAAGAAATGCATGAACAAATGTTGTTTTTACTCCCGCTTCCTTAGCTGTCTTTAACATGATTTTGAAGTGTTCAATATGGGAATGCACACCTCCATCGGACAAAAGACCGAATAGATGCAGATGCGATTTCTTTTCGATGGCGTTCTTGAAAGCGTGTTGATAAGCCGGGTTGACTGCGAATTCTCCATCTCTGGCTGCTTTGTTTAAGCGAGTAAGCGATTGATAGACAATCCTTCCCGCTCCGATATTCATATGACCGACTTCGGAGTTGCCCATCTGCCCTTGTGGAAGACCAACTTCTTCTCCAGAAGCTTCAATCAATATATTTGGATATTCTTTTAAATAACGGTTTACGTTCGGTTTTTTTGCTAGGGCAAATGCATTGCCTGGATACTTTTTCCCGATACCCATTCCGTCCATGATTATTAGTACAACAGGTCTAATCATAGTATCACCTCACCATAGTATTATACTATATATAGTGAACATTTAAAAGGAGAATGATTGGACTGTAAACACTTACACATTTCAAAAAACAGGCGATATTAATATATAGATTTGATATAATTAATATGAGGTGATATGCATGGCCATGTCA
>CALMFM010000174.1 GCA_937862575.1 uncultured Bacillota bacterium
TGCTCATGATAGAATTGTATATTTGTCATTAAAATATATTGCTCGGGGAAGTATTACGCAGGATGAATACGAGAATTTATGCGAATTTCTATGCAAACCATATACGGAATTGGGTGGTAACGGCTCTGTGAAAAGGTTGATGAACGACGTTGATAAGTTACAAATTGTAAACACTTTCATAATTAAAGATAGAATAGCGGAGATGAACGAAGATGTTTCTAAATAATAAATTATATGATGCTTTTAAATGGGTTGCGCAATTCCTGTTACCCGGTCTTGCTACTTTATATTTTGCTCTTTCTAATGTTTGGGACTTACCTTATACTGAGCAAATTGTAGGAACAATTGTGGCGTTCGATGTATTTTTGGGCGTTATTCTTGGTATTAGTAATATTCAATATCAATCTGCCGAAAGGATGGAAACGCGTTTTGAATCGGATTCTTCATGGTTTAATGCGAAAGCTGATGTTTCCAGTAACGTTTTAAGTATGGATCCAAAATTATACGATATCTTAAAATGGTCTACATTAATCTTTTTGCCAGCCTGCGGTACTTTATATTTTGCTTTGTCTGGTATTTGGGGGTTTCCATACGGCGAGCAAGTAGTTGGGACAATTGCGGCGGTAACAACTTTTATGGGTCTTATGCTTGGTATTAGCACATACCAATATAACAAGGAAACCGAAATAATTAAATCATAAAAATCTCCGGGGGGATATTTTAGAAAAACTTTTTAAAAGAGAAGCGCTTTAAACATAGCTTCTCTTTTTTTTCTAAAATTCGCAGAAAATACATAGTATATAATGAAGAAAGGAGAAAAATATGACCAAAAAAAGAAAAATTTCGGAAGAGATAAATCATATTTTGGAGGAGTTACAAGATCTTGATCCGTGCGATGAAGAGTATACCTTGGCGGCAAAAAATCTTAATATTCTGTGTGAGGCTCAAAATAAAAGGAGTCCCTTAATAGAATATCAAGTTTTAATTGCCGGGGGGATACATCTAATTAGTATAATCTTGATTATGAAATTCGAAAAATTTGATGTTATCTCAACAAAAGCCTGGACTTTGATTGGGCGTAAATTATCCTAATCGAGAATAGAAGCTACTAATTAGTGGCTTCTATTTTTAGATATTTTAATTATTCTTGAAAGGAGAAAAAAATATGAAAGATCGCGAATGGTTAAAAATCGTTAGAATTAGGCTAGGATTAACCTGTCAAGATATTGCTAATGAAATGTACGTCACAAAGGCGACTATAAGTAATATTGAAACTGGGAAATCAAAGTGCAAAATGACGATTGCTTTCTACGAAAGGATCTTGTTAGATCATTTAAAAGAAAATCCGTTAAGAGATATATTTTAGTTTTAGTATCTAAAAATAGAGGTTATTAGTAGCTTCTATTTTTTCAAAATTTTGGAAAGGAGGAAAAAATGTACGAGTTAGAAATTAATATAAATATTAAATCAACGGGGGAATATGATAAATTGAACGCTTTTTGGGATACAATTTTTGAAATTTTCAAAGATCTTGAGAGTGGCGAATTGGAAATTTCTGGAGGGATTGAGGAAAAAAATGTCCAAGAAGAGTCTTAATCAATGTAAAACTGCCAATGATTTTATTAGTTTTTCCGAAAAAAAAGGATTAATTATTAAAAATTGTACAAAGGGAGTTAAAATTTATAATCCAGAACGGGATGACCAATATGCTGTTATTCATAGCAACCATCCTCATGAATTGGCTACAGGAACCAGAATAGCTTTGATTAAAAAGATTGGTGCGTTATTAGTTACGATAAACATTATTTTAATGTTTTTTCAAAATTTCTAGGCGGAAAAAATGAATAGAATTAAATATGGGATAAAAACAGTTAAAGAATTTGTAAGGACGGAAAGTCCTAGTATATTAACGGCTGTTGGTGTAGCAGGTTTAATCAGTACAACGGCGCTCGCAATTAGAGCTACACCAAAAGCTATTATTTTATTGGATAGGGAAGAAAATAAAGATCTTTCTAAATACGATATGTTTAAAGTTGTTTGGAAATGTTACATTCCAACTATGGCTGTGGGGGGTTTAACAGCCGTTTCTATTTTAATGGCTAATTCAATCAATTCTAAAAGAAACGCGGCGTTAGCAGGGATATATTCCATAACAGAAACTGCGTTTCAAGAATATCAAGAAAAAGTTATAGAGCAAATCGGGAAAGGGAAAGAAGAAAAAATTAGAGATTCAATTTCCCAAGATAGACTTAATAAAGATCCATTATCCGGAAGAGAAGTTATATTTACAGGGAAGGGCGATACTCTATTCTATGAAAGTTTATCTGCCAGATATTTTAAAAGTGATTTCGAAACAATTAGAAAGATAATTAATGATTTTAATCAAACTATTCTCTCTCGTGAGATGTATAAAACCTTGAACG
This sequence comes from uncultured Bacillota bacterium, assembly GCA_937862575.1. GTDB lineage: Bacteria > Bacillota_I > Bacilli_A > Izemoplasmatales > Hujiaoplasmataceae > 4572-104. The sequence goes on from CALMFM010000174.1 coordinate 2,424, forward strand.
ACCTATATTATGAGATGGGTCTAGAAGAAACAGAATTAGGGAGGGATATGGGATGGGATGTTGATGCTATTCTTGATATTCATTTCTCAGCAAAGATAGCAGATAGTGGTGTTCCGTGTATAGTAATTGAATACAAGAATCGACCAAAATTTTTATAATTCGCAGAAAATACAAAGTATATAATGAAGACCCTTTAACCGGAAAAAATATAGAAAGGAGAAAAATAATGGATAAGGAAAAGATTTTGGAAAGCTTAAAAAAGCCAGAAAATGTAAAAAAGATCGCTATTATCGCTGGGGTAACCGTCGGCATAGCATTTGCCGTCGTAGTTATGAAGCGCAACGGGGCTTTTGATACCAATCTGGTAATGGATGC
>CALMFM010000175.1 GCA_937862575.1 uncultured Bacillota bacterium
ATACAATATCACTTCAACTGACTGGAGTTCAGTAATAGCAGTCTATACAGACGCTAATGCATTCAGAACAAATACATTTGGTTGGACAAGCTCCGGTGTTATCATCGAAGTTGGCGCCGATGGTCTGGTTAACAGAACTATCAACCGCCACACTTGGGACTTAGTTGATGAGAATGGTCTTAACACACCAGCAAATGCATCAGGTATTTGGGATGCTTGGTTGGCAGCTCTTACTATTGAAGAAGGTGGCTGCGTAATCATCGTTGGTTGGGATTTGACTACTACCTATGCCGCTGCACAAGCATTGGTTTATGATGATCCAGTATCTTATGATCTGACTCAAGTAGAAGTCTTCGACTATGATATCATTACTACAGATTCTTATGTATTGACTATCGATGACACAGTTGATCCTTACTTGTTGGTCGTAAATGACAATTACAGAATCGACGCCAACGAATATGACAACGTAAATCAAGCCATTTTGGCAAACGTAGTCGCATTCGACAACTTTGATCCGGTAGAAGACATCGCAGTCTATGTTAGTGACAACGGCGGCTTGATGCTGGGAACTCCTGGTGTCTATACTGTTGAAGTTACTGCAGAAGATATGGCTGGTAACGCAGTCAGCGTTGAATTCGATGTTGAAGTCGTAGCTGTTCCAGCATACTTGACTGAAACTGAAGTTCAAGCTTTAATCGATGCACTTGACTTCTTGACTCCAGATGAAATAGCAGATTTAATCGCAGCTATCGACACTTGGACAGAAGAAGAAATTCAAGCATTGATCGATGCTCAAGACACTTGGACTGAGGAAGAAATTCAAGCTTTGATCGATGCTCAAGACACTTGGACAGAAGAAGAAATTCAAGCTTTGATTGATGCTTCTCAACCTGCTGAAACTGGTTGCGGTGCAACAACAGGCAATATACCTGGAATCGAAATCATTGGAATATTCGCTCTTCTAGGAACTGCATTCTTCTTCATCAGAAGACAACATTAATAAATTATATTAAGAATTAAACTAGCTTATTTCGATAAGCTAGTTTTTTTTAATCGTTTTTCCTGAAAATATTTTTTTAAATCTGAAAGTTGACTAAAAAATCACGACAAAACCTGTTAATATATATTTACACAATGTATAATATGTGTATACATATTTTCGAACGAAAATCAAATAATTATTTCAGAATTAAGGGGATGTAGATATGAAAAAATTCTTAGTTTTTCTAATGGGTGTTATTTTTATGGTTTCACTCGTCGCTTGTGGCGGGACTGAAACAACAGAAACCCAAACAACAACAGAAGCCACAACCCAACTTACTTGCGGTGATGGTTATGTTTTGGTCGGAGACCATTGCATTTTAAATTCGACTGAAGGAAACGATCCGGTAATTACCGGAGCCGATAACGTTCAGATAACTGTTGGTGATGATTTTGACCCAACAGCCGGTGTTACAGCCAATGACGTTGAGGACGGATATCTGACTGAAGATATCATCATTAACGGTTTAGTGGACAACAACACAGTCGGAGTCTATACACTGATTTATATCGTGGAAGATAGTGACGGAAATGAAACAAGAGTCACCAGAGTCGTTACTGTTATCGGTATTGAAGGTTGTCCGATTTATTATGAGAAAGTCGGAGACGAATGTGTCAAGATTCCAGCAACTGAAGTTGTAATAATGCATGGAGCGGTCTATGAAATAGATCCTTTCCACGCCGATTATTCCGGAACTGACCAACTTGCTCGTCAAGAGCTACAAAGAGCCGTCGAGGAACAATACAACGTTACTGTAATATACAGAAACTATCCAGCTAGCGCCGCTTGGGGACCGGACAGGGTTCAATCAATCATTCAAGCCAGTGTAGCTGGAGAGCCATTAAGCGATATCTATTGGATTACCAGCGACTGGATCCAAGAACTTGTATTAGGTAATGCCTTAGCTGATGTTTCTGGGTATATGAATACCATTGGAGCCAACATCAATGACGCTTACCATGATATCGGTGAATATCGAGGCGGAATCTACGGATTCGAATCATATAAACCTTCAATGAGCGGGGGTTTGTTCTATAATGCCGATTTGGTTGATAGCCTTGGTGTAGCCAATCCAACTGATTTATTCTTAGCCGGAAATTGGAATTGGTCAACCTTCGAACAATGGGCGACTCAGGTGCAAACCGCTTTGGACGGACAACCTGATGAAATGTATGCCTTAGGCGGAATGCTTAGCTACTATGCCGAATTCATGACAACCTTGAATGGCGGTAGTCTGATAAACAAACAAACCGGTCGCGTATCATTCGCACAAACTCCTGCACTCGAAACTTATGATTTCTTGACAACGTTGTGGGAAAAAGGCTTGTTTGAAACAACAGCGCAATATGATGCCGGAAGTCCACTCTGGATGAGCGGTAAAATAGCCATGCATCCTGGTGAATTATGGTTCGTCAATGCCGATAATCGTTGGGGAACTATCCCATTCGAACTTGGATTCGTACCTTATCCGGTCGCAGACGATTTTACGGGTGATTATTCCAGCCCAATCAGTGCAGTTGCCATAATGTCGATAGCGAGCGGTATGACACCAGAAAAAGAACAACTCGTTTTCAGAGTATGGAATGCTCTACAGATTTGGAAAACCGACGCCCAAGCCGATGCGGATTTCGAATTGAGTCTGATGACCAAGTTCGACCAACAAAAATACGTTGATGCTTATCTTGCAGTATACGATAACGTATATCTTGACATCATCAATGCCATCGGTATCAGCGCCTTCAGCGAAAACGGCTGGACAAGAAACATCAATGCGGCCATCAAAGCCGGAACATCAAGAACAGTAGTCGATACCATCAAGCCAATCTATGAAACAGCTCTGGATGACTATTTAGGTAACTAACACTTCCATAATCCCCCTTTTTATCGAAGGGGGGATTATGTCTGAAAGGTGGATTTACAGTGAAGAAGATTTACATCATCATACTTTCAATACTCGTTTTGATACTTGCATTCATAACAGTTGATTCAGTCTGGCTCAGTAATCGTCAGGCTTATTTGAGTTATAACGATGAACCATATGACTATCATGCGGATGAAGCGTCCGAATATTATGAGATCAATGATTATTACAGTTATTTGGATGAACACGACAATGTCAGACCTCAAGGTGTAGAGATTGTCATTGATGGCATTGATTATTCTGATAGCGTTGGCGAACACGAAATATTCGCTTCCTATGATGGATTGGACGACGTTTTATTGACAGCTGAATCCGGTACTGTTACCTGGGAAGTCAATGTTCCTGATGAAGGTTACTATAATGTGGTTCTTGAGTATTTCCCTTATGAAGGCAAGAGTTCCAGCATCGAAAGAACTCTCTATATCAATGGAGAGGTTCCGTTTGAAGGTGCCGGAAACATCACATTCCAAAGAATCTGGGGAAATTCGACCGAAGTCAGGACCGATATAAGCGGTAATGACATTCGTCCGACCCAAATGGAAAAGCCGTTTTGGACGACTTCTTTTGTCAAAGATCATATCGGTTATGTGAATGAACCTTACGCCATCTATTTTGATAGTGGAACAAACACGATTACATTAGAAGGGGTCAGAGAACCTTTGATGATTAGCAAGATTAAGATAATAAGTGTTGAAACAGCGATGACTTATGATGATTATTCAGATATGCATAGCGATGAAGACGTAATAACGTCAGATATCGTGTTTGTTCAGACTGAAGATCAATCATACAGTTCTTCACCAACCTTGTATCCGCTAAATGACAGGACCAGCAGCAGAACCATGCCGAGCAGTCCGACAATATTGAAACTTAACACTATCGGTGGCAATAACTGGCGTGTGGCCGGCGATTTCATTGTTTGGGAATTTACTGTTCCCGAAACAGGATTATATGAGATCAGCATGAGAGTCAAACAACGTCTAGCCACCGGTATGAACGTATACAGAAACATCTATATTGATGGCTCCATTCCTTTCCAGGAAATGGAAAACTACGCCTTCGTTTATGAAAACGATTGGCGCATCCAAACTTTGGGAACGCCGGAGGAAGCCTATCTATTCTATCTTGAAGCCGGAACCCATACTTTGAAGATGGAAGTTTCGTTAGGGCTTTATGGACCAATCATCGATCAGGTTCAAACAGCCATCAATAATTTGAATAAACTATATCGCGAAATTTTGGTTTATACCGGTCCAGAACCTGACCAATACCGCGATTACCAATTGACCGAGCGCATCGATAACCTCGTAGAGAGAATCGATGCCGAAAGAGAAAGATTGGTAACGATAAGAGAAGATATTATAGCAATAGCCGGATCGAAAAGCGAAAAAACCGGAATCCTGGATACTGTGATTTTACAATTGGAAGATTTCATCGAAAAACCGAGAGAGATCCATACCCAATTACTGACATTCAACAGCAATATCTCTTCTTTGGGAACCTTGGTATTATTGCTGAGTGCCCAACCATTGGAAATAGACTACTTCATGATTCATGAACCGGAAGCCGAACTGCCTAAGGCAAAAGAATCATTTATTGAAGGGATATGGTTCGATATCAGAGCCTTCATCGCTTCCTTCACAGTAGATTATTCAAGTTTAGGAGAAAGCGAGAACTTCGTAACTGACACTTCAGTTGAAGTATGGCTTTCCATCGGTAGAGACCAAGCCAATGTTTTAAGGAAACTGATTGACGAATCTTTTACTCCAAACAATGGCATCAGAATAGATTTGAAACTAGTCAATTCAGCCGTGCTGTTACCGGCAACGCTGTCCGGAGTAGGTCCGGATGTGGCCATGGGACTAGGTAAC
>CALMFM010000176.1 GCA_937862575.1 uncultured Bacillota bacterium
ACGCCAAGGGCGGCTCCGCGATTTCTATCGCCTACATCACCGGCAAGCCTGTGCTCTTTTTGGGCATAGGTCAGACCTATCCAGACCTGGTGAAATTCGAGCCGGGATGGCTGGTGGATAGGCTGATGGGAGAAGCGGAAGCGTAATTTTTTTTGGTTGTGTGCTTATTGGGATTAAAAATGCCATCCCCACGACTACCAACGAGGATTAGCTGACTGAGGTCCCCACTTTTTTAATACCTAAAAATGATCGAAGTGAGTAGAAGGTCTTATGGAAAAGTCTTATATTCCAGATTGATATAATACACTTGAACATGTTTGTGCTCAAAGACCTTTTATTCTTTGCCGCGGCTTTATTCATTCTTACTAATTCAATTGCTAACGCAAACCCCGACGGTTCCTCAACCGTTGAATTAAGCCCTGGCGAGAATATTCAAGAAGCAATTAATTCTGCAAGCCCGGGAGATACTATACTTGTCCAAAGCGGCGTATATCTCGAGAACTTGAACCTTAACAAGTCAGTTGTGCTAATTGGCACAGGAAGGGAAAAGCCCGTCATAGATGCGGGATTTAAAGGTAGTGCGATTATCGTAACTGCGGATGATGTTGTCGTTGAAGGATTCGAGACCATCAATGCCACCCCGGACAGCAATCTATCGACCGCTGATATAGACTATCGAGACCTTGAGCAGTTTGAAGTCGAACGGTATGCAGGGATATTGATTAAATCCAATAGCAGCATAATTAGAAATAATAAAGCTAGTGATAATCTCTATGGCATCTATCTGGACTCTTCATGCACCAATAACACCATTGAAGGAAATAATGCAAGCCGAAACTCCTTCGGGATCAGGCTTTTTAAAGCATTCGGCAATTATATACAACATAACGAGGTAAATATAAATTATGAAGGCATCAGCCTCAGTGAATCCTATAAAAATATAATTGTATCTAATAGAGCTGAAAGAAATGGCATTGGCATCAAATTGTCCCTGTCATCCAGCAATGAAGTTTCAAAAAATGAGATCATGGGAAGCGATTTCTACGGAATGAATCTCTCATATTCCGACGGCAACGAAATCACGAGAAATATAGCCAATAATTGCTGGATTGGCATATCTTTATCAAATAGTGCTCAAAATAATCTTTTATCCAGCCAGGTAGTCGATGGAGCTTCGGGTATAAAATTAATTGGCTCACAGGGGAACAAATTAATTAATAATTTTGTTGGTAATAACTCAAATGAGGGAATAACCATCAATAATTCTCGCTATAATCGTCTTAGAGAGAACACAATGGAGGAAAATAGCATAAGTTTTTATGTTGACGGAGAATCGATTAACGAATTTTATCATGATATCGATACAAGCAACCGAGTAAATTGGAAGCCAGTCTATTATATGGTGAATGAATCAAACAAGATTATTGATGAGCCGTCTGACGCAGGAATCGTATACTGCATCAACTGCTCAGGCATTGTGCTTAAAAATTTAAGCTTAAATAATAATTATTTAGGCATATTGTTCTATGGCACCAACAACTCTCTGATTGAGAACAACTTCATCACAGACATCGAATACACCGGCATCTATCTTAAATCGGGATCTTATGATAATATTATAATTAACAATACTGTTGCAAGAAGCCATAGATGGGGGATTCTTGCATTTGATTCGGGTGATAACCTAATCAAATCAAACAACGTTAGCTTTAATGAGGGAATTGGAATTGATTTTGAAAACTCCATCGCCAACAATATCACCAACAATAGCATAAGTTTCAATCATCTTGGTGGTATCCTTTTTGAAAAATCCACCGAAAATAAAGTCATAGCCAACAATGCAACCTTTAATGAAGATTTTGGCATATCTCTTGAGGAGGGCTCCAATGACAATTTCATCCAAGCGAATAATGCTTGTTTCAATAATGGTACAGGCATTACACCCAAGTCCGATATCGGAACAGGCACCTTTCCCCGGTTTGAAAATGGGGCAGGAATAAACATATTCAGGTCTAATAATAGTACGATTGCATCAAATAACGCAAGCTCAAATAAAGCTGGCATATATATTCAATCTTCAAACAACAGCACACTAAGCAGAAATACTGCGAATGATAATGAGATCGGCATCAATCTAGGGCAAATGGGTTACAGCAAAGCTCGAGAAAACCTCATGGCACGGAACTGGTATTATGATTTTGATATCGGTGATTATATCAATAGCGATATTGACACAGAAACCAATCTGATAGATGGGAAAAAGCTATACATTTTCGTCAATCAATCTGGCATAGAGATAAACAAATTCTCCGACCTTCCAGGTTTTATTTTCCTGGTCAGCTGCCAGGATGTAATAATAAGGGACCTTGCCATTAACGGCAATATTAATATCCGCTGCTTTAATTGCAGAAACGTGACGATAAGAGACCTTAACATGAATGTCACGGGTATTGCTATTGTATTGGCTAATACAAATGAATCAAAAGTCTACAACAACTCCATAAGAAATGCAATGACGGGAATCTACCTCGCCAGTTCCCATGATAACCTTATCGAAGGAAATGACATCCGAAACTGCTCCTTTATCGGCCTGTTCCTAGACAAATCCAAAAATAATATCATCAGATCAAACAATGCCATTGATAACGAGATTGGCATACGTCTTAGAATCGCTGAAGGCAATACACTGCTAAACAATGTTGCTAAAAATAATTCTCAAGGCATAAGCCTATATAGATCGGACAATACTTTTAGTTCGAATATAATGGAGAATAACCGATACAACTTCTATCTATTCCCCATTACGAACTCGTTTGAAACAACCGATAATATCAGCAAAGATAACCTTGTAGATGGCAGGTCGATATATTATCTTGAAAACGAATCTGACATAGTGATTAACTCCTCTGATGACCCCGGCGCAGTTTATTGCATCAATTGCAGAAATATTACTGTAAAAGATCTCAATATCAGCAATAATTCTGCGGGGATTTATTTATATAATACCACTGATTCTAATGTTTTAAATAACCAAATAAAAAATTCTGAAACAGGTATCCATCTCAGATATTCCAGAAATAACACATTTAAAGACAATGACGTTTCAATTAATGATAAAGGAATATATCTGTATAATTCAGCAAAGAATGAAATTAGATATAATAATGCAACTAATAATAGTATTGCCGGCTTGCATATAGAATCATCCAGAGACAACGAGCTATTTAGAAATAATGTCACAAAAAACAAAATAGGCATCTACATCGGTAACTCCACAGATAATAATATCTCGTTTACTATGGCATATCTAAATGATCATGGTATCGAAATTTTCTCCTCAATCGGCAACAACCTGAGTCATAATTTGATGTCGATGAACCGTTACAATCTCCTGGTACACGGCGGCCAACCGGATACAAATTATGATGAGCTTTTAGGCTTCAGCTTAAAAGCCTTTGGCGAAGTAGTCAAAGAAAGGGATCACTCAAATGATATTATAGATATAACAAATCAGGTTGACGGAAAGAACGTCTTTTATTTTATCAATGAATCTAACCGCACGATAGGTGCTCTTGATAGTGCAGGAACGGTTTATTGTTTCGACTGCAATAATATTACTCTAAAGGATTTGGATCTAGAAAATAATGGACAGGGCATCTACTTCTATGGCACAAATGACTCGAGAATAGAAGATACTCGATTGAAAGACAATGAACATGGTATCGTCTTAAGATATTCAAATAACATATCCATTGTAAAAAATCGCGTCGAAGAAACCGATCAAACCGGAATTTCTCTTTATAGATCAAGCCTGAATGCCATAGAAGATAACACCATCAGTGATAGCGGCAAGTATGGAATAGCTCTGGAGCAGAGCCACAATAACACCATTGTGTCCAATGATGCCACCTCGAATAATGATACAGGATTATATGTTTTTAAATCCCATTATAATTATCTCAAATTTAACAATATATGGGAAAATAATAACGAAGGAATCTCTCTTATCGACTCTGACAATAATTCGGTCTCTAACAATGAAGTTGGCTACAACAAAAATAATGGTATATCGCTTGCCTGCGATGACAACACCGTGGAATTTTCTATGCTCTCAAACAACGGGGGAACACAGCTATCCCCCGACCTC
>CALMFM010000177.1 GCA_937862575.1 uncultured Bacillota bacterium
CGACGATAGATATTATTTGGAAGATGTCGATGAGGATCCGGACAATCCAGGTACTGTATTGTTGATATACACGAATACCAATGTCACGAACGTCTGGGACGGCGGTATCACCTGGAACAGGGAACATGTTTGGCCAAACTCGAGGCTTGGTGTCGACAGCGTCGAGAACACCGATGTCAACATCGCTTCCGACTTGCATAATCTCAGAGCCTGTGATGTTTCCACAAACTCATCAAGATCAAACAAAGTTTATGATCTAACTACTACAGAACTTACATATTTCCCAGGCAATTACTCCAAAGGAGATGCTTCAAGAATATTATTTTATATGTTGATAGCGTACGAGGAGTTGCAATTGGTTAATGATATCCTGGAGAACGACCCAGAAACCAATTACACGCCTGAAGGCGCCAAAATGGCTGTATTCGACCGTTTGATCGGTTGGAACTACGATGACCCGGTCAGCGATTTCGAAGTTTCGAGAAACAACGGAATCTACACCATCCAGAACAACCGAAATCCGTTCATCGATTATTCATATTTGGTTGAACTGATTTGGTATGATCATGCCAACATACCTGCATAACAAAGGAGTGTTTTAATGAAAAAGATAATGATATTGTTGATGTTCCTGTCGATGTTCCTTATCGGCTGTGGTCAAACCACAACCGAAATGACAACCACAATCGATACGTTCATCAATACCGAGATAACTGTTCCAGTAATATCTTTCGAAGAGGAAGAAGTTTTCTGGACAGCAGTGGAAGGTGTCAGCCTCTACGAAGTACGAGTAAAGGACGTCACCACCACAAACAATGAATTGCTGCTGGAAGACGACTATTATCAGATAAGCGATACCAGTTTCTTCATTACTGATCTGGAAACAAACCGTCTTTATGAGATAACCGTCCGTTCGGTTATCGGCGAGGAACATTCGGAATGGTCGAACGCTTTGACTTTCGATAAATTCGTCGACAGCGAATTGACCTGGTCCTATTCCTTCAACCGAAATTCGACCGACGACCTGGTTTTGTTTGAGAACCTGATGCCGGAATTGTATTTCATTGAAGAAGACGGAAACAGGGTAAGCAGTGAAAATTACTACTTCGAATATGATTTGTTGTTCATTGACAACCAATATCTCCAAGGACTTACCAGTACCATATTCTCACTATATACTGATTATGGTATCATTAGTTTGGAAGTGACTTATCATAGTTCTAGCAGACCGTCGATTCTTTCGAACAACACCATCGATTTTGAGAATCGGGATATGCTGTTTGTATTCGATCTCTGTGGCGGTGAGATAGTTGAAGTCTCGAACGCCGACATCTCGGCTTCCGATTATGACGTAACCGGAAATATCCTGATAATCAACGCTGATTTTATCCAAGGACTTTTCGATGCTAATCCGGAAAGAGAAACAGTTATCATAAGTTATCAACTTACAGCCACAGATGAGATTGTCATCGGATATATCTTCATCAATCGAGTTTATGACTTGGAATAATACATAGAGAAATAAATGAAAGGCGCCATTCGTTTGAATAGCGCCTTTTGATTTATTCTTTTGGAGCCAAAGCTTTCTTGTGTTTGGCTTTTTCTTTGTAAAGTGATTTGTCACAGGCAATGAATATTTGATCAGCTGTAATTCCGCTATCTTTCTTCCTAATGCCGATGCCATGGGAATAGTGGATTCTTATTTTGGTGTGCTCCTGATTGTAATTGTTCACCAGATAATCCAGTTGTGCAAGACATTTCTTCATTTGATTTTCATCGATCTTCTCGACGGCGATCAGGAATTCATCGCCTCCGATTCTGCCGATCATCGCATTACAGCTAGGGAATGATTCTTTCAACAATCTGGAGAAGTGGATAAGCACTCTATCTCCTTGTTTGTGGCCGAAAGTATCGTTGATGTTCTTCAAATCATCCAAATCGAACAACAAGATAGTGAAATCACTGTTTTTCTCTTCCAGCCTTTCCATATACTCGGTCATGATCTGTCTAGTATAAAGTTTAGTCAGATAGTCTTTGGAATTGGATACATTCTCGGAATAGATATAAGCGATTACCACGGCCAATCCGAAAGCAGCCCACATGACGAGTAATCCGAAGAAGATCATCTGCAAGATACCGCCGATTGCCGGTATCACTGTGAAGATAAGAATACTGTAATAAACTTCCTTTTCAAGATGCGCACGGTTGGAGTATGTCAAAATTATGATATATAATACCTGTAGGAAAACTGCGATGAAGCAATAGTTCATGTAACTTCCACGCGAATAAACGTTGAGTAGGTCGATGCTGAAGATAATATCGGTGAAGATATTGACTATAGCCAATACTGAGAATGCAACGACTAGGTGCATGTAATAAAATCTCTTCTTGATTCTTTCCTTGTCATGAAAATTGAGGTAATCCGCATAAGAAGAGAAAGCACCTACTATGATTGGACCCATCAGGAAGAACAGAAGATTGAAAGTGTAATTCAAAACCCTGGCATAGCCGGCATCGATGCCGTCAAATGCCCAGGAAAGAATCTCGACGGCGAGAATGGCGATTGTAATGACAATCACCCATCTCAGCAATCTGCTTGAGTATTTGAAATCTTCTTTCTTGACAATCATAGTGACCAGAAGAATCATTAGCAAAGCCAAGGAATAGAAATTGAGCGCATAACTGATATTGAAATTCATGATAATCTCCTTTCTCCCATATATACTAGAATTATATAACTCAGTTTAAATTATTTCAATATCTAAAGTGATAATCAAAACAACTTGAAACGAAATTTTATGACATTTAGTGGCGTGTTTCAATCCATAATTATTTATTTTGTTTAGGTTTCTCTGCCCTCACTTGTAAATGCCGTAAATTAAATATATAATCAATATGACGTCTTAAATAATCTATATTTTAAGAATTTATGATACTAGGGATAGGTTTTTGGAACTGATTTTTGACATTTATACCTCGGGAGAAATTTATGAACAAAAAAGAAAAAGAAATCAGAAAGATGATCAACGATACTTTGGCGGAAGACAATGAATTGTTCCGGCATTTTTTCTATGATTCTGTTGTTGCCAAGTCGATAACTTTGCCTTCGGGACAAATTCATATCAATGAAGCTTTTTGCATGATGCTAGGCTATAAACGAGAAGAACTTATTTGGAAAACCTGGCAGGAGATAACCCATCCTGATGATCTCAAAGTTTCGCAAGGCGCTATCGATTCCGTTATCAGCGGTGAGAAATCACAAGCTTACTTTCGTAAGAGGTATATACATAAAGATGGATCGTTCATAATTTGCGATGTCTATACAACGATGTTCATCGATGATAATGATAGAAAAGTTTTTCTCACTACTGTTCTAAACGTGACTGAAAAGGTCGAGGTCCAGGAGAACCTTTTAAAAGAGAGAAACTTGTACAACACTTTCATCAATGCCACCAGTGATGTGGTCTTCTTGAAAGATGAAGAACTTCGACACATGATTATAAATGAAGCCGCTGCCAAGTTTTACCATACAGATATTGCTCATTTTATCGGTAGGACCGCAGCTGAGTTCTTGCCTGAAGAAGCTTACATTCAATGTGAGAAATCAGATAGAGACACCATTAACGGCGGAAAGTTGACAATATCCATCGAGTATATCGGTGACTCCGTCTATGAAGTAGTCAAGTTTCCTGTAAGTCTCGGAAAGGGAAAAACCGGAGTCGGCGGAATTATCCGCGACATAACTGAAAAATATCGCCAACAGGAAAAGATTGATCGAATCTCCAAGACAAATTTGATTATATCCGAATGTATGTTGAAACCTTATGTAAACAAACAGGAATACTTGGATTATGTTTTGAATGAAGCAATCAAGATGACCGAGAGCGAATATGGTTATATCTATTTTTATGACAACTTAAAACAAGAATTCATCTTGAACTCCTGGTCAGATGGAGTGATGGAGAATTGTTCGGTCGTTGAGAAACAAACGAGATATCAGTTATCTAAAACCGGCATCTGGGGAGAAGTTGTAAGACAAAATAAGGCGATTATAGTCAATGATTTTAGTGCGCCAAATCCGCTTAAGAAAGGCTATCCTGAAGGACATGTTAAAATCCATAGATTCATGTCTGTGCCTATTTATGAAGATGATGAAATAGTAGCGGTAGTCGGGTTTGCGAACCGAAACTACGATTATAACGAGAATGATATCTTCGCTGCAGAAATACTAATGACCGGTATCTGGAACTCTATAAAGAAGAAAGAAAAGGAAAGAGAAACTGAATTGTTGCTGTCGAGAACCCGCTCGATGTTCGACGACACCAGCGCGATTATGCTTATGGTCGACCCTTTAACAGGAAAAATAATAGACGCTAATCCGGCGGCTACTAATTTTTATGGATATAGTAGAAGTGAGATTATCGACATGTTTCTTTTTGATATCAGCCTTCTTCAAAAAGAAGAGGTTAAGGAAAGGATAAGAAAAGCTTTCAATAAGGAAAGCACTTTTTGCACCTGCCCTCAAAAACTCAAAGATGGCACAGTTAAACTTATGGATGTGTATTATTCCAATATAACCTATAATGAGAATGAAGTGCTTTTTGCCATAATGTTTGACGTTACCGAACGTGAGATTGCCAAAGAAGAGATTGGTTATATCAGTTATCATGATTATCTGACAGGATTATTCAATAGAAGATATTTTGAGGAAACCTTTACCAAGCTTAATACAATAGAGAATTTTCCAATCGGTGTCATTATGGGCGACGTTAACGGTTTGAAACTCGTCAACGATTCATTAGGCCACGAATCCGGAGATGAATTGCTTGTAGAAGCGGCTGAGAATCTTAAGAAACATCTCGGATCCGGCGATATCGTTGCTAGAGTTGGAGGCGACGAATTCGCCATAATGATGGTGAAGAC
>CALMFM010000178.1 GCA_937862575.1 uncultured Bacillota bacterium
AATCTCAAAGGAAAAATTTCCGATTTACATTAAAGAGATGGAATGGCGATATAATCATAAAGAAGAGGATTTATTTGATTTGTTGGTTACTTATCTGTTAGGGGCTGTTTCTTTATAATTACCTAAATCAATTTACAAGGTAGCGGTTTTATGTGGAAAATCGGGAGATGTTGAAACAAGAGAACGTATTTTGCGTAACTCTTGGAAAAATAGTTGATATGAATGGAAATTATATCTAATTGCCAAAAAATGCTATAATTCACATTATAAAGGTGATTTAGTTTATTTGCAAGATTTTACCAATAATAATTGAAACCCAGCCATTAAGCTCGGGCTGAACCCAATGGAAATACCATATTAAAGATTATGTTCCTACTCTTGGCAATTTGATTAATATTAGGTGACATATAGGTCATCCAATTTCCATCTGCTATTTTCCCAAACCAAAGTAACAATTCCATCATAATCTTTGTTTTCAGTAGTTGAAGACGGTAAAAATCTTATTGTAAGTTCAACTTTAACACTGTTATTTTTAATTTCTGATGCATTAGAAATTTCCCAAGATTCGATAAAAAATCCTTTATTTTGTAAAACGACATCAGGCCTTAATTTTGCTGCGCTCTGGGAATACATGGTGTAATCCATGGGTTTACCCCCGGAAATTTTATAGAATAATCCATTTGTAACCGCTTCGGGAGAGGATACATCCCATCTAACTTGATCAAACCCTCGCATTCCCAATACCACCTCGGAAAATACTCCATCTTGTTCAATGGTGGTTACGATTTCCCGATCACCAGGATTAGTGCCTTCGAGAATATAATTCCCAACAAATACCTTTTCGGGCCAGTAAAATACAGAAATCAATTGGTCTTGCGCATATGCGGGAAATATTTCACTTTTTAAGTTTGGATTGGAGATCTTCGAGTAGGGACTGATTACAGATCTATATTTTTCTTCAAGCGACCGGTATGTAGTATTCCCTATGACAATAATAACATATTTTTGATCTAATCTAGGAAATTTTTCTTTTTGATTTAATACATCAAAATTTTCTGGCCTCCCTAATTCATAAAACAACACAATTCTGTCTGGTTCGGGTCGTGGGGGAACAAAATTCCAACAATTACTAACGCGGTAAGAACCTGCGGAAAAATTAATCTTTGAAATTGCAGATTGATAAATAATATCCCTTGGATTTCCCGTAAAATTGGATTGCGTATTTTCTTTTGAATTAATTGATGAATCCGTCAATGTTGAATTTATATCAGAACTCGGAGAAGACTTTTGATTATCGGTATTACCATTGATACATCCAAGACTCAATATTAAAAAAAAGAAAATAATTAACATAATTACCCGCTTCATATAATTTTAATGCCTCTCTCTCAAAATAAATATTTGTCGACAAGGAAAAAATCGAACTTAAACACCCTAATATAAAACCAAAAACAATCTCAAAATATCGTAGAAAAGAATCTAAATTACCACAATACGAGGAATTACTCGTTTTCCAGGGTGATTTAAATATTGTATTTCTCTCCCAATCAAGAAATATAAAAAACACTATTAAATTTGCCCAGTGATTTTGTCACAGGCTCTTCGTCAACGTATGCAATACTCGCTTACCGCATCTCTTGAGACGGAATGCTCGTCATTCCTTATTCGATTACAGGACGCACACCGCTTTCGCTGGGTCCCGTATTGACGGCCGGATACGGCTTATTGAATTATCATATTAATTCCTTATACCGGCATGAGGGATTCTAATCGGAGAGGTTGATGTTTTCTTGGTTGCTTCCAATGCAAGGGAGAATCAGGTAGGGGATTCTCGTGGAGGTTTCTACAAATTTTCCAGTTATGCTCCTGATAAAAATTGTGGCAATTTTATCTCATTTACCTCAAAATAAGTCTTTACTTTTGGAGTGAAGAAGTAAGCTAAAACCGGTAGGAAAATGACAAGTCCACGCAGTACCCTACCATCTACAAAAATTCCAAAAAGAACATCACCGATAATTAAGGCGACTAGACAGATAACTGAAATCGGCCACACCCATCTTTTTCTTAAAAATATTCCTAATGCAACAATAAGGCCGATTAGACCTAAAACGGACGTTATGAGCATACTTCCAACATTATTTACAAATTGTGTATTTTTTGGCTGATAGTGTTGTATCCACATATATCTGTCATAACCATCAAATATGCTGATGATGAACAAAAAAAGACAGCAAACTCCAATAATAATGGCCCCAATGGGAACGGGTGGACGTTGTTTATCAATGGTGGGTGGCTTTTGCCCCTCCACAGTTAGAGGAATTTGTTCATTCATGGAATAATATTCCCTGTTTCTCACTAAAAAAAAGATTGCACGACAAAGTCATGGCGGGCACAGGTTATAGGTACGGAAAATGTTCATCCCGCAGTATTGTTGGTAGTCTCCAGTATTACGAACATTCTTTTTTAATAGCAACCAGTTGCACAATAGAACAACACTGAATACTTGGACACCTGTGGCTAATGGTTCATCGATTCGCAGTAATAAAAAACAGAAAAAAATTAAATCATATTAATTTGCATAACTGCTGTTATATTGGGCTCATAAACGTTGAAAACATAATATTGATTAGCATACCCTTCCATTGTGTCCCATTGTGCATTAGCATAAATTCCTTGGGCAGTTGACATCTCTAAATCTTTGATAACCAATTTGTATGACTCAGAAGAAAATTCGTTTGTTGAAATATTTAATATCGATATACAATTATATTCTCCTGGACAAGATTCAACACTTAAAGTGCCCATTCCCGAGTTGAATTCTTTTCGATCTTTCGGCCATTTCCGCATATCAGGATCTAGGCTCGCTTCACTAATTGAAAAAATAAATTCATGCCCTACTGAATTATTGGTAATTCCCTTAATTACAAGCGGTTCGTTTCGATTATGAGTGGTTACTGGTGTAAGTCCCAAAAAATAACTACCATTATTTCCATATAAATAGAAATAGATATATCCTTCGGGCAAAGTGGTTTTATTTTCGATTGGTGGCTTTTGAACATTCTGTTGACTTGTGCATCCACATACTATAATCAAAAAAATTAAAGCCACTGAAATAAAGGGTATGGAATATGTACGCATAAACAAATTATTACATTTACTTATCCTTATAAATGCACCGCCTTACCGCTCCGCTCAGCGGAAGTCAACAGCGACGAGTGGTCAGATGTGCGA
>CALMFM010000179.1 GCA_937862575.1 uncultured Bacillota bacterium
AAGGAAGAAAAGAAACTATATTTGATGAAAATGAATTAAAAGACTTAATGATCAAAGCACAAAAAGAAACATATGGTGACGGACTGGATCCTGATTTCTTACATCCATATATGTGGGTCTGCAAGCCACATTACTATTCGGGTCACCTAAGTTATTATAACTTCCCGTATACGTTCGGACTTCTTTTCGCTAAAGGCCTTTATGCGAAATATTTGGAAGATAAAGAAGAATTCGTCAAGATGTATGATAAGTTGTTAGCTTCAACTGGAAAAATGATGGTTGAAGATGCAGCTGCCATCGCTGGAATAGATGTAACCAAGAAAGCCTTCTGGGTCAGCTCGCTTGAGATGATTAAGGAAGATATCGATATGTTCTTGGAACTAACTCAATAAATTTTATTTATATCCAATAAAATGGTTGCTTCGATTGTTTATACTTATGAAAAACAAAAGGAGGAATTAAAATGAAAGTAATGAGAAAACTGCTTGCCTTCACAATCATCGGTCTTTTCTCTTTCGTGCTTTCTGCTTGCAACGAAACCTACGCAGCTCCAACCGGAGAAAATGTAGGTTCTTTTGCTTCGTATGATGATTTGAAAGAATACTTGATGGAATTCTATGAAGAGAATAACGGCGTTTATTATCTCGGTGGGTCATTTCGCCTTGAAGAAAACTTGAGCGCTGAGACTGCCGGAGATGCTGTGTATGATGATCAAGCGGCTCCTGACTACTCTAAAACAAATAATCAAGTGGAGGGTGTCGAAGAGGCGGACAAAATACTTACTGACGGATTTAAAATCTATATCACATCCGGATCTCAATTCTTTATTGTTGATGCTCTAACGTTAGATGTCGATTATACTTTGGAGATTCAAAACGGTTCATTCCAAGGCTTATACCTTTATGAGGGAAGAGTTGTTTTAATGTCTTACGAATATAACTACTTTGAAAGTGAGGACTGCCTGTATTATTACTACGGTCCGTTATATTATGATTATGAGACAGAGGATGCGGTTTCAGCCGATGGAGACGAGACGACTTCTGACTCGGATCTATATACTGGCGATACTACAGATGAGAAAACTTATGAATCAACAGAATATTGCGTAAGATGGACATATACCTATGGTACAAGAGTCAGAGTTCTTGACGTTTCTGATACCAGTGATGTTACAATCGAAAGGGAAGTTTATTTCGATTCTTCATATCTGGCAGATTCGAGAATGATTGACGAAAACTTGTATTTGGTTCTTGACAACTATATGATTAGATATTACTTCGATGATGAAATTTTCGTTCCAAGATATATGGACAGTGCAGTTTCCGAAGATTTGGTATCCTTGCCTGCAGACCATATTTACTATATGCCAAACGACAGTGAGTCATTCAGTTATCTGATTCTGGCTTCATTCGATGTTACCGATGATTCACAAGAAGCTTCAATAAAGAGTTATCTTGGAAGCACTTATCAAATTTACATGAGTGAAAACAACCTTTATGCAACTATCTATCGTTGGAATTGGTTGGCATTGGAAGGAAGATATGAATACAAGACTTTCATCATGAGATTCGAGCTTGTAAACGATGAATTGGTATTCAAGGCCTTAGGAGAAGTAATCGGCTCACCTCTCAATCAATTCTCAATGGATGAATATGATGGAGTCTTCAGAATCGCAACTACTGGATACAGTTACACGGAAAACGATTGGTCAATTGATAATTTCATGTTCAGTCTTGATGCGACCTCAGAAGAAACCATGGACCAGATTTCCGTTCTAGGCAATCTTGGCAAACCGGGAGAGAGAATTTATTCAGTTAGGTTCTCAGAAGAAACTGCTTATGTAGTAACATTCGTGCAAACTGATCCACTTTACAAATTAGATTTGTCTGATCCTGAAAATCCTGAGATTGTCGGAGAATTGTACGAAGATGGTGTCAGCGATTACTTACATGAAATTACTGACAACTTGTTGTTAGGAATAGGAAGACAAGCTGAAGACATGGGTGGTTGGACGACATTCACTGGTGTCAAAGTGGCTTTATATGACACTAGTTCTGATACTCCAGTCAACTTAGAAACTTATTTGGTTGAAGGTGAATATTCTTATACCGACGTTATGTGGGACCACAAAGCATTCTTGTCATTTACACCTCAAGGCGCTGACTTCACATATGTAGCAATTCCGGTTTATGAGTACTATGTTGATTATTCCGGTTATTCGCAAAGCATGTATTTGTTCAAGGTTTACCATGCAGGAGACTTGGAATTCGTGACGAAATTAACTCATATGGAAGAGCAAGACGGAGGTTGGTACAGATATTTTGATTCAATCGAGAGAGCCGTGATTATTGATAATTACATTTACACCGTATCATACTCAAGCATCCATATGTTTGACATCAATGACGATTTCAACGTTGTAGCTACTCAAGACTTGAATATTTCGTACTACGAATATTATGGTTATCCTGAATTGGTAGACGTCACTGAAACAGACTGATATACTTAAATAATACTGAAGAACAGCAATGTTAACATGCTGTTCTTTTTTTGTGCTTTGAACGACCGATTTAACGTGATTTTTTATGCATGTATAGATTTTTACTTTTTTTGGTGCTATTATATTCGTATGATGTAATAATAACTAAATATAAAGGGGAGTGAAAAACTTGAAAAGAAAACTAATCACAGTATTGATGCTTATGGTGGTAAGTTTCTTGTTCGCGGGATGCGATTTCTTTGGACCTCGTACCAGCGAAACAACTACTGTTGTTGAAACAGGAACATACTACCAAGTCATTTTCTTTGACGGAGATGGATCAGTACTGGAGACTCAAGAAGTTCTAGAAGGTGAAGATGCAGATACACCTGACACACCTACAAAAGCTTCTACAGCACAATATACTTATACCTTCGATCATTGGGACAAGGAATATACAAATGTAACTGAGGATTTATTGATAAACCCAGTATTTACTGAAACGGTAAATCAATATACAGTGACATTCTATGACGAGGATGAAACTACTGTTCTTGGTACTTCGACAGTACCATACGGAACAGCCGCAACACCTCCTACTGACCCAACGAAAGAAGATGATGAAACCTATACATATGAATTCGATGGCTGGAGCGCTGATTTTTCTAACGTGACCGGAAATATGTCGGTTTATGCGACATATACAGCCACTGCAATTGAGACTTTTACGGTTTCATTCTATTCTGATGGCGTTTTAATCAGCACTCAGGAAGTTCAATTAGGACATGCGGCAGTAGCACCGTCGAATCCGACCAAAGCAGCTACAGCACAGTATACTTTTACTTTCGATCATTGGAGTGTTGATTTCAGCAACGTCACAAGCGATTTGACAGTCAATGCAGTATTCACACAGACAGTAAGACAATATACTGTCACTTTCAATAATGCTAATGGCGCTACACTTTCTACTCAACAAGTCGCTTATGGATCGGCAGCTACCGCTCCGGCAAATCCAACTATGGCAGCCACAGCCCAATACACTTATACATTCAGTCATTGGAGCGTAGCGTTCAACAATATCACAGGACCTCTAACTGTTACAGCCGTTTATACACAGACTGTAAATGTTTATACGGTCAATTTTAATGATTATGACGGAACATTGTTGAAGACAGAAAGCGTTGCCTATGGTTCGGGAGCTACAGCCCCGGCTGATCCAGCAAGAGCAGGCAATGCCCAATATACTTATACTTTCAATGGTTGGGACGTTGCTTTCAATAATATTACCGGCGCTCTCACAGTTACAGCTACTTATACTTCGACAGTTAATGAATACACCGTAACATTCTATGATTATGATGGTTCAGTACTTAAGACCGAAGATGTAGCTTACGGCTCTGGAGCTACAGCACCGGCTGATCCGGTAAGACCTGGTACACCTCAATACAGCTATACATTTACCGGTTGGAGTGTTGCTTTTGGAAATATTACCGGTACTTTAGCTGTAACTGCCCAATACTCACAAGAATTGAATTATTATGATGTTGTCTTTAAGGATGAGGATGGAACAGTACTCGACACGCAATCTATCGCTTACGGTGAGGATGCAGTCGCTCCTGCAGATCCATTCAAACCTTCTGACTTAACAAATGCCTATACATTTGATGGTTGGGATATTGCTTTCACTAATATTACTGCTGACTTGATTGTTACCGCTACATATGTAGCAGTACCTCTTGAGACCGAATATGAAGTTAACTTCTATGACGGCGATGGAAACATCATCAGTACTCAGATGATATTACATGGTGAAGGTGCAGTAGCTCCGCTATTGGCTACCAAGACAGCAACAGATCAATATACTTATGTATTTGTCGGTTGGGATGTTGATTTCTCCAACGTTCAATATGCCTTGAATGTCACTGCAGTATTTGATGCAGTTGTAAATCAGTATACTGTTAACTTCTATGATGCGGACGGAGTACTTATCAACACTCAAACAATAGATTATGGTTCAGCGGCTACAGCTCCAGTAGGACCTGGAAAAGCCGATGACCTCGATTTCCATTACATCTTTATCGGTTGGGATCAAGACTTCTCGATCATTATTGGTGATTTGGATGTTTATCCAGTATACTTCCAAAGTCCGTTAGGAACTTTCGACAGACAAGATCTGATTGATTTGGTCAATGAAATGTTTGATCCTGAAAACGTTGAAGATCAGATAACTGTCATGCTTGACTTGCTTAATGCTGGAACAGAAGAAGGATTATACAATATGCTGTTGGCTATGAATCAGATTCGTTGGGATTTCATGGATATCCAATCAGCTGCCGATATTTTGAACCTTTACACTGAAATTCAAGTTCTAGGATTCGATAAAGAAACAATAATTGATATCCTGTATAATTTGGCTGTGTTTGGTATGACAAACGATCTAGAGCATTATCAAGATGAGATTGATTTTTGGACCCAAAGAATATTGGATCTTGAAGCTGACATTCTCAATTTCCAAGCTGCTCAACAAGCCATAATTGATCAAATGACTGATTACTGCTTGCTGCAAACAGGATTTGAAGTTCAATGTCAGAATTTTGCAAATGATTTAGT
>CALMFM010000180.1 GCA_937862575.1 uncultured Bacillota bacterium
GGGTCAACCATGTTGTAGTTGGTATTCTTTCCATAATCAGTTTGTGGTTACTAGTTCCAATTCTAAGTGAGTTGTTCTTGGCTTTGACTGTCGGTGGATTGTTGGCATTAGGCGCAATACTAGTATTCTACTTGTTAGTAATGGTTCCTGCCTTCTTCTTCCAAGTCGGTGAGAAGAATGTTTGAAACAAAGATTGAGGTAAGATATTACGAAACTGACATGCAACAGGTTGTCCATCATTCCAACTACTTGCGTTGGTTTGAGATAATCAGAACCAAACTTCTTGAACATCTTGGATTGACTATGGTGGATATCGAGAATCAGGGAATCTACTATGTCATGAAAGAAGCCAAAGTAAATTACATCAAACCGGTAAGATACGGCGAATTGGTTACATTGGGTGCTAAACTTGTAAAATATAACGGGATAAGATTGGTCCATCATTACGAGCTGAAAGTCGGAAACGAACTCAGGTGCACTGGGGAGACCACGCTTGTTACGGTTAGGAAAGACACGATGATGCCGGCGAATTTCCAGAAATTCAATGCGAACATGAACCAGATTATCGCTGACTCAGTCGAAGAATAATATTATGATGCCATCAGAGTTCTGATGGCATTTTTTTATCAAAAAACACCGCAACCGCGGTGTTTTGTTATTATACTAGTTCCCCGAAGCAATATTCTCCGTCATAATCAATGAGCCTGACTTCGACTTCCTGTCCGATCAAGGATTCATTCAGTTTGGATCTGACCAACAAGTAGTCTCTGGTATGTCCTTGCAGAAAGCCATCTTTCTCCTGTTCGAAGATAACCCTGTGGATTTTACCCAATTGTTTTTTCGTATGTGTTTCTTTCAGTTGCCTGCTGAGATTCAATAGCCGATGGACTCTTTCTTTCTTGATCTCATCGGGAATCTGATCTTTCATGCGACTGGCGACCGTTCCTTCTCTTTTTGAGAATGGAAACACGTGCAGTTCTTGAAAATCTGCTTCTTCGATCACTCTAAGTTGTTCAAGAAAATCGACTTCCGACTCGGATGGGAAACCGACAATCACGTCGGTTGTTACCGCCAGATCGGCTATTAATGATTTCAGTTTGGCGATTTTGGAAAGAAACTCTTCAGTATCGTAGCGCCGATTCATCAGCTTCAAGATTCGGTTCGATCCGCTTTGCAAAGGAATGTGCAAATGATTGACGATCTTTTTGGATTTCCTGATGATGTCTATGACTTCATCAGTCAACTCCATTATCTCAATTGATGAGATCCTGATTCTTTTCAAACCTTTGACCTTGTCCAGGTCCTTTAACAATTCAGCGAAGCTATAGCCTTCAATATCGGTTCCGTATCCTCCAGTATGAATTCCGGTCAAGACGATTTCGACGTGTCCTGAATCAACTAGTTTCTTGGCTTCATTAAGTACCTGTTCCGGATTTTTGGAGCGGATTCTGCCTCTGGTATAAGGGATTATGCAATATGAACAGAAATTGTTGCAGCCGTCCTGGATTTTCAGGAAGGCTCTCTGGTGGTGCTTGAAATCGCTGATGAAAAGAGAATCGTGTTTTTCATCATTCTCAAGTCTTTCTACTTTGTTCAAAGGCAGCTTAGTCCGTTTGAATTCTTCGATATATTCGAGGATGTTCTCTCTGTTCTTAGTGCCTAATACGACACTGACTCCATCGATTTTGATTATTTCTTCCGCCTTAAGCTGACTGAGACAGCCCATGACGACGACAACCGCTTCCTTGTTGAGTTGATATGGTCTTCTAACATATTTTTTTGATTTTCTCTCGCCGGTGTTTGTGACCATGCAAGTATTGATTACATACACATCAGCTACTTCATCGAAATCAACAATCTTGTAGTTCTCTTTTTCGAACTTCTCGATAATCGCTTCGGTCTCATAGGAATTGACTTTACAGCCAAGAGTATAGAATGCAGCTTTCATCTCAACCACCCCAAATGAACCTGAAGGCGGATACTATATAGATTCCGGCAGTTTCGCTTCTCAATATCGTATCACCCAACAAGACCAGTTGACCTTTGGTTTTCAGGAATTCGATCTCCCTCTCGCTGAAACCGCCTTCCGGGCCGACCAAAACCAGGACTTTCTTGTCAGACGATATCTGCGATATGATCGATTTGAATTCTCTTGCATCATGTCTCGCATATGCTATAAGAATATGATCGTATTCGTGATAAGGTAAACTCTCAATCGTAGATAGGTCCCTGATTATTGGCATCTTTGCCCTTTCCGATTGTTCTGAAGCTTCTTTGACAATAGCTTCATAGCGAAATTTCTTCTTGGAAATGTCTTCCAGTTTAATGACCTGGCGTTCAGTCTTTAGGGGAAATATCTCCCTGACTCCAAGTTCAGTGGCTTTCTGCAAAACTAGTTCAAAATTCTCGCGGCGTATCAAGGCTTGGGCAAGACTGATATTCAAGGTATTGTCGGATTGATTCAATCTCTCGATTATCTCGACCACCACTTCGCCTTTGTTGAAACTGGAAATTCTGGTTTTGAATGAAGAACCTGA
The DNA here is from genome assembly GCA_937862575.1 of uncultured Bacillota bacterium. Classification (GTDB taxonomy): domain Bacteria; phylum Bacillota_I; class Bacilli_A; order Izemoplasmatales; family Hujiaoplasmataceae; genus 4572-104. The sequence continues at coordinate 2,538 of CALMFM010000180.1, forward strand.
AAAAGTGGTCACGACCAATTCGTCACCGATATTCATCCTCATGACGTTCCTGATATGATGGAAATCGCCTCCGGATATCGCTATTCTGTTTTCATTGACGGCTTCGTCGCCGACAAAGTATCTTTGCATTGTATCACCGTTTTAAATGATAACATATTTTTGTTCGATTTATCAGCTAAATGATAAAAAAAGCCACTTGGTAGTGGCTTTTTACATGCTTTTTATTGCTTCGTACGCTCTGGCGTTCCGTCCTTCGCGCAGTGTAACAACTGTGGTGTCCGTATATTTGGACAAGACTTCCATTTTTTGTGGAGGTGTTGCCAGAATAATCTGTACCGGCAACTGTCTGATGAATTCCATCATCGCTTTGATTCTCGATGTATCCATCTTGTCGAAAACCTCGTCAAAGATGATAAGTCCGATCGAGTCATGCAGCAATCCTCTTCTCGCCTGGTCGAACAACCGGACGAATGATGCTAGGGTGGCTACGTAGAACGGTACCTGGGTCTCACCACCGGATTTTTCCTTGAAGACCTTCGAATAAAGCAGTTTCTCGCCGGCGGAATTGGTGATCAGGATATCATAATCCATATACGTCCTGTAATCGGTGAACTTGTTCACGACGCCTGGAGCGTTTAGATCTTCCGAAGCTAGATTCACGAACAGTTCCTCAAGCTGTCTTTGATACTTCATCTCGAAGTCGTAGTTCATCATTTCCGTACCAGCTTTTAAAGCATCGTCGGAAAGCACCATATCGTAGTATTCGCCATATTCCTTGGATTTAGGGAAAATGAACTCGTAGGTGTCTTCTCCGAAATGGATCTTCGCCAATGTCTCGTTGATGTGGCTGATCTCATCTTGGGCTGATATAATATAATCCCTTAACTTGGCAATGAAGTCCTCTTTGAACAGCTTTTCGGCTGATTCTCTGGCTTCTCTTACCTTGGCTTCATACTTGACCAGTTCCGATTTCACGAGTTTATTAAGTTCATCAAGATACTCGTCGATGTATTCGACTCCGAAAGAATAGCTTAGATTGTACTTGCTTACATACTTAATCTGCTTGCTGCGAAGTGAATCATCAAGGTTGTTGATGCTTTCCTGTTCCTGGAAGATCCGATTTTGGTATTCAGATAGGATGGAAGCTATATTCGAGGTCTTAGAGATTTCGTGTTTGTAAAGGTCTTGAGCTTCCTTTTCTCTTGTGATGTCTTCGTCGGAGATGTCGGTTATCTTCTTGGAGATGCGCTTGATGTCCTTTTCATATTGCAAGATTGTCTCATGGAATTTGATCTCGTCGGAATTGAGTTTTCCATTTCTTTCATAAGCTTTTTGGCGGTTTGCCTCATAGCCTCTGATTTCTTCACGGATGTTCTCATACTCGACTCTGAGGTCGGATAAGTCCTCCTGTTTCAGTTGCTCTTTACGTTTCGTGAGATCCTTTCTTCTTTCCTTCAATGTGTTAAGTTGATAATAGGATTCAAACATTGTGATCAAATTGTCGATTTCGACGGCGGTGATCGCGTTGTTCTCTTCGTTCAACAGTTGGATTCCATCTTGGATCTTAGTGAAACGTTTTCTGGTCTCGGTGGCCATTAATCGCCATTTCTCGAGTTGCTTCTCTTGCGCTTTCTGACCGATGAAAGGTTTCTCCTGGGTCTTGTTGAGAGATCTTACTGTATAACTCCTGTAAACCATTCCGCTATTGGTTATTGCTTGCGGATAGTCTTCGAGTTGGGTAACGCTTTCGACCATGATCAGGTTTCCGCAGACCATGTTGATATAATGTCTAGCATCGACGTTTTCCGAACTGATGATTGATGCTAAGGAGTTTTCCCGGAAGTTCTTGAAATGTTGGATCTTCTTGGTGTTGACAAGTCCGATTCCGTAAATGTTCATATCATCTTTTATCTGATTGTAAACTTCGAGCGCAGCGTCGAAATAACGCGGCTCGACGATCAAATTGAATCTCTGGAAGCCAAGATAGTCCTCAACTGTGTCATGCCATGTCGGATCGGTTACTTCTAGCAGTTCGCAGAGGATGTGGACGTTGATGTCGACATCATAACGGGTTTTGACGCCTTGAACGATGCTTGACTGCAGTCTCTGGATCATCGGATTGTAGCGCATTTTGTGGTTTTCAAGATCTTTCAATGTTGTATAGATGTCATTGATTTCTTCGATCAAAGTGTTCTTGATATGGGTCTGTTTACCGATTTCTTCCTTGTTCTCATCGAGAATTTGAACTAGATCTTTTCTTATTTTCAACAATTTTAATTTGGAATCCTCGAAATTGGTCTCATCGATCTTGTTCAACTCGATTTTAGACAATTCCGTATAAATCGGTTTCTTGAATTCGTTCTTGAGCTCCTGGATTACGGCATTGGTCTTCTTGATTTTCTTCAGGGCGTAAGTCCTGACTTCCATTTGCTGCTCGATTTTTTCATTTAATTCGTTTAATTCCTTCTCGTAAATCTTGGCGGTCTGGAAAGTATCATTTGAAGACATCATCGAGTAGAGTTCCTTACTGCGTTCGTCCAGTATGCTAAGTTGGGCGTTGATGTCGTCAATCAACTTCTTGTTCTGTTCCTTGGCGATCGTGATCTTGCTAAGTTTCTCATTCAATTTCTCGATTTCGTCTTTCATATTCTCGACTTCGACGATTTTGAGAAAATATTCGTAGAATTCCTTTTGGTCGAGGTTGATCTTTATCTCTTCGTACATGGCTTTGATGTCGTTGAGGTCCTCAACTTTTTTCTTGATTATCTTGAGAGTCGCTTCTAGGTCACGGTAGGAATTGATTGATTCCTTGATGGATTCGACGTCAAGAGCTTTTTCTTCAAGTAGGTATCTGTAAATAAAATCCTTTACGTCCGGGATTGGTTTGAATGCCAAGGCTTTAGGAATCAGGGTGAAATAAGTCTCATTGATTGAGCCGAACAAGGAGCGATAAGCCGATTTCGCTTCTCTTCTTGTTAAGTATACTTTTGTTGCATTCTTTGTCTTCTTGAATTGAGAAGTCGTATAGATTTTCCCTTCTTTGTCGACGAAATGGGAATCGTCGATCATCCCGTCGATATGATAAAACAGGACTTTAGGAGGTAGAATCTCGCCGAACACGTCGATTACAGCGCCGACAGTGAAATACGTCTGTTTGCTTTCATCGTAAAATTCTAACGCTACATGACCGGTGATATCGCCTTCGCGGAGATATTCTTGGTTGTCAATGCCTAGTTTACATTTAACATAACCGCGTAGATCACGCTTGCTTTTCTCATTGGCTGCCATATTGAATATCTGGTCTCCGGCAGTTATGATGAACGATACAGCATCGACGATTGTCGATTTACCGGTGGCGTTCTGTCCGGTGATCAGGGTATTGTTTTTTACATGGATTGTCTCATTGGCGAAATAGTGCCAATTTATAAGTCTAATCTTCGTCAGTTTCTTCATCTGAATCACTTCCTTGTTTGTTTTCGAGTCTTAAAATTAGGTCATAGACATCGTTGATTGCGGTAGTGTTTATCGCCAATAGGATTGTCGGGAAAATGATGACCTTGGAATTTGATTTTGTTATGTCACCGATTGGTTCAATGATGTTAAATCGCTTATACATCCTTAAAATTCTTACTAGGTCGGTCTTGTTAATCTTCTTTTTGAGTTCGAGATTCTCATAATATTGATGCAGTTCGTCAATACGGATGATTATATTGTCGTTCACTGAGGTATCAGCAAGATGCTGGTGATATAGAATCCTCAGGATTAAAAGAATCAGTGTCTCTTCTTTACCGAGTCTCAGCACATTCGAGTTGTCCTTATGGATAAGCTGTATCGCCCCGTTCTCACGATCGAGGATTATTTCGTAATCCATCACTTCGAAATACTCATCGAAATATTTCTTGTAACTGAGTACAAAATAATACATGTCCTTGTTGTCTTTCTTGTCTCTGGCTAAGAAGCCGGTCGACAGAAGCTTCAGGCAAGTCTTTGAAAAAAGACTGTGCTGGCTGCTGTTGAGTTCATCGAATTTTTCTAGTATCATGCGTCATACCCCCTAATGATTTCAAAGTCTGCCAAGCGGAAACGCGTGTGTTCAATCTCGCTTGTCAATGGTTGGATATAATAATCAAGCTCGTCACCGGCATAAACCAGTATATAGAGTAATCTGAGTACCGCTTCATCCGACATGTCGTCACGGATAATCTGTGATGCTTTAATCTGGGTGTTATCCCTAAAGAATTCCAGAAGATAACGGTTAATTACATCTTCGCTGTAGTTTCGTTCGAATTCCTTGTAGAATTCTTCTTGGAGCCTGATGCCCGGCCCACCATTGTTTTCCGCCAGGTATTGGGAATCAATCCGCTTGTAGAATCCTCTTGGTGTGAACAGTGAGCTGGTGCCAATCTGCAAATAATTGGAAATATTGAAGATCGGTTCGACAGTTTCCAAAGTTTTCTTGGATTTGCGGTTTTTGATTCCGTCAGCTGTAAACCTCAGGATTCTTGTCAGTTTGGTGATGATGTTCTCGTCATCCGACAACAGGAATTTGATCTTTGCGATGGTTGAGTTGACGTAAACCTTGTTTTTCTGATCAATCTCATCAATGATGAAATTGATTGAATTATAGATGTCTATCATGTCGTCTATCCGTTTGTTTGCTTTGATCATCGCCAGGTCATGATTGTTTTTCATCTGCAAGAGGTATTCTTTGGCAATCAATTCCATTATTACCGGATCCTGTTGGAAACTCTCGAGTTTCTTAACGATATCCAGTCGGTATTTGTTGATGTTGTCGCTGGTTTTAAGTCGCCTGTAAGCCTGATCCATCAGTTCTACCTTGTAATTTACAAGCAGATTGATAAGATCCTTGATTTCCGAATTATCGATTATCGACCTTATGTAATACTTCAGACGAGAATCTAGTTTTCTGATTTCTCTGACGAAAGCGGCTGTATTCTTGTATACCTGTTCAACAACCATGCCATATTCGCCATGGTCACTGTTCAATAAGGAGTATACCGTATAGATGTATCCTCTGAATTCATGCCCGTCAGACTCTCCTCCATAAATGGAATCGCTGGAAATCTGCCTCAAGGCATCGATAATCGTTATCGAATAATCGCGGAAATTGATGACTTCCTCATAATCGTTGTTGATGTCGATGTCGATCCATTCGGTTTCCTCCATCCTTCTCAGAATGTAGTTCGCACGATCGCGATTGGTAATCTCTTGTTCGCTTTCGTTGCCTTCCAGTTCTTCTTCTAGCGGATTAAGGTCCAGATAATCGACAAGAACTTGTTTGGCTATGGTTTTGTCCATGCCAAGAATTGAACCATTTTCGTAAGCTTTGTATACCTCGAGAATGGAACCGACATAGATCGATTGGTTCTTGCTTGCAAGAAGACTGAAGAATTGTTTTGGTATCACGTTGTACAAATCCATAAAATCACTTCCTAATTTTCTCTCTTATATTCAAAATTGCCGCCAACCAAAGAAGACAGGGTGTTTTCGATTGTCACCCAGTCTTTTCGGAACGACTGCAATTCTTCTTTCCCATTGGAGGTAATCTGATAATAACGACGATTCATGCCTTTTTTATTCTTGCCGGTATAGGATTTTATTTTCCCTTCCAACAGAAGTCTCTTTAAGGCGGTATAGAGAGTGGCTTCAGTCAACTGGATATTCTGTTCGCTGACATATTCGATAATCTTCGACATCTCATAACCATAACTATCGAATTTAGCTAGTATAGACAAGATAATATAGTTGGTAAAGCCTCTTACAAATTCGCCAGAATTCGTCATTATTTCACCTCCTTTATATAACGTGTTTATGCATATGCTTTTTATACATAACGTGTTTATATTATAACGCATTGATTTTAACTTGTAAAGAGGTAAATAAAAAAAAGAATCCAAAAGTGGATTCATAGTTCTAATTGCATTTGTTTTGGGGGTTTAACAAAGGATTTGTTTATGTCTCTTATATTATAAAGGATACCATATTGCTTGCATTTTTCTTGTAAATGTGGATATAGGGTATTAGAATTCCGGGAATTTGCTTGGTAATTCTGACCAAATTCTCTTTCATATTTCTGCCTGACTCCTGGAAAATGCTCATCTAATTTTTGATAAAGATAGTCTCTTTGCCTATCTCTCATCGTTAGACCAAACCAAGGATAAATGTGATGGACTTTGGCTGCTTTAGCTTTTTCGAGTAAAGCGTCCAGATTTTCAACAGTGTCATTAACATATGGCAAAATTGGCATTAAAGTTATTCCCGCTTTTATTCCATTCTCATTTAGAATTTTAAGTGCTTCAAATCGCTCTTCCGTAGTACTCGAGAAAGGTTCGATAATCTTCTGTAGAACAGGATCTGCGGTTGTTACTGTTATATTTACCAAGACAGATTCGTGTACGTTAATTTCTTTAAGTAAATCCAAATCTCTTAAAATAAGGTTGCTCTTGGTTATTATCTGTGTTCCGTAACCATATTTGAGTATCAGTTTTAAGGCATCTCTGGTGTTTTTAAGTTTTTTCTCCAAGGGATTGTATGGATCTGACATAGAACCCATACCGATGATGCCTTTTTTTCGTTTACGTATCAACTCTTCTTCAAGAATCTTGATGGAATCCTTTTTTGGAATCACTTTGTCAAAATTCTCGATTCCGTAGCAAAGACTCCGCGAATCACAATAGATACATCCATGCGAACAGCCGCGGTAGAGGTTCATGTTATAGTCATTGTAAAACCAAAAGTCAATATCTGGTTTTGTTTTTTGAAGAATTGTTTTTGCAAGGAGTTCTTCCATGAAATCACCAATTATATTATACCACTTTATTGCATTTAAAAAATTAAAAAGCCGACAAGAAATCGGCTTCTGTTACATTTTGAAACTGTCTTTGATCTTATTCCATACCGTTTTGTTTTTTACAGGTGTGTCTTCAAGTTTGGAAAGTCTTTCAAACAATCTTTTTGTTTCGCCATCAAGTTTAGTCGGAGTGGTTACTGTCACTATAACGTGTTGATCACCTTTGACCTTACTTCGGACATTAGGGGCGCCTTTTCCCTTAATTCTGAATTTGGAATCGGACTGTGTGCCACTAGGTATTTTAAGCAATACTTTTCCATATACAGTAGGTACTTCTATTTCTGTTCCCAATGCTGCTTGGGCAAAAGTGATTGGTACATTGATGATGATGTCATCACCTTGTCTCATGAAAGTATCCGACTCCTTGACTTCAAAAACGATGTAAAGGTCGCCATTAGGACCGCCATTGTGTCCTTTGTTTCCAAAACCCTCAAGTCTGATTTGTTGTCCGGTCTCGATTCCTTCTGGAACCTTGATTTCAATTTCCTTGTTGATTCTTTCCACACCTTCGCCATTACAGTTGCTACACTTTTTGGTGATTTCTTTGCCGGTTCCATTACAAGTTGGACAAGTTCTTCTTGTTTGGGTTCTACCAAATAGAGTCTGTGTTTCAACTACGATTGTTCCAGTTCCATGGCACTGCGTACAAGCGCGGATATCACTTTTGGATTCTGCACCTAACCCATGACAAACATGACATTCATCATAGACAGGTATTCTAATTTTTTCTTTCTTACCGAAGATTGATTCTTCAAAAGTGATAGACATTCTTCTTTGGATGTCCGCACCTTTATGAGGACGATTGGTAGCTCTTTGTGATCGAGCACCGCCACCGAAGAAGGCACTGAAAATATCTCCGAAATCTCCGAAGTCGCCTTGACCAAACCCACCGAAACCACCGGCACCGAATCCGCCAGTTCCATCAAAAGCTTGATGACCAAATTGGTCGTATTGAGCGCGCTTAGTTTGATCGCTCAAAACATCATATGCTTCTTGAACTTCTTTAAATTTGGCTTCCGCATTAGTTTCAGTCGAAACATCCGGATGGTATTTTTTCGCCAGATTCCGGTAAGATTTTTTTATTTCGTCTTCTGAAGCACCTTTGGAAACGCCTAGGACTTCGTAGTAATCTCTCTTGCTCATCTTCACACCCCTATAACGAAGTTAAATTGCAGTTTCCTGCAATTTAACGAATTACATTTCTTTATAATCTGCGTCAAATACATCATCGTCATCTTTCTTGGTGTCGTCTTCTTCTTGTGTGAAATCGGATGATTGTTGTTGCTGCTGTTGTTGCTGTTGTTGAGCGTTTTGCTCTTTATATACTCTCTCTGAAAAAGCTTGTGCTGTTTTTTCCAAAGCTGCTTTTGCAACTTTGATTTCTTCCAAGTTAGAACCTTTCAATGCTTCTTCAAGGTCTTTCATCTTGGCTTCTGCATCTTTCTTTTCTTTGTCTTTAACTTTATCACCAAGATCTTCGATTGCTTGTTTTGTAACGAAAATTAATTGATCGGCTTCATTGCGAAGATCTGCCTCTTCACGTTTTGCTTTGTCGGCTTCAGCGTTTTCTTCGGCTTCTCTTACCAACCTGTCGATTTCTTCCTCAGAAAGACTTGAACTAGATTGAATTGTTATTGAATTGGCTTTTCCAGTAGCTACGTTCTTTGCGTGAACATTGACGATGCCGTTTGCATCGATATCAAACTTGACTTCGATTTGTGGTACGCCTCTTCTTGCTGGTGGGATGTCTCCAAGTTGGAAGTGGCCCAAAGTCTTATTGTCCTTAGCCATTTGTCTTTCACCTTGAAGGACATGGATGTCAACTGTCGGTTGGTTATCGGCAGCTGTTGAGAAGATTTGTGACTTAGAAGTTGGGATTGTCGTATTTCTTTCAATAAGTTTTGTAAATACACCACCTAAAGTCTCGATACCGAGTGAAAGTGGGGTAACATCTAGTAGCAATACGTCTTTAACATCACCTTGAAGAACTCCACCTTGAATGGCAGCTCCCATGGCTACAACTTCGTCAGGATTGATTGAACGGTTAGGATCTTTACCAAGAATCTTTTTCACGGCTTCTTGAACTGCTGGAACTCTTGTAGAACCACCAACTAACAATACTTCGTCGATATCATTGGCTGTCATCTTTGCATCTCTCAAAGCTTGTCTTACCGGTTCAACAGTCATTTGGATAAGATCATGCACCAATTCATTGAATTTGGCTCTTGTGAGTTCTTTTTCCAAGTGAACAGGTCCGGAAGCATTCATGGAGATGAATGGCAAGGAAATCTGGGATTTCATGATTGTTGACAATTCCTTTTTGGCTTTCTCAGAAGCGTCGCGAAGTCTTTGATATGCCATCTTATCTTTTGACAAATCAACTCCGGTTTCCTTGCGGAATTCTTCTACTAACCAGTCAACTATTCTTTGGTCGAAATCGTCTCCGCCTAGATGGTTGTTTCCTGATGTTGAAATAACTTCAAATGTACCATCGGAAAGTTCCAGAATTGATACGTCGAATGTTCCACCACCAAGGTCATAGACCAATACTGTTTCGTCTTTGCTTTTTTTGTCGATGCCGTATGCCAATGCGGCTGCGGTTGGTTCATTGATGATTCTCTTGACATCCAGACCGGCGATTTTACCTGCATCTTTTGTTGCTTGTCTTTGAGCGTCATTGAAATATGCAGGAACGGTGATTACCGCTTCTGTTACTTTTCCGCCAAGATATGCTTCTGCGGATTCTTTCAAGTTGCGAAGAATCATTGCGGAAATTTCTTGTGGTGTATAATATTTGTCGTTGATTTTTACTCTTTCGGAAGTACCCATCTTTCTTTTGATGGAATAAACTGTATTAGGGTTAGTAATAACCTGTCTTTTGGCTACTTCGCCTACTTGAGTTTCGTTGTCCTTGAAAGCCACTACTGATGGAGTGGTTCTGTTTCCGTCAAGATTTGGAATTACTTTTGCTTCTTTGCCTTCCATTACGGATACGCATGAGTTTGTTGTTCCTAAGTCAATACCTATAATTTTCATAATTGATTATCCTTTCATTGTACTGTTTCTTCAGTATCGGAGCCTTCCTCTTTTGGCTCCTCTGGTTTTATGTTGATGATGACCATACTTGGTCTTAATATTCTGTCCTTGAACATGTAGCCTTTTTTGACTACTTTCAAAACTGTGTTCTCAGGTTTGTCGGCTTCATAGGCGACATCCACCGCTTGATCTTTATTCGGGTCGAATTCTTCACCTATTTTTGTGTCGATTATTTCTACGCCTTCCTCTTTCATCGCATTGAATATCATTTCGTCAATCATTTTAAATCCATAGAGGAAATTCTTTAGATTCGGATCATTGGTTTCCATATTCAAAGCTTGATTGAAGATTTCTATTGAATCAATAAGTTTGCTAGCTAGGGTGTAACCTGCATACTTTCTTTCTCTTCTAAGATCTTCATTGAGACGCTTCTTGGCATTTTCAGTTTCTGCCAAAGACCTTAGATACTTGTCTTTGACTTCATTGAGTTCGTCTTGGATTTCCAAGAGTAGTTCTTCTGCACTTGGTTTCTTCTTTTTCTTTGGTTTTTCTTTCTTGTCCTTTTCCGGTCCTTTAGGTTCTTCTAGTTCCGGTTCAGATTTCATTTTTTCGAGTTCTTCTTCAACGTTTAGCGTCTCATTATTTTCGACGCTTATTGTCTTATCTTGTTCGTCACTCATGTTAATTACTCCTCTTCATATAGTTTAGCGATATGTCTGGCTATGTATTTCAATAGCGGTATAATTCTTCTGTAGTCCATTCTGGTAGGCCCAACCAATGATATGGTTCCTTTTTCTCCATCGTGGGTATTATAGCTTGATGATATTACAGTGCAATCATTCATGGCTGTAATCTGATTCTCACTACCGATTTTCACAGAGATACCTTCTGAGTCTTGGTCAACGATTTTGAATATCTCATTGTTTTCAATAGTCGAGATGAATTCTCTCAGTTTATGAATGTCATTGAATTCCGGTTGATATAGCATGTTGCTGGATCCGGTAAGATAATATCTTGATTGAGCGAATTTGGAGAACGCTTCAATGAATGAATCAACGATTGTTTCTCTGTATTTCAATAATTCTTTGATATGACTATGTTGGATTTCATAATGTAATTTCTCAGAAACTTTTGAAATTGGTGTGTCGATTAACATTTCATTCAACAAGTCAATTACTTTGACCAGTTCTTCGGTGTCCATATCCTCAGAAAGATTGATTTGTTTTGATTCGACGTGACCAAAATTAGTTATCACGATAATCAAGGCTTGATGTGAAGTAATCGGAACCATCTGGATTTTCTTCACCTTCGAATGATAAGCGTTAGGTCCTAAAGAAATAGCCGTACAGTTAGTTGCTTCAGAAAGCAGATTAATCGCTTCATGAATGATTTCATCTCGATCAGCACCTTGTTCGAAAATCTCGTCAAATTCAAAGAAGCCGTCAGTTTCCTCGTCAAGATTCTTGACGATGGTTTCGATATAATAACGATATCCTTTTTCGGATGGCACTCTTCCTGAAGAAGTGTGAGTTTTTTCGATATAATTCAGTTCTTCCAAAATTCCCATCTCGTTTCTTATGGTTGCGGATGAGACATTAAGGATTTCCGCGATAGCTTTTGAACCGATAGGCTCAGCTGATTTCACGTATTCATCGACAATAAGTTTTAGGATCATTTCCTGTCTTTTAGTCAATTGGATCACTCCTTTAGCACTCTATTTCTTTGATTGCTAAAGGTATTATATATCATGTATTTGGCAAAGTCAAGAAAAGAGTGCTAATATTATTGAAATTTTTATAAATTCATCACATTTCACCACGGAAAATTCACAAGACGTATCTATATAAATTTTTTTATATATTGTCCTATATATATTTCTTTGTTATAATTTTTAGTTGGAGGGTAATTATGGAACAACACATCAGAGAATCAATTAATGATTTACTTCTGGCTGAGGCTGGCAAGCGATATGACGTATCGCTTGAAAATCTCCAGTATCACGGCGGTTTTGAGAACTTTGTCTACATTTACAAAAAGAACGATATTGAATACATTCTTCGTCTGGTTCATAGCGATCATAAAAAATACGACGAGGTTTTAGGCGAAATTGAATTTATCGATTATCTTGCCCATCACGGTGCTAGTGTGTCGACTGTCGTTCATTCTCACTACGATAATATAGTAGAGAAGGTTTTTATAAACGAAATAGATTATTTTACAGTCGCGGCTTTCACCAGAGGTCTTGGAGAGCGAGTCAGGGAAAGAGCCAATGAGCCTGAGATTTGGGTCAATCTAGGTGAACAACTAGGTAAATTCCATCATTTAACCAAGGATTTTAAACCTAAACACAAACGTCCCGAATGGTATGAGGATATTCTTTTCAGCACATTGCCTGAAAAAGTCTTATCTTCAGAAGATCATGAAATATTAGTTAAATTTCGTCAACTTCTCGATAAAATCAATACTTTTCCTAAGCACAAAGACAATTACGGGTTAATCCATACCGATGCTCATTTTGGCAATATGGTTATAGACGCCAACAACCATTTAACGATATTCGATTTTGATGACGCAACCTACAAACATATGATTTCAGATATCGCCATCATCATTTTCTACCAGTTCGCTTATCAAAATCCGGACATCAGTCTAAAAAACGAGAAAAGCATTTGGATTCTGAATCATTTTCTAAAAGGCTATCTGAAATATAACAAATTGGCTAAAGAAGAGTTTCTGCGTTTACATGACTTCATCAAACTAAGAGTCTTTGCTTTATATGTGGTGATTATCGCTGGAGGACCGGAAGTATCCGGAAGTCCTTGGGGTTCTAACTACCTTAACATTTACCGTAGTAAGATTCTAAATGATGAACCAATCATAGATCTCGAATATGTATTAAACAATGTCGACTATTTAAAAGCACTCGCCTGATGGCAAGTGCTTTTCTTATTTTAGATAATAATTTTCCTCTTTGATTTTCTTCATTTCGGAACTTTTCCCGTGTCCGGGATAGACCATAACCTTATTGGATACCACTTTCTTCAACAACTCCAAAGAGCGTTTTATGTCAATGGAACTACCAGTCACTAAATCTGTTCTGCCGATACTATCACTGAATAAAGTATCTCCAGAGAACAATTTGTTTTCATGAAGAATACAGATAGAGCCTTTTGTGTGACCTGGTGTAAAGAATATTGTTAATTTCTCCCCTAGAATTTCGATTTTGTCGTTCAGTAAGACAATCACTTCAATATTATCTGGTTTCCTAAAAGTTTGACCGAAAGCTTTAGCGTAATTCATATTTTCGTCAGAAAGCATTTTTGCATCAGCTTCACTGACATGGATTTTGAATTGATGATTCTTTGCCAGTTTCTCTATACCTTTTATATGATCAAAATGACCGTGTGTCAATAATACGTCTTTAATCGATATATCATTCAATTGACAGAAATCATTTATTTGATCTCCGTTGAATCCTGGATCGATTACGATTGCATCTTTCTGTTTAATAAGTAAGTAAGAATTGACTTCGGCTATATTTTGGTCAAATACTTTCAACTTAATCATTTTATCAAATATGCGCACCCATAGATGCCGGCATCGTTTCCAAGCGATGCCATCGCGATGTTCGCTTTTTTTATGAAAGGATTAACGTAATCATAGTAGTATTTGTTTACATATTCCAGAATGATTTCTCCGGCATTGGATACCCCACCGCCAATAACAATGATTTCTGGATCCAAGGTAAGGCTGACATTGGCCATTGCCAAAGCCAGATAACGCATGGCTTCATCAATCGTTTGTTTACCTATTGCATCATCCTCTTTTGCACAATCGAATACCTTTTTGGCTGAGAAATCTTCGTATTTTCTTAACGGACTCCAAACCTTGGAATGTGCCAATCTGGTTTTTGCGAGGTTGACGATACCTGTGGCTGAAGCTACTGTTTCCAAGCAGCCTTTTTTCCCGCAATTACAAGCAAAATTATGTCTTTGGTCGACGATAATATGACCAAGTTCACCACCGGATCCGTTAACGCCTTCGACAACTTTTCCATCTAGAATAATTCCGCCGCCGACTCCGGTTCCCAAAGTAAACATCACGACATTTTTATAGCCTTTGGCAATTCCCTTGAACATTTCTCCGGCTGCGGCTACATTGGCATCATTACCAGCTTGGATAATGATATTCTCATCATTAATCAAACTATGTACTTCTTTTTCCAAATCCTTGCGACCCCAGCCAAGATTTACACAATGGATTACGACATTATTTTTAACAGGGCCAGGAACGCCTAGTCCGATTCCGATTATTTCGTCAGTCGCAATATTTTCTTTAATCGCCTGTATAATATCTTTCAAGATATTGGCTCCATGATTAGATAAATCAGTTTTCACACTAAATTTATCCAGGAGATCTCCGGCGCGATTAAATTTACCTATTTTAACGCTGGTGCCACCAACGTCGACACCAATGATGTATTTTCTCATGAGTTCACCTCTTGTGCATTATTTTACTATTTTTATCTTAATAAATAAAGCATATAGAAAAAAAGCATCCGTAATCGGATGCAAAAATACAAAAAATTATTTCTTTTCCTTGTGAATAGTAGATTTTCTACAAGTTGGACAATACTTTTTAACTTCCATTCTATCTGGATGTGTTTTCTTATTTTTTGTATGTTGATAGTTCTCAGAACCACACTCTGTACATTTCAATGTAAATTGCACCTTCATAAACAACCCTCCATTCAGTCGCTAATATATTTTAATATTTATTACTTAAAAAATCAAGTGTTTTTTTCCGATATCTTTACTGATTAACGCTTTTTTTGGTTAAAAAGAAAGCACCCTTCGAAAAGGGTGCCGTATCAGATTGTTCTAACCTTTAGAATACCTGGTAGTTGTTTCAAAGATTCAAGTATTTCTTCAGGTACTTTCTTGTTGAAATCGTAGGCAAAGACCGCATAATTGCCACGAACTTTAGCCACTGAGGTCTCAATTGATTTTTCACATGGTTTCAATGTTTTGTCAATTTCAACTGTGAGATCTTCTGAGTTCTTGGCTAATAACACCAATCTTTCTACTCCTTCCATTTCTCCGAGCACCACGTTCGGGAAATTTACGGAGTTGACAATATCTCCTCTTTCAACATAATTCATCAGTTGATGAGCAGCCATAATGGCACAATTATCTTCTGATTCTTCTGTTGATGCACCAAGATGCGGAATTGGGATAACATTATCCAAATTCGCTACGAAATGATTAGGAAAATCAGTAACATATTTGAAAACTTTACCTGATTCAAGAGCAACTTTGATTGCTTCATCCTTGACCAATTGATCTCGACTGTAATTCAGCAGGACCATTCCTGGCTTGACTTTTGAGAAAACAACTTCATCGAACATGTTCTTTGTCGAATCAAGCAATGGAAGATGTAAGGAAATGAAGTCGGAGACTTTGTACATTTTGTCAAGGTCATTGGATATTTCAATTCCCGGTTTCAAAGCCTTGAGAGCCTTTTCCGATATATATGGATCGTATCCATAGACTTTCAAACCAAGATCGATGCAGGAATTGGCGACTTTACCGCCGACTTCTCCAAGGCCGATTACAGCGATTGTCTTACCAAGAATTTCTTTGCCACCAAAGGCAGCTTTGGCTTTTTCAATGCTTTTCAAGATGTTCTCATCGGAGCGATTGTTCTTTACCCATTCGATACCGCCGATGATGTCTCTCGAAGCCATCAGCATTCCGGCAATGACCAATTCTTTGACTCCGTTGGCATTAGCCCCAGGTGTATTGAATACAACAACCCCTTTGTCTGCCATTTTGTCCAATGGAATATTATTTACTCCAGCTCCGGCTCTTGCGACTGCAAGGAGGTTTTCGTTGATGTCAT
>CALMFM010000181.1 GCA_937862575.1 uncultured Bacillota bacterium
AAAGTGGAACAATACAACATCGGCAAGATTTTGCCGTTATTGATAGTATTTAAAGATGATTTGGAAGTAAGCAGAATCATCGGTGAGAAATCCAACAAGGAATTAACAAGATTGATAAAGGAGCTTTATGAATAAGATATTAAAAACAACCTTAATATTTTTACTGGTCTTGTTTATAAGTCCTTTTTTTACCAATGTCAAAGCCGCTAATCCGATAACAATCCATTTCTTTGATAATCAATTTTGCCAAAATTGTCAGGAAATGAGTAATTTTTTGGATACTTTGATGGAAGAATATGATAATCTGGAAGTCGTGTATTACGAAATCAGCGATGACGACAATATGGATTTGCTGAAAGAAGTAGCCGATGTTTTTGAAGTCAAAGTTGAAACTCCAACGGTAGTTATTGGCGGATTGGCTTTTTCCGGATATAACCCTCAGGTTGTATATGACATCAGAAGTACCATTGATAGATATTCAGAAAATAATTTTGTCGATGTCGTTCAAAAAATCATCGATGGAGAGAATGTTTTGATATCAGATATTGACACATTGATAAGGGAAGTCATTGTTTTACCGATAATTGGCGAGGTAGAAGTTGAATCATTGTCACTGTTTGGCAGTGCCGTTGTTATCGGATTCGTGGACGGATTCAATCCTTGCGCCATGTGGGTTTTGGTTTTTCTGATAACGATGCTTATCAATATGAAAGACCGCAAGAGAATGTGGATAATTGGATTAACATTCATCTTCATTTCGGCTTTGGTATATTTCCTTATCATGGTTTCTTGGCTACAAGTAGCCGTTAGTCTGGTAGCTGTCAACTGGTTCAGGATAATGATTGGTATCTTTGGACTTGGTTTTGGAGGCTACAATATATACAAGTTCTTTAAAACAAAGGATGAAGTCGGCTGCGAAGTGACCGATGATAAAAGTAGATCAAAGCTGATTGACAGAATCAAATCGATTGTAACCAAACAAAGTCTTTGGCTGGCATTGGGCGGAGTGATTGTCTTGGCTGCGACCGTCAATTTAATCGAGTTGGCATGTTCAGCCGGACTACCATTGCTTTTTACTGAAATCTTGGCAATGAATGATTTATCAGTTGGTATGTATTTCTTGTATATAGGAATATATATTTTCCTTTTTATGATAGACGACCTGGTCATCTTCACCTTAGCTATGATAACCATGAAAGTAACCGGCATATCCAATAGGTATACTAAGTATTCCAGTATTGTCGGTGGAGTCATATTGGCGGTAATTGGCATCTTGTTAATTTTCTTTCCAAACATAATAATGTTTAATTTCTAATAGTAAAGGCGCTGAATTTGGCGCTTTTTTTATTTTCACAAAAAAATCACAAAAATATTAGCACTCATCACTTGACACTGCCAAAATATGTGATATAATAAAGTTGTCACTCGAAGTAGTAGAGTGCTAAATTTAATATCCATTAGGAGGTAAACATTATGACAAAGTTAGTAAAAACAACAAGCACATTCCCATTCTTCAACGATATCTTTGATGATTTCTTCACCACAAACTCTTCAAGGAGATTACCGTCTTCAAGCATGAAAACCGACATCTTGGAAGTTGAAAACGGATACGAACTCCATATCGACGTTCCTGGATTTGGAAAAGAAGACATCAAAATCAGTTTGGATAAAGGTTATTTGACCATAGAAGCTAGAAAAGAAGAAATCAAGGAAGATGAAAACAAGCATTTCGTAAGACGTGAGAGATTTACGGGAACTTGTGCAAGAACATTCTATGTCGGAGACGACATTCAAGAAGAGGACATCACAGCCAAATACGAGAAGGGTATTCTGAACCTGTTCATTCCAAAAGAAGGAACAAACAAGAAAGAAACTAAATATATCTCAATAGAATAAGGGAAGCCGAGTCGCAAGACGCGGCTTTTCTTTTTCTGTTCTAAATGATTGACATAATTACTTATGTAAAATATACTATCTAGTAGTTATATCAATGAATTACCTTTCGGGGGTTAGAAATGGACATTTTAAAAAAGCAATTGATCGAGCAAATGCAAAAGATTGAACGAATAGAGTTGCCAAAACGCACTGACACGGAGATTGAGGTCTTAGTTAAATCGCTGATGAAAAGGATGACGGTTCGAGAAAAAATCGGTCAAACATATCAAGGAGCTTTTTACGGACAATTCACTTATGGTCCTGAATTCAGTGATGTCGATATTGTAAAAGGAATCATGAATGGTGAAGTTGGATCTTTGCTTGGGTTATACGATAACATTGAGATATATCGATTCCAGAAGATCGCCGTTGAGGAATCCAGATTGGGTATACCTCTGTTTTTTGCCAATGATATTATTCATGGTTGTAGAACTGGGTTTCCGATTAACTTGGCTATGGCAGCTTCTTTCAATCCTGAGTTGGTCAAGAAAGCAGCTAAAGTCATTGCATATGAGTCTAGTCATAGTGGAGTCAATCTAACCTTTTCGCCAATGGTCGACATCGTTAGGGACCCTAGGTGGGGCAGAGTCATGGAAAGTGCTGGAGAAGATCCCTATTTAGGTATGGAAATGGCAAAAGCTTATGTTGAAGGATATGAACAGAATAGTTTGAGCGGATATGATACAGTTGCTTCCTGCCTAAAACATTTCATTGCTTATGGCGCAGCCGAAGCCGGTAGGGAATACAATACTGTCGATATCAGCGAACGTATTCTTAAAGAAGTATACCTGAAACCGTTTCAGGCAGGGATTGATGTCGGCAGCCAAATGGTTATGGCTTCATTCAACGTCTATGATTCAATACCGGTATCAGCGAATAAATTTCTTTT
>CALMFM010000182.1 GCA_937862575.1 uncultured Bacillota bacterium
TAATGCCAATAAATCCGTCACCGACATATCACGGATATGATGTAACGGATTATTATTCGGTAAATCCAGATTACGGCACGATGGAAGATTTTGAAAACCTTGTATCAGAAGCTGACGCAAAGGGAATTAAGATTATGCTAGACATGGTTTTTAACCACACATCGAATGAACACCCATGGTTTCAAGCGGCATTGACCGGAGACGAGACTTATATGGCATATTATAATTTTATCGACAACTCGATTGACACGTCAAAGATTTTAGGATCTTGGAACCAAACTATTTGGCACACTACAAGCGTAGGAAAGTATTGCGGCTATTTTTCATATACGATGCCCGATCTTAATTTAAGTAATCCTGTTGTTGCGGATGAAATAGTTAATATTAGCGAGTTTTGGATAGACAAGGGAGTAATGGGCTTTAGGCTTGATGCGGCACTACATTTCTTTGGAGAAAACGAATATATCGGTGAATCTACAACATATTTGGATAATATTATTTTCTTGAAAGACTACATAAAAGCCCTCGATGAATACAAGAGCGGGATATATGTTACTGCAGAAATATATGAGGAAACATTATATCAAGTTGTGGGAGACTTCTTTGGCGCAGTTGATTCACCTTTAGATTTCCCGATAGCTGCTTTAATAAGAACCGCTTCTCAAAATTACAGCAACAGAAGATATGCGACGGTTTTGGAAGATATGTATGATTATTATCGTAGAATAGATAAGAATTTTATCTCCGCACCTTTCATAGTGAATCATGACATGGATCGCTTTGCCACACAAGTTCTCGGAAACGAAGAAATGACAAGGCTTGCGGCGGAGATGCTGCTGGTTCTTCCGGGTAACCCGATAATATATTATGGCGAAGAGATTGGAATGTTTGGATACAAAGCCTCTGGACCTGATATTTGGGACGAAACAAGAAGGCTACCGTTTATTTGGGATAATGATTTTGAAACCAATTGGTTGGATTCAAGCAATAACGCCTTGATAGATATCAATAATCAAAACGACAATGTCGCATCCGCAAGCGAACAGATGCAAGACCCGGATTCGCTT
>CALMFM010000183.1 GCA_937862575.1 uncultured Bacillota bacterium
TTAACGAGAATTATGTCAGTATTGACAGATTCCCGGATGTAGGTTAGGTGATTACTATGAGAATATGTTTTATGGGAAGTATGAATTTCGCTGTTCCAATCCTTGAAGGTTTGAATAAGAAGTATGAAGTCGCATTGGTAGTGACTCAGCCGGACAAGCCTGTAGGTCGAAAAAAAATCATAACTCCGACACCAGTAAAAGAAAAAGCACTAGAATTAGGACTTGAAGTTTTTCAACCAAATGACATCAAAAGCGACCATTCTCACATCACGAATCTTGAACTTGATTTTATAATAGTGGCTGCTTATGGACAAATGATACCTGAACATGTATTAAGCCATGCCAAATATCAAGCCATCAATGTTCATGCATCTTTACTTCCAAAATATCGCGGCGGATCGCCGATGCATAGAGCTATTCAATATGGTGATATTGAATCGGGAATTACAGTGATGTACATGGCGATGAAGATGGATTCCGGAGACATATTGGCACAAGAACCAGTTAAAATAACAGATGAAGACAATGTGGGTACTTTAGAAGAAAAACTCAGTGTCGTCGGTAGAGATTTATTGTTGGAAGTATTAGGCGATATCGATGATATTATTCCGATTAAACAGGATGAAACAAAGATTACATTCGCTAGAAACATCAAACCGGAAGAAGAACATCTTGATTTCAAACAAACTGCCAAGGAAGTAAGAAATCATGTTCGCGGGTTTTATCCTTGGCCGTTAACCTATTTCAATGTTGATGGAAAAAAAGTGAAAGTCTATGAAGTTTCAACCTCTGATGAGAATATTGGTAGGGTACCGGGAGAGATTGTAAAGATAGATAATTTTGGTGTTTCGGTACAGACCGCAAAGGGAATTGTAATAATCAAAGATCTCCAATTACAGGGCAAAAACAGGATGGGTATCAATGATTTTATGAATGGAGCCGGGAAAAATCTGTTAACAATTGGGAAACTGCTTGATTAAACGAAAATTGCTATATTACCACTAAATTATGATATAATATAATGATAGGCAACATTTTTTATATGTGCATATAAAAGGAGTGATTCTATGAACAGAGAGAGAAATCTGTTTTCAAGAGATGAAATGTATCAAATGAATGTCAAAGTCCTTAATGAAAGAGGAGTAAAGCTTGATGAAATAGCTCAAATAGCATTCATGCAACAATCAAAATGGAACCCTAACATATCGTATCTGGAATGTAAAGAGTCAGTTGATAAGATTCTGTCTTTACGTGATGTTTTCCATATTTTGCAGTTAGGTGCGGAAATCGACAGATTAACCGAACAAAAAGCTTTCAAAGGACCTATTCAGGAAATTCTGGCAACCGATTTGGGAATGTTTGGCATTGATGAATTGTTTGGATTGGAACTTGCTGGAATGTATGGCACAATCGGAAGGACAAATTTTGGTGACATTGATGTCAATAAACCGGGAATTGTCGCTAAACTTAATTTCGACGGTAAAGGCGATAAACCAGCATGCCATACCTTCCTTGACGACATTGTTGGTGCCATAGCGGCCGCAGCTTCCACAAGAGTAGCGCAGATAGAGAATGAATTGGAAGCCAAGAAAGATCCAACTATCATCGAGGAACCGAAACTTTTCTAATACAGTAAGCAATTAATCGAAAAGGAGGTGATTTGATGGATAATCGTGAAAAAACCTTAGATGAATTCTTTCGTAAAAACGATCCGGCAACTAAGAAAAAAGAAGATAAAGCCGAATCAAAGAAAAAAATCGACGAATACTTTGACAATGTATCTGTCAAAAAAGCTCCTAGGAAAAAGAGTTTCATTGACAAAGTAATCGATTTTTTTAGGATTTCGTCATTCAAAAAGAATTTTGATGAAAACAAGGTTGCAGCAAATCTTCGAGCCAGAGAAATGGAAGGAAGAAACCGGATTACCAAGTTTTTCCAACGCATAAAATACTTCTTTATAAATAAATTCAGTTTCGAAGCCGGAGTGGATATCTTGGATGAAACTTCGGTCTTATACCGTAGAAACCTGGTTATCCGGAATATTACCTGGGTTACCAATATCGTGTTCCTGCTTTTTACTTTGATTGGATCAGGCGGAGTAAACAGATCAGTAAATATAATCGTGACATTAATATTTTCAATGATAATGTTTCTGGTTTCACAGTCGATTAGAAAAGTTATATCTGAAGACCCGACCACATTGCAGAAACAACAGCTTGGTGAGTATATTTCGGGAGTATATATCCTTTTGATGGCTGTTGCCGTCTATCTCAAATTACGCTTCACATTGGGTGATGCGTTGACTGGAGGATTCTTTTCGATTACACAAGCAGGTTATGCGCTGATTTATTTTGCGATGGTCGTGATTGCCTTGTATCAAGATTCACGATTATTATCGGTAGTATTCAGAGTAAATCTTGTCGCTATGACCATAATTCACTTAGTTGTTATGTATCCCGTATATCAGTATGCGACTGATTTCATTACTCTATGGAATTACATCAAAGGTCCGATTCTTACTGATATATTCTTGAGAACCTTGGTTCTAGCGGTATTCATGATTGCATTATATTCCAATGCCAAAATATCTGAAGATATGAACAACAAGCGTAAAGAAGAACTTGTTAAACGCAGAGCCATGGAAAAAGATTTCAAAACCGTTGTTTCCGACGTTTTCGATGTAATCGGCGTATATAAGCAACACGGCGATGAAGAAATTGAAAAAAATCAAGAAGACAGTTCAAGAAGAGTAGCTGAAATGGCGGCTAAACTGGGTAATTTCTTGGGATATTCATCGAAATTATGTGAAGAGTTATTTGACTTCTCTACAATACATATTGATAAGAAAGATATCCTTAATGCCGATGATTTCGGCAAGAAAGACCGTCTTGATGAGAAAGATTTTCATAGGATAAGAGAAAAAACAATCATCGGATCGGTTATAATAAAAAGACTTCAACTCGAAAAGAAAGGCGAAGACATCGTTAGAGCCCATTTCGAAAAGACAGTAAACAAGGATTTCATCAAGGAAATGAATGGAATCCAAAACAATCGCGAATCACAAGTTATTCTGCTATGCGAGATATACGAGATTCTCAGACAGCCTAGGAATTACAAACGCGAATTGAAACATCAGCGAGCAATCGACCTCATTCAACTTGAGTTCTATCCATATTTTGATCCGCAAATCGTTGATAGATTCATCAAGTACAGCGATGACTTCGAAGCCATATATTATCGTTTAATTTAAAACAGAGGTGTTAACATGTATAGATTTTTTACTTCAGAATCAGTAACCGAGGGACATCCGGATAAAATCTGCGATCAGATTTCCGATTCCATACTCGATGCGATTCTTTCTAAAGACAGCGAAGCCAGAGTGGCTTGCGAAACATTGGTATCAACTGGACTTGTATTAGTTGCCGGTGAAATAACCACCGACACTTATGTGGATATCCAAAAAATTGTCAGAGATACCGTAGCAGAAATCGGTTATGACCGTGGAAAATACGGATTCGATGCCGAGAACTTGTCTGTTCTCGTCAGCATCAACGAACAATCTCCGGATATCGCCATAGGCGTCAATGAATCATCTGGCCACGAACAAGGTGCAGGAGATCAAGGAATGATGTTTGGTTATGCTATCAATACAACAGACAGCTATATGCCGATAACTCATTATTACGCAAATAAATTGGCTAGAAGACTTTCATTTGTGAGAAAAAGCGGTATTTTAGGATATCTGCGTCCGGATGGAAAAACTCAAGTGACTGCTGAATTTGACGAACAAGGCAAATTCAAGAGATTTGACAATTTACTGATATCTTCACAACATTCACCGGAAGTTACAAATGAAAAGATTAGAGCCGATCTAATCCAACATGTAATCAATTATGTTATTCCGAAAGAATACATGGATGAATCCACGAAGATTCAAATCAACCCTACAGGAAGATTCGTCAAAGGCGGACCTGCAGGAGATTCAGGTTTGACCGGCAGAAAAATTATCGTTGATACTTATGGCGGAAGAGCCCATCACGGTGGTGGCGCCTTTTCTGGCAAGGATCCTTCAAAGGTCGATAGGTCAGCTGCATATATGTTAAGATACATTGCGAAAAACATCGTTGCTGCCGGATTGGCTGACGAATTGGAACTGCAAGTATCATATGCCATCGGCATGGCGAAACCAACTTCAGTTGGCATCGACTCTTTTGGCACAAGTAAGATATCGGAAGAAAAAATCATTGAAATCATAAACAAACATTTCGATTTGCGACCTAAAGCCATTATTGATCGTCTTAACTTGAAACGTCCTATATACAAACAGACAGCGGCTTATGGACATTTTGGAAGAAACGACCTTGATCTTCCTTGGGAGAGACTCGACATGGTTGACATTTTGAGGACTTATTTAAGTCAGGAGTGATCTGATGTTTCTAAGTTTCACGGCTAGCGCCTTATTTGAAATCCTGTTATTGCTACTGGTAATAGTCATATTCGTTACTGTCGGATCTTTTTTCATAATCCGTGATTTGCGTTTGGAGATGAAACAAGTTTACAAAATTCGTTCTCGGTTCCATATTGAAATCAGGAAAATCGTCAATTTGATGTACAATGCCCATAATTCATCTCATCTTGAACCCTTCACAAAAGTCGTAATTAAAAATCTTCCTCATGAAGAGAAGAAGATTCTTTTAAGAAATATTGACAAAGCATATACTGAATTGAACTTGGAATCTGAGGAAAATAAGTATATAATCGAGACTTATGACAATCTCCAAAAATTAAGAAGAGAAAGAGATGCAAAAATCCTTGTTTACAATCAAAAATTGTTGACATTCCCATTTTCAATCTACGCACCTATCTTAAGACTCAGAAAATACGAACTATATACAGAAAACGAGTAAAAATATAATGCCATCAAATCGATGGCATTTTTTATATCTTTTTTATTTCAATAATATAGGGGCTTGAACTTCTATTCATGACCACATGTTTCATGGCGTCATAATCAGCGCTAAGATTTGATACAAACTCATCTATCGCTTTGCTTTCTTCAAGGTTATGCAAATAGATGACGATTACGACGATAGCACCGCTTTTCAACTGATTCATCAGTTTTCTAAGGGAGTTAATTACGATTCTGGCTTCAGTTTTTATATCTTTGTTTCCGCTTGGTAAATACCCGAGATTGTATATAGCCAGATCAATCTGTTCAGAGACAAAGATATCAAACAAATCATGTGATTCTCTAATGACTTCTACGTTAAATACTTGATTCTCCTCCAGCAATTTTAGCGTTTTGGTAATTGCTTCCTCTTGAATGTCAAAGGCATATACTTTTTTTGATATCTTAGACAAAAACAAAGTATCCTGACCGTTCCCGGCAGTCATATCCAAAGCTACTTCTGGAGAAGGATGTTTTGCCAGTAAATCATGAGATAGTTTCACTATTTTTATCATTTTGTGCTTCCTTCTTTCTGGTATTGATGATATTCATTCTCGCAGTACCATAAACGCCAAGAATGATCATCAAACCACCAACTATATGATACCATTCCAAAGATTCATTCAAAAACACGGCACCGGCAATAACCGCTACCACGGTTGATAGGTTCGAGTAGACACTTGATACGTGGGCTGGAAGTTTGCTTAAGGCAAAATTGACCAAGAAAAATCCACCGATTGAAGCGATGATGCCCAAGTATATTATTGAGACAATAACGTTCGTATCATTAAGATTTGTGAAATAGGAACCCAGAGTATTTTGGCTGATTAGTTGACCGATGTATATGGCATTGAAAATAACTGCACCAGATAACATCATGAAATAAGTAACTTCATATGGTTTGAGTTGTTTGGCAGCGCTTCTTGATGCAATGTTAAATAAAGCTGCCGATAACACCGCAAAGAAAAGCAAGACAAAACCGGTTATACTGCCTTCAAATCCCAGATTGTTTTTAAAGAATTGTATTAACAAGATACCAGAAACTGACAGTGATATGAACATGACTTGGAATTTATTAGGGGTTTCCTTCAAGATAATGCTTGACAATATCGTCACGAATATTGGAATCAAAGCAATCATCATTCCCGCTTCTGAACTAGTAATCTTGGTAAGACCAAAGGTTTCGAAGATAAAATACAGGATTGGTTGGAAGATAGCCACAAGAAATAGAGGCAACATGAATCTTTTCTCAAATCTGATTTTTACGACCTTGGTCAGTCTAAGAATTTCGAAAATTAGAAATGCCAATAGGAATCGGTAAGCGATAAGCCCCATCGGTGTCAGAGTATTTAATGCTATTTTGGAAAACATAAAGGAAAAGCCGAATATCATTGCGAAGAATATTCCGGCGATATGTCCTGATTTATTCATTGAGTTTCACCTTTGTTCCTTGATAGGTATTTCTAAATCGCAAGAGTTTGTCGATTTCATTGGCTACGACAAATTTCTTTAATGTCCATTTTGGTTCAATCAATTGGTCTCTTGGGGCATCGCCGGTCAGACGATGAATAATTATTGAGTCTTTCAATATTTCAATTTGACTTGTCACGATTTCCACAAACTGTTCCATTGTCAACAGGTCAAATGGATGCTGTGAGTAGAAGTAGGCAAGTTCGGTTTTCTTCTGGATATATAGCATATGAATCTTGACACCTTGAATATCCAGTGTGTTTAGGAAATGTGCTGTTTCTAGCATATCTTCTCTAGATTCATTAGGGAAACCGTTGATGATATGAACCACTACATTGATATTTCTTTTTCTTAGTTCCGTGACGCCTTTGACAAAAGTCTCAAGATCATGACCACGATTGATGAAGTTCAATGTTCTCTCATGGATTGTCTGTAACCCCAACTCTACAGTTAAGTATGTTCTTTTATTTAATTCATCAAGATAATCCAACACTTCATTTGGCAGACAATCTGGCCTTGTCGCGATACTTAGTCCGACAATGTCATTATCCAAAGTCAATGCAGTCTCAAACAGATTTCTTATTTTTGTTATGGAACCGTATGTATTTGTATTCGCTTGAAAATAGGCAATGAATTTTCCTTCATTCCATTTGTTTTGCATTATAGTTTTGACTGATTCGAATTGTTCTTTCAAAGTGTTTTCCTTGTCTCCGGCAAAGTCTCCAGATCCGGATTCGGAACAGAAAATACAACCTTTGTATGAAATAGAACCATCACGATTCGGACAAGTAAAATCTCCATTTAAAGAGATCTTATATACTTTGGAACCGAACCTTTGACGGTAAAATTCGTTTATGGTATTGTAGCGCTTCTCATTTGTGAAATAGTTCATGTTACCACCAAAATGATTATAACATAACTATCGGATTATTATTTGTGCAAAAAACAAAATATTATCACGAAAAAATGATATAATGTTAGCGGTGATTTGATGTTTAACATATTGCATGATTCTATTTTTAATCCCAAAGCTTTGGTCAAACAGGTAAATCGTTCTGGATGGTTTATTTTTTTATACATGGTTATAATGGCCATATTCATGTCTTTAGGCCAAGCCGTACAATATATTAGATATGATAATTCTTCATTTAGTTATGAAAATACTGGATGTCAGTTAATAGATCATACCGTCGTTTGTGATGGAGATAATTATGACATAGAGTCACTATATAATATCTATGGTATAAGAGTTTATTTTTTGAATGGTGACATCGATTTCTCAAGTATGTCTGTGCCGAATCAAACATCAATACTCGTCCAAGGCGACAGTGTATCTTTATGGTTTGGAACAATGAGAATCTTCCATGAACCTATTTTCAGTTCACAATATAATTACAACACGATTGAAGAAGGTATGGCAATGTTTACCAATGTCTTGCTCTATGCCAATATCATATCCGTTTACATAAACAATATAATTGTTTTAATAGCGATAATACTTATTTCTACTTTGATGTTCCTAAGATATCGCAAAGAGATTAAATATGGCAAGTTATTCAAGCTAACAGCCATGGCTGTGACTCCAGTTGCCTTATTAATCACATTCTACAATATTATTTTATTCAACGATTGGATATTCTTCGCGTTGGGATTCTTTGCCTACATGCCAATGTTTAGATTAAACAGAGAGTTATATTATCAGGCTATGCTGAGAAAATACAAACAAGAAGATGGACCAGTAGTTGAATCATACACTCAGGATGATTTGGAAGACAACGATGAAGATGATGAGGATAATAATTGATTGGTTATTGAAATAATCCTAAATTATGCTATAATACATATAAATACAAGGAAACAGAAATAGTAAGCCAAGTAGTCTTTCCAGAGAGTCGGTGGGTGGTGCGAACCGAAAAGGTAATTGACCGAATTAGTCTGTCGAGTAGATTCCGCGCAACACGGGAGCGGAATACGTTTACTGCGTTAAGGTTTTGAGAGCTGACTTAGGTCAGAACAAAGGTGGTACCGCGATCATTCGTCCTTTTTTTGAGGGCGATTTTTTATTGGAGGATACAAACATGAGCGAATTCATCCCAACATTCGATGACAAGAAAATCGAAAAGAAATGGCAAGACATCTGGTATTCCGGCAATTATTTTAAAGCCGAGGATTTCAGTGAAAAAGAAAAATACTATTCATTGGTCGAGTTCCCTTACCCATCAGGTATCGGAATGCATATCGGTCATATCAGAGCATATCTAAGCTTGGAAGTTATTTCCCGAAAAAGAAGAATGGAAGGGAAAAACGTCCTCTTTCCAATTGGGTTCGATGCCTTTGGTTTGCCTACGGAAAATTATGCGATCCAAACGCAAATTCATCCAAGAAAGATAACCGACAGGAATATCGAAACTTTCAAGAAACAATTGAAGTCCGCTGGAATTTCCTTCGATTTTAGCCGTGTTGTAGATACTACAGATCCGCATTATTATCGTTGGACTCAATGGGTCTTCTTGAAACTGTTCGAACATGGTCTTGCTTATAGAGACATAGCCTATGTCAACTATTGCCCGAGTTGTAAAGTCATTCTTTCAAACGAAGAGTCTCAAGGTGGCAAATGCGACCGTTGCGATTCAGACGTATTGCAAATGGAAAAGACAGTATGGTTCCTGAAAATAACACAATATGCCGACAAACTTCTAGAAGGTCTTAATGAACTTGAATGCAATTCAAGGATCAGGACCGAACAGGAGAAATGGATTGGGAAATCCAGTGGCGCATACATTTACTTCCCTGTTGCCAACTCCGATGAATCACTTAAGGTGTTCACAACCAGAGCTGATACTATTTATGGAGCCACTTTCATGGTAATCGCTCCCGAACATCAGTTGTTGGAAAAATTCTACAATCGAATTGAAAACATTAGAGAAGTGGAAGAATATCAGAATCAAGCGAAGATGAAGACCGAGTTCGAACGTATCGAACTTGCAAAAGATAAGACCGGAGTCGAAATAAAAGGTATTAAAGCAATCAATCCTTTAACAAAAGAAATGATTCCAATCTTCATTTCCGACTATGTTATGATAACCTATGGAACCGGAGCGATTATGGCCGTTCCTGCACATGATACGAGAGACTATGAATTCGCCAAAAAATATAATCTAGAAATTCGAGAAGTCATCAAAGGTGGAGATATATCCAACGAAGCCTATACTGACATAGATGGTGGAGAATTGATTAATAGTCCGCTTATAAACGGATTGGAAGTCAAAGCTGCCATCGATAAGATGATCAATCATTTGGAGACAAACAAAATCGGCGAAGCCGCTATGCAGTTCAAGATGAAGGATTGGGCATTCAATCGTCAAAGGTACTGGGGAGAACCGATTCCAATCATCTATTGCGATAAATGCGGTATCGTTCCTGTGCCATACGAAGACCTCCCGGTAAGATTGCCGATAGTAGATAAATTCATGCCGACAGACACCGGTGAATCACCGCTGGCAAACATCGACGAGTTCGTAAATTGCTCCTGCCCTAAGTGTGGCGGTGCG
>CALMFM010000184.1 GCA_937862575.1 uncultured Bacillota bacterium
CATTGACTAAGATTTCCTTAATTTTGGATAATAGATCGACATTTTTAGATTCCAAATCTTTGATGGCTTCTTTTTCTGTTTCGTCAGCTATATCAAGATCGCCTTGGTTGATTGATTTGAAGTGAAGTTTATCATATTCACCAAGAACACTTATCATGAACTCGTCGATTTCATCGGTCAAGACAAGAACGTCATACCCTTTGGATTTGATTAGATCCATTTGAGGAGTAGCTTTTAGAGCTGCTTTAGAATGGGCTGATCCGTAATAGATGTCTTTTTGCCCTTTTGGCATCTTCTCAATGTATTCTTTTAAAGTAAGTAACTTATCTTCATTGACTGTTTGGAAAATCAGAATATCTTGAAGTAATTCCTTATTGGTTCCGAAGTTGTCATATACACCGTATTTGATATTTATCCCGAACTCTTTCCAGAATTCTTCGTATTTTTCACGTTCGTTCTTGAGCGTCTTTTCAAGTTCACTTATTATCTTCTTTTCCAGATTTTTTTGTATTTTGGTCAATTGACGATTGTGTTGTAAGATTTCTCGGGAAATGTTTAGATTCAGGTCCGGAGAGACAACCAAACCTTTGATGAATCTTAGGTAATCCGGAACAAGTTCTTTGCATTTTTCCATTACAAATACGCCTTTTGCATATAGCTGCAAACCTTTTTCGTAGCGTTCGCTGTAAAGGTTCTGCGGAGCTTTTCCCGGTATGAAGACGATTGATTTATATGTTAATAATCCTTCGACGTCTGTCCAGATTCTAAACATTGGATCGTTGTAATCGTAATATTGATTTTTATAGAACTCATTCAAATCCTCATCTTTGAGTTCGGAACGGTTTTTCTTCCAGATTGGAACCATTTCATTAAGTGTTTCATTTTCGATAACAGTATCATATTCGTCTTTGACTTCTTTTCCTTCATCGTCCAGACGAGGTATTGTTTTCTCGCGTTCCATAGTAATTGGATACCTAACGTAATCAGAATACTTTTTCACCAAAGAACGGATTTTATATTCTTCCAAGAATTCGTCGTAATTCTCCTCATCTTCGTTTTTCCGAATGAAGAGAGTAATCTTCGTTCCTCTTTCTTCACGTTCGAATTCTTCTACGGTGAATTCGTCTTCTCCGGCCGAAGTCCAACGATATCCTTTTTCACTGAATGGGGATTTGGTAATTATTTCCACTTTTTTCGATACCATGAAAGCTGAATAAAAGCCGACTCCGAATTGTCCGATTAAGTCAGCGTCCTTCAGGTCTTTGTTTTTGACGTTAGCCAAAAATTCCAAAGTACCACTTTTGGCAATCGTACCAATGTTGTTGATGAGTTCATCATAGGTCATACCGATTCCGTTGTCGGAAATGGTAATCTTGCGTTTCTTCTTGTCAACTTCCAGATGAATCTCATAATCGTTGGTTTTTTCCAATTTTTCGTCAGTAAGACTTAAAAGATGATACTTATCGATCGCATCACTGGCATTTGAAATTAGTTCTCTTAAAAATATCTCTTTGTTAGTATAGATTGAATGGATCATCAGACTCAGTAATTTCTTTGATTCGGTCTGAAATTGTTTTGTTTCTTTGTTCATAATATACCTCCTGCAATTTGATTTCATTACTATTATAACATAAAAGTTAGCACTGTCAATAAATGAGTGCTAACTTTTTTCATATCTGCTTTTTTTGTGAGAATATAGTGATTTTAGTCCAAACGATATTGGATGATTCCACGTTTGTGCATAATGTAACCTAATAGAATGGTAAGAATAGCTGATGGAACCATATAAAGTGAATTATAGATAAAAGCGCCAATGAAAATTAATGCATTCTCACTTAGTGATTCGACAATGTT
Source organism: uncultured Bacillota bacterium (assembly GCA_937862575.1). Classification (GTDB taxonomy): domain Bacteria; phylum Bacillota_I; class Bacilli_A; order Izemoplasmatales; family Hujiaoplasmataceae; genus 4572-104. The sequence goes on from CALMFM010000184.1 coordinate 1,855, forward strand.
TGTGTTGAATATTGTATCCACCCATTCCATCTCTCCCGGAATATACTCAGCCCAATAAGCGACGCCAGCCAATGAAGCGGCGATAAGCCTTAAAACACTTCCTATAACAATCAACCAGATGAAACGAGAGGCTTTCTTTAAAGAACCAGGTATAAACGCCCCGACTCCCAATACTGTAAAGGCAAGGATATAATCAAGGAAATACTGAGCAAAATTAAGGAAATATACTTTGATTGCGGTTTGAATCAATCCAAATAACAATCCGGCCAGAAGTCCGTATTTAGGACCTCTTCTTGAAGCAACGATAAATATAGGCAACATTGCGAATCCGATGCTACCACCGTAAGGTAAAGAATATATCGCACCGAAAATAGCATCTAAAACCACTGCCATACCAACAAAGATTCCGGTTTCGATTAAAGCCAATACATGTTGTTTTCTCATTTAAATTCTCCTATTCCGGGACAAAATAAAAGCCCCTATGAAAGGGACCTAATTTGTAGAGCATGCTCCTACGCTGGCATTATCCAGATCAGGTAAGGTCTATGGCAGTCAGCCATACTCTCAGCCAGGTCTTCCTAGCTCCCCTTTTACAATACTTATTCTAACACAAATCAACTATATATACAAGATTAATGTCAACTTATGATTTGCTTGATCGTTTCTGGAATCGCAACGTGTTCAGGAACGATTTCAAAAGCTTCATCCAACAATTCAATTATGTCATCTGCCAAAGGCTTGTTGCGATAGATTTCACAAAGCACATCGCCTTTCTTGACGAATTCCCCGACTTTCTTATTTAGAATGATTCCAACATTTGGATCAATTGTATCTTCTTTTGTTTCGCGTCCTCCCCCGAGTTTCATTGAGGCCAGTCCGATGTTCAACGCCTTGATTCTCTTGATGTACCCTTCTTTTTTAGCTGTGTAAGGCAGTATTTCTTCAACCTTGATAAAGTTATCCAAATCTGGAATCCGTCCGCCTTGAGCTTTGACGAACTCATTGAATTTAGCCAAGGCTTTTCCGTTATGAAGTTGTTCATAACAAAGTTTTTCGGCTGCTTCCACCGATTCGGCTTTATCTGCTAAATAGATCATATTCGCAGCTATTTTTACACAAAGTGTTTCAAGGTCTTTTGGGCCTTTTCCCTGTAAAGTATAAATAGCTTCCATTACTTCCAAGCGATTACCGATAGTCATTCCTAGTGGTTGGTCCATGTCAGTGATGAATGCAACTACTTTCTTGTCGAAAGAACTACCGATAGATACCATGATTTTGGATAGGTCTACAGCATCTTCTATTGTCTTCATGAATGCTCCATCGCCGATTTTGACGTCAAGACAGATTACATCAGCTCCACTTGCTAATTTCTTGGACATGATGCTCGATGCAATAAGTGGCTTTGATGGAACTGATCCGGTAACGTCTCTAAGCGCATACAACAATTTATCGGCAGGCACAATCTTCTTGGTTTGCCCAGCGACTGCGATGTTAATTTTATTAACTTGTTCAATGAACTTGTCTTCAGGAATGTCGATGCTCATACCATCAATCGATTCCATTTTGTCCAAAGTACCACCTGTATGGCCCAAACCTCTTCCAGAAAGTTTTGCCAATTTAGCGCCCAAGCTGGCCACTAGAGGTCCTAATACCAATGTCGTTTTATCTCCGACACCGCCAGTAGAATGTTTGTCGACTTTAACCCCGTCAATCATTGATAAATCGATGATGTCGCCACTATATAACATGGCCTTTGTCAGATATGAAGATTCTTCATCTGTCATGCCTTGGAAAAATATGGCCATCAACCAAGCACTTATCTGATAATCTGGAATTGTGCCCTTGACATAACCGTCTATTGCGAATTCTATTTCTTTTTGCGTGTTGGCCAAGCCTTCACGTTTATTTACAATAATATCTACCATTCTCATGACTCTTTACCTCGCTTTTCATAATAATTATACTATTTTTTCAACTCAAAGTAAACTCAATAATCTCGGCAATGTAACCACTTACAAGCAAATTCTGCTTAACTTTATTCGTTTTTTTGATATAATACATGTGGTGATAAAATGAATGAACTTATCCTGATGCGTCATGCACAGACTGAGGCAAACAGAAATTTTATAGTACAAGGCAGAATGGACAATCCTTTGAATGAAGATGGCATCCGTCAAGCCTTTCAAACAGGTGTGTATTTCAAGGAACACAACATCGATTTTGACATGGTCATCAGTTCACCACTCAAAAGAGCATATGTCACCGCTGAACAAGTTAATAAAGGTATGATGTTACATCGACCGATCGTCATGGACAAAGGACTAATAGAACGTAATTTTGGCGATTACGACGGAAAAGAAATAAATGATGATTACTATTATATGATCAAACGTGGTTTGGTACCAAATCAGGAAACTAATGATGAATTGGAAAAGAGAGTATGTGACGCAATTCTTGATATTTGCAATCGTTTTCCGGGAAAGAAATTGTTGTTAGTCACTCATTCACATGTCATTAAGTCTCTCCTTACAAAATACGTTGAAGGCTTTAGCTGGGAATCCTGGCTTCACAATTGTTCGATCACAAGATTGGTTTGTGACAAAGGACAAATAAAAATTAAGAGTTACAATATCAATCCATTGGAATAGAAAACGAGCACAAAACGTGCTCGTTATTTTTTTAATGTATTGTTAAACTTTGTTTCAATTCAAAATAATATATAGGATCATAATAGTCAAATCCAAGCGGATAACTGCTTCCGAGATTAGGATTGAAGTTTCCGATGGTGTTTTGCAAATCTTGTACAAGCAAGTCTCTCATCAGATAAGTTGTTTGAGTAATATTTTCTCCATCTAGAAAATCATAATAAGTCTTATCAAAGATGTAATCAACTGCTCCTACCGTATAGACACTTGCGCTTTGGACCTCTACGCCATCAATATAGAGATGACTTCCATCATATGTGAGTCCGTCGTCAAAGACAACATCATAGTTTCTATCTATTACTTTTTCATAAAAATCAAGTAATTGTTGACCGGTCATTTCCGATGTCTTGATGTAATTGTCAAATGGGTAAATCTCTATCATTGCCCCCATGGTTATATCTCCGGAAGGCATTGTTACTCGAAAACCACCGCTGTTCAAAGCCCCGACATCTACTCCGGCGTAATCACGGATTACAGAAGCACCCCAAGGTGCAAGGTCCGTTCTGTTGAAACTGTATAGTGTGTGTGCCAATACTTGGGTTACGAATGCTACATAGATCGTGTCATTGGCATAGTTGTCGATAATTGTTTGAATATTCGAATTGGAATAACTTGATACGTTAGAATAAGTGATGGTTGCGGCTGAACCGCCGACAACTTCAGCTTCTACTCGATCATATGTAAGTGATATTTTACTAAACAAAGATGTTTCATAATTGCTGGCTTGTGCATAAAATAATGGATAACCTGAATAACGGCTGATTGATCCTGATTCATTGGCATGAGTATGGCCGTTAAAGATTGCGTCAATATAGCTGTCTCCAGTAAAATCTTTGACTTCATAGTCTAATGAAGATCCTTCATGAGCGTAAACCACTACAAGGTCGCAATCTTCAGTTGTTCTTAAGTAAGCTGCATAATCTTGAATGGTGTCAGCTGCATCTAAGAAGGTTATATTTTGGACTCTGGAAGCGGATATTGAATTGATGACATCTCCGATGACACCAATGATTCCTACTTTCACGCCATTGATTTCCTTGATAATATAAGGTATGGTATTCTCTATAGGTTCTTGTGAATCAGTGTAGACAATATTGGCAGCTAAGATTGGATAAGACATCTCTCCGTTTTCAGTATCTCCGTCTCGATAACGTAAAATTTGTTCTATGCCCCAATCGAATTCATGATTTCCTAATACAAATCCATCAAATCCAACATAATTAAATACATCAACTATTGGTAGTCCGTAATAATAGTTTGACAAAGCAGAGCCTTGAAAAATATCGCCATTTCCGAGTATGATGGTATTATCTGTAGTTGCTTTTTCATTTTGAAGATAAGCACCCATATTTACAAGCATTGAAATATCAGAATATGCTCCTCCGTGGAAATCATTGATAGAATAGAAATTGATAGTCTGATAGCGATCATATTCGTCTGTGGTTGTTGCTTCTGTTGTAGTCGGTATTGTAGTAACAATAGCTTCCGTCGTTGTTTCTATTGTCGTGGAAACATTATCCGTGGCCGTCGTAACAGCTGTATCGAACGATGTTGTAACTTCGTTTGTAGAACCGCTTGTCGTGACGGTTGTAGTCAAATTCAGATTGCATCCGACAAAGCCGAGTGATATCAAAAACAAAGCGATGAATATCAGGAATTTTTTCATATGTGCCTCCAATATATCAGTAGAATATAATTATACCAAATTATGAGAAAAGAGGAAAGAAAAATCTCTCCTCTTCTTTTTATGAATTAGTTATCAGGCTGGATAATAAAGTTCCATTGCATCAAGTGTAGCGGTCTTTGTCAAGAACTGCGGTACTGAACCTACTTCATAGTCGGCAGGAACGAAATCGAATCCAGGGTCAAGGTCAGCCAAAGCTTCCAAATCTGGTGTAATCTTGGTCCTGATAATCATGGAGTCAAATACGGTACCTCTTTGTTCAGTATCAAGTCCGGCTATAGCTGTGATATTGACATCAAAAGTTTCAAAATCGGTAGCGCCTAAAGTATTTACAGCGGTAATAAAAGCGACCAACTCTGTTCTTGTGGTCAAGTCGGAGACTCCGAAATTTTCCTCTTGAGCCAGATTAGGAATATAAGTATTGATAAAAGTATTGCTCTTGAGCATATTGTCGATTGTCACATGGAATGAAGCACTGTCCAGAATTGAATCAAGTTGGGTTGAATTAAGCCCAGTTACGATTGTTGCGTCCATGGAGTCAGTAAAATTATCCATTCCCAAAGTGTCCAAAGCTTGAATAATGTCAATCAACTCTTGTTTCTCGATTTGTTCTGTTGATGTGCTGTCGACTGTAATATCTTCGCGTTTAACATTTGGAACCAATAGTTTGTTGGTGCCTACTGCTGCTGTTTCATCGTCGGCGTTGTCAAGAACATATTTTGAAACTGTTGCTTGCATTATATATGAATTGAAGAATGTATCAAGATCAACTGTAAAGATATCATCAGCTGCGATTGCGAAAGTATTAAAATCAGTTATTCCTAGTAATTTAATGGAAATTATGAAATCTTCCAATTCGGAATTTCTAATATATGTAACATCAGCTAAGACAATTCTGATATCATTTGTAAGTTCATCCTCGTCAGGAACAATTAAATTACCTGAAGTACTTGTTAGAATCTGATTGGATATTGTAGCTTGTAGAATCGATGATGTATAAATCAGATTATCATTGTCGAGCAAAGCCTGTGAAGAAACACCGGAATTGACATTATCGAAATTAGTGAATCCCATAACATTCATTGCGGTGAATAACGTTTTAAGTTCGGCTTTTATTACAAACTCAGTCTCTTCTCCTACCGGTCCAACTAATTTCCTGATTTCGGTTGTACCATTTTCCGCAAAGTCAGGAACAATCAAAGAACCGGAATTCAAGTTCATAACTCGATCGGATATAGTAGCGTGCATGATGGCTGAAGCAAGCAAAATGTCTTGATTGCCGGAATCTTCCAACAACGTGAAGTCAAAATTGGTGTTAGCCGTTTCCGGACTAGTTATTTGCAACATATCCAAAGCAGAGAAGAAAGCGTCAAGTTCATCAGATTCAATGTAGGTTATACTACCTTGAACAATCAAGATTGAGACATTGTCAACATCGGTCTGCGGAACTATCAATGTCGCTGATTGGTCCATGATCATTTTAGAGACAGTAGCGTGTATGATTGCGGAATCCAACAGTAAGCTCATATTATCCAAAATCAATTCTGTATCTTGGAAATCGATTGATTCAAAATTGTCGATGCCAATTCCATATAGAGCTTTAAGTAAATGGGTAATTTCTGTATTGGTTATCAAATAAAGGTCATTGGTAGCGTCGTATACTTTAATGTCAGCGCCATCAGGTCCAAAGTCAGGTATAATCAGTTGACCTCCATAACTTTCATCCAGGTTGATAATCATATCGGAAACTGTGGCTTTAATAATCGCCGAATCCAATAGAATCGCTATTTTTTCGTCATCTAATCCGTCTTGAGTTTCATTTTCAAGATAACTGATAATGCTAGCATCGAAACTCATCGAATTAATGTCTGTTATATTGAGAACGGCTAGGGCATTGAAAATCTTCTTGATCTCAGCGGCAATAACTACAAGTATTTCATCGTCACCTGATGTTACCGTATCTACCACATCTCCCGGAATTACTAGTGTTGATAATCCGAGTTCATGTAATAAATTACCGATAGTGGCCAAGATTATATCGGAAGACAACAAGGTGTCAAGTTCTTCATCAGACAAACTAAAGGCTTTCGTCAAATCAAAACCATCTCCTGAATCGGATACCAAAAGTCTGAGTGATTTCATCGCATTTGCCAATTCATCCTGACTAAAATAGCCTAATTCATCGTAAACGGTGTCAGGAATTATCAGCAACATATCGGCGATATCCGCTACTTGCAAAATTTCGCTTACTGTCGCTCTGATCACATAAGATGAGAAAAGCGTATCTATTTCTTCATCACTCAATTCGAGCAATGCGGTCATATTAAGATTTTCCAAATCGATGTCACCTTGAAGGCTGGTTAAAACCTGAGCAGCTTCAAGCATGTTTCTCAGTTCTCCGGCTTGAATCAAGTTGCCTTGGTCGTCATATACATCACGCCAAACAAGTCCGTCAGGAATTACGAAGATATCGATTCCTTCGATTCCAGCTGCGCCACTAAAAATATTAATCAATGCCTCTGTGACAAGACGGGAATTTAACAATACTGTCAAGTCAACTTTGCTGGCAGCTTCCAAAAGAACAGTGACACTGGCAGTTTCCAGATCGGCAAAACTGATATCAGCGTCAATAATTTGTGCGAATATCTCACCTAACGCCAAATATTCAGCTTCAATATCCAAATCGTCCGGTACGGTAAGAATAGCGTTTATTTCACCTTCTCCATTGGAAAGCATTGGCAGCAAAACAGAATCTGTAATCAATAGAATCGTATCGCTACCGGCAATATTGGCAAATAGGTCTCGTATTGCATCGCCGTCAATGGCGATTTGATCCAATGACCCTTCACCGCCGATATAACCGGCGCCATTTAAAACGTCGAACAAAGCACCGGCAATTTCACCTAAAGTCGCTAATTCTTCTTCGAAATCGATATCATATAGTTCATCCAATGAAATTGGAAGTTCTTGTTCATAGAGGTCGGCAGCGACTTCAATCGCTACTGGCATCAAACTCGTGATAAGAACAGATTGAGACAAATCTGCGAATACTTCACGGATTTCATCTCCGGTAATCGAACTGATTTCGTGAGTTGTCATATAATCCGAATTCAATAAGACAGATGCTGCATTGGACATTACTGAAAGTTCATAACGAATACCAATAGTTTGATCGTTATATTCAAACGATAATACTTGGTCAAAAAGGTCAATATGAAGTGGTACTTCTACCGCTTCGTTCAAAGAGGACGGAACAGTAAGGCTATTAGCAATTTTAACCATTAGATTGTTATTGTATTCATCGACCATCGCCTGTAAATCCGTAACATAGGCATTGATATCTTCATTTTCCGCCATTGGTATTACTGATTGACTGCCGTCAAAACTCATCGGCCTAATTTCAAAGGAAAGAGGTTCCGGTTCCTGATTGCCCATCAGGTTAAGTGCTGATTCGGCTACTGACATGAATCCACCTAAAATAATCATCATGATGAAAACAGCCATGATACCATTCAATGCACCAAACAAGGCTCCGAACCCACGGTTTTTGGATGCTTTGTCTTTATTTCTGATAAAGATGGCTCCTATGATAGCCGTCAGTATTTTCCAAATCAGGAATACAACTGTAAAGTATACCAAAGTCCAGACCAATTTTAAAGCGAATTGGACCAGCCCGGTGGCTAAAGCAAGCACTTCGGCCGAACTGGCGTCTAAGTTGATTGAATCACCTAAAAGCATTCCAACGAAAGAATCGATGCTCGATTCAAACGAAGTGAAGTTGCTTAGGGTAGGATCAACTTGGCCTAAAACCCCTCCTAACCAAGGCATCTCGAATGTCCACAAGAACTGGACGACTTGGTTGATTGTAAGGAAAAAGACTACATAAAATATAGCCATTGTAATAAAAACATATACGGTCTTCTTGAATCCTCTCATGAACCCGGCTAGGATGGCTAACCCCAGTATCAAATAGAAGATATAATTCAAAGTACTAAGAAAACCAAGATCGATTGCTAGAAACATTTTTACCCTCCAGAATATAAATAATTCCATTTTTATTATACTACTATTTAAGTAAATCAACAAATATATCGATAAAAAAACGATGACGTCTCCATCATCGTTTCTTAGTTTGTTTTTCTAGATTAATCCGTAGTGAGTCAAGACATTGTTGATGCCGTCTTCAGTCAGGAATGTACCTGGGTCACTGTTCATATAATCGGCATTTGCCGGCCAGTATAGATCAAACGGATCATCGGCAAGCATCATCGCTTCAAGCTCGTCCGTCAGCATGTTTCTAACGATCATCGAGTCAAGTGCAATGTCTCTTTCTTCCGGAGTCATAGCGGTAATTACTGCTGTCGAGAAGGTAACGTTGGTAATGTCACCGGCTCCGATTTGTTGTGTTGCCTTGATGAAGGCAATGATTTCAGTCTTGGTTGTGATGTCTGTCATATTATAGACGTCTTCTTGTGCCAAATCCGGAATCTTAGTATTGATATTGGCATTACCTTTTAGCATGTTATCGATTGAAACTTGCATTGAACCGCTACCCAACAAGGTATTGAGTTCGCTGTCATCCATCGAAGTTACTGTCGAGGCGTCAACTGAGCCGCTAAAGTCTGAGATACCCAAAGTGTCCAAAGAATTCAGCAAGGCTTTCAGTTCAACTTTTTCAATCCATTTATCACCGACAGAATCGACGAGAATGTCTTCTCTGAAGTAATTAGGAACGATCAAGCTACCGCTACCAGGTGCCGCTGTGTCATCAAGTGCACCACTAAGAATATTATAAGATATTGTTGCTTGCATTGTCGCTGATGCCAACAAGGTATCGAAGTCGGCTGCGAAGATTGCGGCCGGAGTGAAATCCATGCTAGAGTAGTCAGTAAGGCCCATCAGGTTCAAGGCTGTCAATAAAGCTTTTGTTTCGTTTTTCTCGATAAAGAAGAATGTTGATTGGATTATTCGTAGGTCAGTTGAAGTATTGATATCCTCATCCGGTATGATCAGATTGCCACCGGTGTCGTTTAATAGTTTGTCGGACAGGGTTGCATGCATGATGGCACTGGCAAGGAGAGTAGTTTGACTTGTATCATCACCAAGGTTATCAAGACCGATGGTACCGCCGAAGGAATCCAAGTCGCCGGAGAATCCGACAACATCCAAGGCGTTGATCAGGTGTTTGATTTCCAATTTTGTAATGAATTCATTAGTTGAAACCGTTACGCGAATAGCTACGGCGTCGATATCGGTATCAGGCAGAATAATCGTAGTCAGATTGGCGATTTGGTCGGACATTGTCGCATGCATAATCGCTGAGGCTAACATTATATCCTGATTAGTATCATAATCGACATCTTGGCTTGCCAATAGTGGTGTCAAATCGATGGTTCCGCTGAATCCGTCAAGGTTTCCGTTGAATCCAAGAATATCCATGGCATTGATAAGTGATTTTATCTCGGCTTTAATGATAAATTCATTCAAGGAAACAGTCAATTGGATTGAGGTATCGTCAACATCCGTTGTCGGCATGATGATATTGCCAGAGACGGCCATACCGGAAATTTGGTCAGTCATGGTCGCATGCATGATGGCACTTGCCAACAGAGTATTTTGATTTGCGTCATAACCAACGTCTTGCGAAGCGAACAATGCGGTTAATGCAATTGATCCATCGAAAGCGGTCAAGTCACCGGAGATGCCGATGACATCCATTGCATCTAGCATCGCCTTGATTTCGGCTTTTGTAATAAATGCATTGCCGGATACGCTTATTTGAATAGCTACATCTGAAACGTCTGTAGTCGGAACAATCAATGAAGTTCCACCAAGACCGATAATCTGATCGGTAATGGTTGCATGCATGATGGCTGACGCCAACAAGGTATCCTGATCTGCTTCGGTTCCGATATTGTCGAGGTCGACATTACCGCCGAAACTGTCTAGGTCACCAGCGAAGCCAAGTAAGTCAATGGCATTCAGCAACGCTTTGATTTCTGTTTTAACGATGAAATCATTCAGCGATACGGTGACTGTTACATCGGTGCCGCTATCGTCTGTCGATGGCAAGACTATTGCTGTGCCGTCCATACCGCTTATTTGGTCAGATACGGTGGCATGCATGATAGCACTAGCCAACATCGTATCTTGATTTGTATCATAATTTACGTCTTGAGATGCCAAGAGGCTGGTAAGTCCGACGGTTCCCGTAAAAGTGGTGATGTCGGTTATTCCAAGTAAGTCCATGGCATTGATCAAATATTTGATTTCAAAACGATAAATGTAATCAGTTCCGGAAACCAATACCTTGATTGAATTGTCCAAAACGTCTGTTGTAGGTATTGCCATATATCCACTGCCTTCAAGATCAATAATCTGTTTCGAGATTGTCGCTTGAATTGATGATGATCCCAATAAAACATTTTGATTATCATCATAGTTGAGCGGTGATGTTGAAGGCAAGAAGGCGTTGAGTGAGATTGTTCCGGTAAAGTCTTGGATATCATCCATTCCGAGAATCTCAAGCGACTCGAAGATGGCATGGATTTCATCTTTGACAATATATTCGGTTTCAAATCCCGGATCGCCGACAGTGACTCTGACCGCGGTAACGCCGTCATCTTCAAACAGAGGAACGGTAATAGCAGCGCCTAGATCGATGATTTGTTTGGAAATGGTTGCTTGCATGATTGATGATGCCAGCAAAACATCGCGACTTGTCGACTCGTAAAAAATGGTTAAATCGATTGCTCCATCAAATACAGTCGGATCAGTAACTCCCAACATATCCATAGCCATAATGGCATTGACGATTTCGGCTTTTACAACCAAATCGACTTCATTGCCAACAGGTCCAACGGTTACTCGTAAATCTGTCAACTCATCATCTGTAATAAACGGAACTTCGATTGTTCCAGCAACATCCAAGTCAATCAATTGTTTGGATATGATGGCTTGGAAGATGGCTGATTCGGTCATTACTTCGGCATTGTCGTCTTGGGCGAAGGTCGCGAAGTTAACATTGCCACTATCGAAATTATTGACATCTGTTATACCGAGGACATTCAGTGCCGACAGTAAATCAGAGATCTCAATATTGGAAATATATATTGTTTCAAATCCGATAGGTCCGGTTTCAATGACTACCGGTGTGATTGTATCTTCTTCGAAATAAGGTATTATGAACGTTGTTCCATCAACGCTATTAAGCAGTTGTTCGGAGATTGTTGCCTGAATTATCGCTGATGACAGAACGACTGTCTTATTGACTTCATCACTCAACAAACTTAGGTCAACTGCGCCATCGAATCCATTGACATCGGTAAGGCCTAATACATCAAGTGAAAGGACAAGAGCGCGAAGTTCAGCGGATGAAACATAATCTGTTGTATGTCCTAATCCGTCATCGACTGATATTCTGACGACGGTTAGATTGTCTTCTTTGAAATAAGGAACCTGAATCGATGCACTGACGTCATCCATATCGAGAACCTGTCTTGATATGATTGCTTGAATCATTGCTGATTCTAATACGACATCGATGTTGTTATCAACGGCGAGAAGCGATAAATCCAATTGGTCGTTGCCGGTGAACGATTCAACATCAGTGATGCCTAATACGTCAAGCGCATCAAAGATTGCTTCTAGTTCAGCTTTGACTAGGTATTCGGTTTCGAATCCCGGATCTCCGACTGTAATTCTTACCAGAGTAAGATCATCTTGTCTTTCATAAGGAACGATAATTGTGGAACCGTCTTCCAAGTCGATTATCTGTTTCGATATTGTTGCTTGAATTACTGAAGACGATAGAACCGTATTGACAGTTTCATCATCAGCCAAGAGGCTAAGGTCGATTGAGCCGCTGAAGTTGTTTACATCGGTTATTCCGAGCACGTTAAGCGAATCAAATATCGCCTTTATTTCTGTCTTGATGATAAATTCTGTGGCTTGTTCAGCCAAACCGACAGTGACGCGGATGGCGGTGACTCCGTCTTCCGCATAATAAGGAACTTGCATCAAACTGTCGCCTGTTCCTTCATCAGTTAAATTCAGAACTTGTTCAGATATGGTGGCTTGAATTACGGAACTTGTCAATAATGTATCCACCTTCAAAGGATCAGCTAAAATCGATCCAAAGTCGATACTGCCACTGAATCCGGCAATATCAGTAATGCCAAGAACTTGCAAAGCATCAAACATCGCTTGTAATTCAGTTTTGACGATATATTCGGTTTCTTCTCCGATGCCACCGACAGTGACACGGATATTATCAGAAGTCTCGTCGAAATATGGAACAGTCACAACATCAGAGCCAAGATCGAATATCTGTTTCGATATGGTCGCATGCATGATGGCCGAATCCAATATTACGCTAATATTGTCAATCAATGTTTGCATTGATAAACTATCGACTGAATTGAAATCTTGCAAATCGAGAATCAAAATGGCTTCAAGCATGTTTGTTAGTTCTGCTTGACTGATATATTCGGTGCCGTCAGCCGGGTCGGTTGAACGGACCGCTACTGCGGCTTCATCTTCAAAAGGAACCACAATCAAAGGATCGTCTTCCGAAGTGAAATCGATAATGTATTTAGATAGAGTTGCGTTGATGATCGATGAAGCAAACAATTGATCGGCTTTATCCGGATCCAAAATTGTCGGATCTTCATCATATCCTAGATTATTCAATATTGATACATCGATTGAAACATTATTGATGTCATTGATGCCTAAGACTTGCAAGGCGTCGAATGTCGCCTGCAACTCGTCTCTAGCAATGAAGGTTATTTCATTTCCCACAGGACCGGTAGTTATTCTCAACGGGTCGCCAAATTGATCGTTAAGTGGCACTGTTACGACATCGGTCAAATCCAACAATTGTTTGGATATGGTCGCATGCATGATGGCTGAATCCAGCAGGACGTTGACATTGTCAAGCAATGTGCTAAGGTCCAAAGTCTCAACCGTATTGAAATCCTGAAGATTCAAGCTGAGTATGGCTTCCAAAACGTTTGTCAATTCGGCTTGACTGATATATTCCGTTCCGTCTGCCGGATCGGTAGTTCTGACAGCAACACCGTCTTGGTCTTCATAAGGAATAATTACGAATGGATCATCGCCACTTGTGAAATCAATCAAGTAACCTGACAATGTAGCGTTGATGATTGACGAAGCAAACAGTTGGTCGGCTTTGTCTTGGTCTAGAATTGTTGGATCAGCTTCAGTTCCCAAGTTGTTCAGAATCGTCATATCGAAAGATACGTTGTTTATATCGGAAATTCCGAGAACTGAAAGGGCGTCAAGCGCGGCTTCAAGCTCGTTCTTGGCGATAAATTCAGTCTCATGATCAATTGGACCGGTAACGATTCTTAACGGATTTCCTAATTGGTCATTTAAAGGAATCGTAACTATTTCAGTCATATCAAGTAACATCTTGGAGATTGTACTGTGAATTATGGCTGAGTTCAATAAAGTCGAGGCATTATTTAGAATCAATCCCAAATCGAGGGTCTCGATATTGTTGATGTCTTGAATATCCAGGATCAGGAAAGCTTCCAAGATATGAGTTAATTCTGTCTCTGATATATATTCAGTTCCGTCAACCGGATCAATTATTCTGATTTCAACTTCATCTTGGTCCTCATATGGAACGACGAGAACAGCATCAACTTCCTCAGAAAAATCAATCAGGAATTTTGACAAGGTTGCATTAAGGACTAATGACGAAAACAAAGTTTCGGCTTTGTCAGGGTCAAGTGTAGTCGGATCTTCAGCCAACCCTAAATTTGTCAGAATTGACAGATCCATTGTAATGTTGTTTATATCGGAAATTCCTAAAGTGGTTATCGCCAGCAAAGCGTTTTTGATTTCTTCGCGAGTTACAACTTCTACTGCGATTTCATTAACCAGAATCTCAGTTTTTGCGGATCCAGGTATTACCAACATGTCTGGCGCCACAGTCATAATCATGTTTCCTACTGTCGCAGCCAAGATGTCAGATAACATTAAAGTATCGATATTGGTCTCATCAAGGCCAAGAATTCCAGTTACATCGAATCCGATTGCTTGACATTCGGTATCGTCGACAGGACAAGCAAGTTCCGTCAAGAGCATGTGTGCCGCAGTAACGATGTTTTGGAGTTCGGTTTTCAACAAATAACCATCTTCATCAAAAACGGAATCAGGAATGATTATTGAAAGTGTATCACCAAAATCCAGACTGTTCATGACAAACTGAGTGATTGTCGCCACAAGAATTCTTGATTCGAAGATGGCATTAATCGCATCAACGTCAAAGTCCGCAAGAACTGAGATGTCAAGATTGTTGATATCGAAATCCGGCACCGCCGCAACGATAACATTTACCGCTTGCAAGATATTTCGCAATTCACCATTGGCGATGATGTTTCCATCACCGTCTAATTCATCTAACCAGACTATGTCGTCAGGGATGACGATATATTCACTAAGATTAAGTTCAGGTATTGCTCCACTTAAAATATTAATTAGAGCGTTTGTTATTATCCTTGAATCCAATAAGGTTGTGAAGTCTATCTCCGAGAGAATGTTAATCAATGACATCACTTCGCCTTCATTTACCGCATCTATAGTAAGTCCGGCATCGATAACAGCTCCGGCAAGCGCTCCGATTGCATCAAATTCCTCTTCCCAGACAATGTCGTCAGGGACAGTTATTATTGCTTGAACGGTGGTCCCGGCCATTTCTAAAATAGGTTCAATGGCCACATAGGCTGCTAAATTGACAATCTGTGAGTCACCTAATTCGTTGAATAGAGATTCGACTTGTTGACCGTCAAATACGACAAGTGCGATATCGAATTGGTCTTCAGTTATAACCGCATAGCCAATCATATCAAAGGCTAAAGCGACTATTTCACCCAATTGCATAATTTCATTTTCCCAGTCAATGGCATAGAGGTCATCAACAGGTATTTCCACAGGCAGTTCTGTGGTGTTGGATAGATAATCCGCAGCCACTTCAATACCAACCGGTATTAAAGTAGTTAATAAATTTGATTGAGATAATTCTTCAAAGACGGCTCTGATTGTATCGCCGGTTACATTATCCAATAACAACCAGCCGTCTTGTGAATCCAAAGCGTCAAGCGCTATGGCTACCGCATTGGCATAAACAGATATCTCCTGACGGAAAGCTATCTGTTCTTCTTGGAAGGTGATTGACAGTACTTCATCAAATAAATATAGATTAAGAGGTACTTCCTCACCGCTGTATCTACTAGGCATCGTCACCATATTTTGATAGACGACGAATGGATTTTCATCAAAAGCTGTTACCATATCAACCAGCATATCATAAGCATCCTGGAACTCGGCTGAAGCCAAAGGATCTTCGATATCCGGAAGGGTTATAAGAGATATGTTTGGTTGCATTGACAGGTCTCTTACCTCAAAACTAAGAGGTTCAGTTTGCGGTTCCGGTATAACCATCAAAATACTGTTGGAAATACTAATGAGTCCGCCAAAGATGATCATAGTCATATAAAGACCCATCGCTCCGCTTAAAAGTCCGAAGACGGCACCGATGCCACGATTCTTCGAACGATATTTATCAGTTTTCTTGTGACTCGGCAATACAATCATTCTGACAATCCAAAGGATCAAACGATAGATTAATTGAATCACCGTGAAATAGAGAATTGTATATACGATTTTAACCGCGAAAAGCGCGATAGCACTCACTAATTCCAAGAAATTTTCATTTGTCAGGGTAGCTGACAGGTTGCCTTCAAGCAGATTGCCTAAATAGATTGGCAAAACATCCTGCAATGACGTAACGTTTTGCAGGTTGCTATCCACATTCGCAAGAAGGTCTCCGAGGAACGGCATGTTAACCGTCCAGAGGAAATTCACCGCCTGATTGATTGTCAGGAAGAAGAACACATAGAATATCAATGTCACGAAAAAGCTCCACATGGCTTTCTTGAGCCCTCTCAAGAGACCGAACAGAAGTCCAAGTCCTAGAAAAGAGAGAAATGCGATATTGAAATATAGCGCAAAATCAAGATTTGTTGGCATTATATTCCTCCTTTGCATAGTTATGTAATATATATATTATACCTAATTTTAGGGAAATAAGAAATGATATAGTATAAAATCACTTTCTTTTGAATTCGTTTTCTGAGTTTAACCAATAAATATGTTATAATATTCGTATAAAAAGATGGTGATAACATGAGACTTAAAAAATTATTAATCTTCTTTATGATACTCTTCACAACCTTCGCTCTTGCCGGTTGCGATTACGTATTTACATTCAAACCTATTGATAACACAAACAATACTATCAGTACCTATCCGCTTCCTGTCAACGGCACGATAACTTTTGATGAAGCAGATTACCTAAGTTTTCCGATATTTGTATCGGATACTTATTCATTGACTAATATTGATGCTTACAATGACGTTTTGTTCGATACGCAAGAACATGTACGCCATGCCAATATCGAGGTTTACACCTCTTTATACGAAGAAAGACTTGTCAATCCTTGGTCTAATGAGACTACTACTGTCGAAGTTGGAGCTTCCAGCGGGTCAGGATTTGTTTTCATGGTCGATGATGATTATTTCTATGCCATAACCAACTTTCACGTTGTTGATCCTAGTGATTACATCGCTACTTATGAAATAAAGGCTTATGGAGATCTTGGTTTTAATGAAGCCACCCTAATCGCCTATGATAGCGACATTGATTTAGCTGTTCTCAGGTTCGATATCAACGGTCGTCAAGAAGTGGAATTATTGGATATTTATGCCAGATTATATTACCGATTCAACGTCGGTGAAATGGTAATTGCGGTTGGCAATCCTTATCAATTATATAACAACGTAACTTTCGGCCAATTTAAAGGCATGGAGTCCATTGATAATGTCGATTACAAGGTTATCTATCATGATGCCTATATAAACGAAGGCTCCAGTGGAGGAGCCTTGGTAGATGTCGACGGTAATCTTCTCGGAGTCAATACCTGGGGTATCGAAGAGGTCGATTCCATAGATTCATTCTCGATACCGAATTATATTGTTTATATGTTCTTGGTAAATCATGGAATATTGGATTAATCCGATATACGTTAATTTATCTCTATAGGAATAGTGATTTCAGGATGGTGATCCGGAATCACTTTTATTTTGGCCTTGCCGGGTTTTCCGGTTGTTTTGACATAAAAGCCGAAACTTCCAGCGGAAAGCGATGCGTGATCCGGACCAATTATGGCTAGATTATCAGTTGTTTCTATTTTGAAGCCTTCGGTTGCGTACGTTATAACATTCTGATGTTGATCGACAAGACTTACAGTGATTCTAGCAACATCATACGTGTCTCCGTGTATCATAAGGTTTGAATTTATTTCCGCTTTGAATTCAGTTTTCTTGGAGTGGCCTCGGGTGTCTTTGGCTACCATTTCTTCTTCGATGTATCCTTCGGCTCTAAATGTCACTGGTGCTTCCGATTGCATAGAGAGGTATTTCTCGAAAAGGTACATTATGTCTTCCATCTTCAATTTTTTTGTCAGCGAAAGCCAACCGAAAAGGATTTTGTCACCAAGAGGCATGTCAAACCCATTAAGATTGAAACTAACCAGAAGCCTGGTTATTTTTTTGGCTAGTTTCGGCTTGAATTTCTCGTTTTCAATCAACAAGTTTCCAATCAAGTCATCTATTATGATTGGTGGGTGCGGCATGTTAGGAAATGATTCCCAATCCGGATAATACTCACCGACAAGTTGGTCATTTTTGAATAATTTAATATATTCACAATTTGTCATCACTGCGATTTCAGGCAGACGGAATTCTGGATGATCTCCTGGAATGATATCAGACAGAAACTTGACGAACGGTTTATCATCCAATTGCGATTTATATGTGTAGGCCGCATACTTCGGTATTCTGAACATATCCATTACACCGTGGTGACAAACTCTATCGTTTGAGCCGAATTGGATATGGGTGTTGTAATCAGCTAAACACCAGCCGATTGCTCCGCTGATACGTTTGTATTCATAAGCTGAATCAATTACGCTAGCATGGCGCATCGCTTGGTCCACTCTTTTGGATTCGTGATCGTATTTCTTGACCGGATATACATGTCCGTTATGCTCTGTCACAATGTATGGTACATATCCTTGAGTGATTTTATTAGGATTTTCCAACCCGGCATTATATCCGTTATGACTGAAATCATTGTAGGAATAGATATCTTCGAGAAACTCACCTTTTTTGGTATTTCTCACGCCATGAGTTTGTCTAGTTAAATCCAAAGACCTAGCGATATCATTGGTTTTTTCATAAAATTCCTTGTCATCGGCTGATTCATTGATTCTTACGCCCCATGAAATTATCGAAGGATGATTGTAGTGATGATTAATCATCGTTTCTAGGTTTTGATAAGTCAACTCTTTGAAGTGCTCATCGCCGATGAATTGCCATCCAGGTATTTCTTCCAATACCAACAAACCTATTTCATCACATCTGTCGATAAAATGGTCGCTTTGCATATAATGCGATGTGCGGACGATGTTACAACCGTACTCTTTCAAAATGTCTGCGTCAAGTCTTTGCATGCTCTTAGGCATTGCATAGCCTACATATGGATAGGACTGATGTCGATTCAATCCAATCAGCTTAAGATGCTTGTTGTTGAGGAAAAAGCCTTCTGGAGAAAAACTGACCGTTCGGAATCCGAACCTCACAGTTTTTGAATCGATAACCTCGTCTTTGTCAATTAGTTCTATTTGGAGTTCATACAATTTAGGATTATCAACGCTCCATCTTGTTATTCCTTTCATCGTCGAACTATAGACGATGGAATCTGTTATCTTGTTTTCGAATATACTTGAGAATTCCGGATTTCCTTCTTTAATAATCGTCGCTTTGACCTGAAGTTCTTTCAGGTCCTTGTTTTCGAGTTTAAGGTCAATTGAAACCAGCATTTCATCTTCATGCATGCTGGCTGCTTCATCGGTAGATACATGGATGCTGTCGATATGGATCAGTGGTAAAACCATCAGCGTAACTTCGCGATATATTCCTCCGTAACCGAGATAGTCAACAATATGTCCAAACGGCGGAACCCCGGCTATTTCTGTCGAATCAACAACAACCTGCAAGAGGTTCTCTCCAGGTTTTACAGATGATGTAATATCTACAGTAAAAGGAACATATCCTCCTTCATGTATCAACAGTAATATTCCGTTGACATATACCTTAGCAATGTTCATCACAGCGCCAAAGTTAATTTTTAGAGTATGGTTCATCATTGATTCATCTATCGAGATAATCTTTGAATAAGTACCGATAAACTGATAGTCTTCCTCGTCAAAAGAACTGAAAGGTATTTCTTTCATGGTATGAGGTATTGAAACAATCACTGCCTCATCTATATGCTTGCTGTTTAAAAATTCACTTCGGAAATCAGGAATGAAAGTCCATTCATGATTTAAAGCTAACTGTCTTCTCATTGTATTTCCTCCTGTGCTATGAAATGATACATTCTTGAGCCAAAGTCACCCATAAGTCTGACTGACTCGTTGATTCCGGATCCAATGAAATTCTGTTGAGGGACAAAACCTTTGTTCACAAGAACATCTCCGGCTATTATTCGTTCTTCTTTTTCTGTTTCGTACATATAACGATTCTTTAAAAGATGAAACAGGATTCCGTTAGGGTTGATTTTGATTGGCAAAGCGTGTTTAACCAGATAGCCGAAAGTATCGAGATTGAAATATTGCGGTCGATTAGATACTTTATATTGATAATTTTTGTCCAACATCCGCATTGGAATTATTTCAAATCCGGAATTAGGAACTTCCAATGTTTTGAAGATTCCTAATATCGCTTCTTTCTTGTCTTTCGACACTACTGCGAATGCGGTTCCGTTTTCTAAAAAAGGATTGCGGATTCTATATAATGTCCCATATTGAAACAAAGTTCTGTGCTCTTTGTAAAATGCAATCTGTTGCTTGATTACTTTGTCTTCAAAAGGCGTTGTCTTGGTGATGTCGAATTCATAACCCAACAATCCAAAAGCGCTGATATTAAACCGGGTTTCAAGTGGTGTTCTCCTTATTGCCTGGGCCGATGGAGAATCACTGACATGCGCTCCCATGACCGATTGAGGATAAAGATAACTGGTTCCATATTGAATTAATTGTCTTGAGTATCCATCAGTGTTGTCAGATGTCCATATTTGAGGCATATATTGTAACATACCAAGATCAAAGCGATTTCCACCGGAGGCACATGACTCAAAAAGCACACCGGGATGATGGGTTGTGACTTTGTCCATTACCTCATATAGACCGAGTTGATATAAATGCAACAATTTTCCTTGGTTTTCAGCTGATAATGCAGCTGAATATAAATCGGAGAAATTCCTGTTCATATCCCATTTGACATAAGATATTCCGCTTCCGATTAATATATCGTCAAGCGTAGAAACTATAAAATCTCTGACTTCTTGTTTTGAAAGATCCAAGATGAGCTGATTTCGACCCAAACTAGGATTTGTCTTATGATGCTTAATTACCCAATCAGGGTGGTTTTTATAGAGATTACTGTCGGGATTGACCATTTCCGGCTCTACCCAAATACCAAAGTTTAGTCCGATTCTCTTGATTTTCTTCGAAAGGCCAGTGATTCCCAAAGGTAGCTTCTTTTTATTTGTCTGCCAATCGCCAAGTCCTTTTGTATCGTCGTTTCGTTCACCGAACCATCCGTCATCGAGAACGAAGGTCTCGATTCCCAGTTTCTTCGCTTTTTTGGCTAATTTAAGGATTTTTGACTGATTAAAGTCGAACATAGTTGCTTCCCAATTATTATATAAAACCGGACGATCTTTTTCTTTCCAGTCCGGTTTGATTATGTTGTTGGTTATCAGTTCATGATAGTTCTGAGACAACTTGTTAAGTCCCGTCTCTGAGAAAGACATCACAACCTCTGGCGTGATGAACTCTTCTCCTTTTTTAAGTTGCCAGTAAAAATCAAAGGAGTTTATACCCATCTGAACTCTCAGCATTTCAAATGGCGTTCTTTCAAGAGTAACTTCAAAATTACCCGAATATATAAGGCCAAAACCATAGCATTTTCCATATGTTTCATCAGTCTCATTTTTCGAAATAACTATAAATGGATTATGGTCGTTTGAAGAAACGCCTTTCTTTGAGTCAATTTTAGTGATTCCTTGACCGATTCTTCTTTTGTTGATCATTCGCTCCCTAATCCAAGCGCCATCAAAAGTGGTAAGTTGATAATCTTCGTCGAACATGTCAATATTCATACTCAAAGCTTTTTCCAATATTATATCGTTTTCAGAAGTATTTTTGACAATAGCTCTTCTAGCAATAACATCAACCTCCGAGAATACTGAATAGAAAAGATCAGTTTCAATGCCTGTGATAGTATCTTTTAGTGTAATTACCAAAGATTCTATCTGTTTGCCATATGCCTTTGTTTCCGGCATTGTTTTTAATTCCGGTTTAGCTATAACAACATGTTTCAAATAGTGAAAATCGGTAAGGCGTGAGCCGTCAATATGTCTGATGTGTAGCATCGGTTCTCGGAAATCGCCTTTGCCATAAGTCGGACATTCTAAAAACTCTAAATTAAGATTAAAAGTCTTGTCATTTTGATCATAAACCACTTGATTTCCAACTTCTATCTCATGTTTAACTCTAAGCCCTTCAACACCGCTATTCAAGTCAACGATTTCACCATAATAAAGTGTACCAATGTGTCCACTTGGCAGTACTTGAACTATATATGAAGTATTTGACGTTTGGATGTGAAAGATTAGTTTTTCTTCGTCTACAAAGATCATTTTCCTTTTTTAATCCCTTCATTTTGAATTGTCAATATCAAATATGATTTGAAGTATGGTCTTATTACGAAATATGTCATGGCACTTACATACACAAGTTGTAGTGCAATTGCCAAAACTATAAGCCAAATAGGCGAATAAGCATAGCCATAATATATCTCTTGGAATAAAATACCAGATAAATATGCCGGTGAGATCACCATTACATATTGCAATGCGGTCGGTATCAGATTTCTAGCATAAAAGATTGGAATTAAAGAAAAAATTACAATGTACGCAATATAGCTGACTGACATGATAGATGTAGATTTGGATATGATAGCCAATACGGTTCCGACTACAACGTGCATAACCGCAGCCAATAAATATACAAGGAAGAAAAGCAATATGTTGAAATGAGTATTCAATACAAGAGCCATGACAAATATATCTAGTACAAAAGGAATCATCAATAACAGTAATGCACTGGTTAATTTAGCCAGTATCGGCACCATTGAAGGACATTCACAGGTTGCTAAAGGAACCAAACTCTTTTCTTCAGATTCTAAAAAGAAGCTAATTGAGAAAATGATTACAGGTAGTATAAAAACAGTGATGTAGATGATAATCAACGCATCAAAATTAGGGAAGAAGGCCATTATACCAGCAAAAAGCAATGACAGTATCACTACTGTCTGCAAAATTCCGAACTTCAAGTAATATTTAAAATCACTCTTGATTATTTCAATAAATTTACTCATGTTTATCACTCCATATACTCGACATCTCGGCGATTAAGTTTTCGGCTTTCTTTAATCGTAAGCATAGTTTTACTCTTATAATCATCGAAATTGAATTTATCTTTTTTGATTCTCTTTAATACCTGTTGTCCCGAATCATTAAAATATGATACTGTATAACTTTCAAAAGGCAATTCATAAAGGATGTCTGGATTTATCTTAACAATATCATTTTCACTACTGATTCTGTAAATATTATTCACATTGCTTTCGGAAATAAAAATTTCCGAGTCTAACACTATTATTTTACTAGTTTTAGCCATCATTGGCAACAACTCGTCGAAAACTAATTTAATCTGGCTTGTTAATCTGAATATATTAGTAATATCTAAGATTATTTTTTCGGTTCCAATTAGTGTAAGGTATACCATTATAAGTATCGTTTGTTCGGAAAGATCAAGAAGATGAAAACTTTTGTTAGAAAAAGGCAAGTTAATCATCTTCTCAAGGTATGAGTAATCTCTCAAATTTCGGGATATTCCGGACATTATAATGTTTTTAAGGTCTATCTTTCGTATTTTCATAGTCTGATGAACATTGTCAATAAAAGAACGACTTTCTTTCAAGATATTAGATACAAAAATATTGTCAGTTGAGGAATCTACAGGAAATGCATTAGTTATTATATATGACGGATTTGTGGGTAAATCTGTCAATAAGAACGATTTATTTTCTTTATTATTTATATAGGCGTTTTTCTTAAGACCTAAAATATACCTAGTCAGCAACACATCGGCAATTTCGTCTGTATTGAATGGAAAGTCAATATAGAAATGTTTATAACTTTTGATTATCATGTCCATATCAATATCCAGATTATCAATTACCTGTCTCAGTCTTCTAACCGACCTATCGAATAGTGACTCGATACAATTATTGGAAATTTCTTGCCTAAGCTCGCTTCTTTCTAATTCAATTTTAGAAATAAAATTATAATATCGAATATCGGCAGCATATACTTCTCTGAGATTATGCCAGATTGAATCGATTATACCCTGAGGAGTATTGAGGTCGGACATTCGTTCAGAATGAGCATTAAATAGCGATATTTGGACCGTATAAACGTAATCAATCAAAGCAAAATACAGTTCTTCTTTCGTCTTGAAACGATAATAGAAACTACCTTTGTTATAATTCGCCTTTTTTATTATTTCATTCGTTGAAGCTAATTCAAAATTCTTTGTGCTAAACTCGTTTAGAGTGGCTTCAAAAAGCTTTTCTTCTTTTTTCAATAAATATGATTTGTCTTCTTGAATCATAAAAATCACCTTTTTATACTATATGGTCTATTCTATACGGTTTATATTATATCATACCTTTGAAAAAAAGAAAAGAGGTTGTTTTTACCTCTTCTTTTTGATGAATAAACTAGCCATCTTATCTTCAAAACTCAGTCTTTCAGGTTCGGAGTCAAAGCCTTTGATATCGATAATGAACGTCTTTCGATCAACCGAGTGCAATAGATAGAATAGTTTCGCCTTACGGTACTTAATGATATCTGAATATTTCATGTTATATGATTTGATATTATGTACTTCGAATTCTTCATCCATAAATAGGTATGTCTGCAGTACTGGTTGTTCAACTAGTGGTGATCTTTTTAGCATCCTATTCATGGTCTGCTTTTGCATCAAAGCTGTCAACCCAAGATAAAACCCTAGAATTCCAAATAATAAGCCTGCATAAGCCCATTCTTGAATCACTAACATATAAATTATAAATACCAATGAAATTGCAGTAATTACAATGAAGTTTCTTTTAATATACGAACCTAGATAATACTTATTATAATTTACTATCAAATCTTTGTCATAAAGAGTTTTATTTCTTATTTCCATGATAACCTCCTATATTTTCAGTAATTTAAACAATTTAGGATATAATCCGATGCCAACAAGCAACATTGCGGTATACCTAATAAAATCAAATAACGCTGCTAAAATTCCTTTGAGAGAATCACCAATTACAAGGCTTTCACTATCTACTATGAAACCAAATAAGAATTTGAGTCCGTATCTTACAGCTAGGATTAAAACTATACCTATTGCAAATCTGGCCAGATTAAGCCAAATATGGCGATGATTTTCAAAATTGACGTGTGCTTTTTCATAATTAATTCCAATAATAAAGCCTGCAACCGTCCCCAGCATCTTGAGAACCGATTCCGAGTCAAAGTAGAATTGTGCCGCATCAAAGCCTGCGTCAGTCGCATTGTTGAAATAATTGATTATTATGACAACTGCTACAGCTATAAAAGATAAGATCAATAAAACATTATATACTTTGGTAATATTTTTTATCTTATCATAATATTTACTGACAAGCCAAGCAATTAAGATACCAAGTATGGCACCAACTAGAACGTCCGTCAAATAATGGACTCCTAGATACATTCTTGACAAGGCGACGAGAGTGGTTACTATAATCGCGACTATCAATAACCATTTCTTTTTAATGAAGTAATAAAGACTAAAGAAAGCAGTCGAGGCTGTTTGTGTATGTCCACTTGGAAATGAATACCCTTCGGCTGTTTCCGGTCTCATATTTTCGATAGTATTATCAACCATGAAAGGTCTTGGCCTTTTCACAACCAGTTTAATTAAACTATTCAATGTTAGTGATAGAAAGACAGTGAATCCGATTTTTTCCCCAATCTTCTTATCATAACTCCAATAAACAAAACCAAGAATTATTATCAGCACTACTTCTTCGCCAAGAATCGTGAAAGTATTGAATAGAAAGTCCCATACGTCATTACCGATACTTTGCATCCAGCGGATTATATCCAGTTCAAATCCCATAATCAATCCTCCTGTTATAGAAATCCATATATGATAAGACCCATTATTCCCGAAATTAAGACAATAATAACAGGATGGATCCTTTTCTTCAATTTGGAAACGATTAATGATACTGCAAAAATGATTATAGCTCCAATTTCAAAGGTGAAATCTTGATAATTGAATCCAACAATCCCAAACACACCTTTTAATATGAACACAACAGCCACTGACATTATGATTCCAGGAACAACCGGCCTAACTCCATCAAGAAAACCTCTGACATACTTATTTGTAGAGAAGCGTTTGAAAGCCATGGCGATGAAAAGAATGATGATGAATGAAGGGAGAACAACACCGAATGTAGCGACGATAGCGCCGATCACTCCGGCTTGCTCAAACCCGATGAAAGTCGCGATGTTTATGGCGAACGGTCCCGGCGTTGATTCCGATATCGCAATGAAATCAATCAAAATGTCGGTCGAATCAACCCAAGCATGGGTCATTACTTCATCAGTGATAAGCGGAATCATCGCATAGCCACCACCAAAGGTGAATATGCCAATCTTGAAGAAACTAAGGAACAACTGCAAGAGCAGTCTCAACAACTCAGGCATCCTTGTTCACCTCTTTTCCATTTATTACCGCATAATAGATGATACCGACTATACCACCAATCAAAATGACGAATACGATCGGTATCAGATCAAAATACACCGTGACCAACCCAAATACCACAAGTATATAAGCCATGATGTTCTTATCAATCTTTTTATAGATACGAATAGCGGCGTTCAAAATCAAGACGGCTACGCCGATTCTTATGCCTTTGAAAGCATATTCAACGTAGACATTGTCTTTATATCTCATAAGAAATGCCGAAATTATCGTGATTATAATTATTGAAGGCAAAACAACTCCCAGTGTCGCCGCAGCACTGCCAAGAACACCTTTTGTCTTGTAGCCGACATAAGTAGCTGAATTGATGGCGATCGGACCAGGAGTTGACTCCGCTATCGCGATGATATCGATAAACTCTTTCTCATCAATCCAGTGAAACTTGTCCACTGCATAGAAGTGAATCAAAGGTATCATCGAATAGCCACCACCAAAGGTGAATAGACCTATTTTGAAAAAAGTAAAAAATATCCTGAACATTATTGTCTCCTATCTCTTCTTGAAAATATCCATCTGGGCATTTATTATATCAAACAATTTGTCAGACAACTGAGCTGTATCTAATTCTTTATAATCTTCATATTTAACTATAGGCAAAATGTGAATGTATACCTTTGTCGGAAAAATACGCCATTTTTTTGATAACTCATGCATATCAAACAAAGCAACCGGAGATATATCCGCTTTTGCTTTTTGAGGTAGTTTGAATGCTCCTGGTTTAAATTCAATCAAATCATTGCGATAAGATCTAGTCCCTTCCGGGAATATTCCCATTGGTTGACCTTCTTTGACTTGTTTGATTGATTTTACCATAGTTTCCAAAGCACTGCGATCTACGGCCCTTGACAAGGGAATGCATCCCAGGCTATACAAGAGGTTTTTCAGTATTATGATTTTGAACAAAGGATCCTTAGCCACAAAACCTACTGGATATTTCTT
Source organism: uncultured Bacillota bacterium (assembly GCA_937862575.1). Taxonomy (GTDB): domain Bacteria; phylum Bacillota_I; class Bacilli_A; order Izemoplasmatales; family Hujiaoplasmataceae; genus 4572-104. The sequence goes on from CALMFM010000184.1 coordinate 29,277, forward strand.
ATATGCTTGCATGATAAAAAGCGGATCGGTATATTCGATATGATTGGAAAATACCACAAAATTATTGTTCTTTGGCAAGTTCTCAATTCCTGTTACTATCAGTTTTGTTCTGTACAGGAAGCTGAACAAATAAATATTGTATTGATAAAGTATCCAATGTTTCCACATGGATTTCGGTGAAATCTTCTCTGTGGCATATATAAATACAACGAAAATAAATAAAATAAGTACTATCATCAAGAGATTTGCGACAACCAATACTAAAAACAATGTCGCAACTCCGCCAAGAGTGAAAGGAATATCATTATTAACAGTGTATATAGCGGTCAATGCTAAACTAAATAAGATCTGAATCCAAGCTAACATTTATGTTAAATCCTTTCATAGACCGCAAAGCTAAGTTCTGCAAGTTCTTTATTTCGAATCAGTTTGAATCCATCAAGATTGAAATTAAGATATACATTACCTTTATGCGGTTTTTTGATATGTGTAATATACAACCTGTTGGCATAAGGAAAAGCCAATTCATAAATGGTTTTTCCGCCAATAACAAATATTTCTTCTTCATGAGGTTGCTTGAGAAAAGCAATAAGATCTTTAATCACCGTGACGTTAGGATAACTAAATTCATCCAATGATGCAACAATCAAGTTGCGTTTCGGTAATGGTTTTCCTAATTTGTCGAGAATTGAGTAAAAGGTATTGAGTCCCATCAATACCGTTTTATTCAATGTTGTCTCCTTGAAATATTTTAAATCCTCAGGATAATCCCAAGGCAAGTCGTTATTCATGCCAATCAGATGATTGGGATCAGTTGCGAATATAAGCGATATCATCACACAGCCACCTTTCCCTTGATTGCTGGATATGGGTCGTATTCTTCAAGTGAGAAGTCTTCATAAACGTAGTCAAGAATATTTTCATGATGTCTTATTCTCATTTTCGGAAGTTGGCGAGGAGTTCTTGACAATTGCAAATTTACCTGGTCCAGGTGATTCATATAGATATGGGCGTCGCCGATAGTATGAACAAATTCATGTGCTTTTAGTCCGGTTACTTCAGCAACCATCATTAATAACAAAGCATAAGATGCAATATTAAAAGGCACACCAAGAAAAGCGTCTCCTGATCTTTGATATAATTGCAGTGATAATTTCCCGTCTACAACATAGAATTGGTACAATAGATGACATGGCGGAAGCGCCATATCTTTTAGTTGTGGCGGATTCCAGGCTGATACAATTAGTCTGCGGCTGTTTGGATTGTGTTTGATTTCCTCGATGACTTTCATCAACTGGTCATAACCGCCGAAATCACGCCATTGCTTCCCGTAAACAGGTCCTAAATTCCCATGCTTTTCACAGAAAACAGAATCATTTTTAATTTTTTCAATATATTCATCCATGGATTCACCATGGTAGTCTTCTGATAAAGTGAAATTCCGGTAAGGCCATTCGTTCCAGATTCTTACTTGATTGTCAGCAAGATACTTAAGTGATGTGTCACCTCTTACAAACCATAATAATTCATGGATAACTGATTTCAAATGAACTTTTTTTGTCGTTAACAAAGGGAATCCATCTTCAAGGTTGAATCGCATCTGATAGCCGAAAGTCGAGATAATTCCGGTGTTTGTACGATCGTCTTTTCTGGTTCCGTTTTCGAGTATGTGTTTCAACAAATCCAAGTATTGCTTCATAATATCACCTTTAAAAATTATATCATTTATCTATATAATAAAAAAGCATAATACAAAAAAACTATGGATTCCACCATAGTTTCTTTGCCTATTCTTTTGTCTTGTTTATAAAGGTTATCTGTTCAACTACAATTTCCGGGTATGAGAATACTTTCTTATCTTCTTGCATGTAGTTCTTTTGTTGGAGCCTAGCCTTTACTCCTACGGTATAACCTTTCTTGCAATAACTGACTGTAGCCTCAGCGATTCCGCTCCAGAGAATGCATCTAAGAAAATCCGTTTCATATTCGTTGTTTTCACCACTCTTGAATGGACGTTTGACCGCAATGGTCACTGTAGTGGTCTTAACACCATTCTCAAGGACTGTAAGTTCCGGGTCGGTAACCAACCTTCCAACTAAAATTACCTGATTCATACTGCCTCCTTTTTTGGAGATTATAACAGTATATCCAAAGAATAAACAAACCGTATTTTCTCATTTTAAACAATAAAAATCTTAAGAATATCCAATGATTTGTTAAAAAATCTATAAAAAAACAAGCCTTCATGTCGGCTTGTTTGTTTTTTTGATAATCTAACTATAATTCCTGTGATTTTTAAAACTCAAATTTGACATCCTCTCGCTTAGCTTCCTCTGCCTCAAAATATGGTTTCTTTTCCATGTGGATAGCATTGGCAACTATGCTTTGCGGGAACGTCACGATGATTGTGTTGATTCTAGTTACATTTGCATTGTACAGACGTCTAGCCGCTTGAAGATGTTCTTCAGTATTTGCGACAGCTGTTTGTAATTCCAAGAATACAGTATTGGCTTTCAAATCAGGATATTTCTCGACAACGACATTGATACCCTGTGCGACTTGATTCATTTGGTTGAAGAATTCTTCTTTGTCCTTCAATGTTGCATCTTTAGGAATTCCACCACGCCATTTAACTACTTTTTCCAAAGTCTCTGCTTCATGTTTGGCATACCCTTTTGTTGTTTGTAACATCTTTGTAAGCATATCGAATCTTTTTGTCAAAGCAACATCAATTCCTGATTCCGCTTCCTGTACTTTTAATTCCAATTGACGCAATTGGTTCATCACACCGATAAACCAAAATACAACGATTAGAACAAGTGCAACTATGACTATCGCGATGATAGCGCCTGTGCTTAATAATGTAATCATTTTTTATCCTCCTTGATTTTGAATAAATTAGTATTTAATTTCAAGGTCATAATGAAATCTTTTATGACCAACAAATCCTTTTTGAATTCCTCGACCATTGAATCGTCAATTTTTCTAAACATTTGTACTTCAAAGGTGTCGCGGTTATTATTTATGGAAACAAATAAATGGTCCCCGTGGAAACTTAACCCAATCCTGCCTGGGTTCCGCCTTTCTAAAGCATAGATGGCTTCCATAATATCGGGAGTCAATATATAGAAGGCTGTTATTTCTTCAGTAGCGTAAGTTTTGAACTTCTTGTTGAAATCGACGGATTCTAGATGAACTTTCTTGTATCCTCTGTTTAAAGGAGAGCCGGCTTCAAGAACTTGCAATGTCCCGACGAATTCCTTATTGAATTCGAATCTAAAGATTCTACCGATAAAGTAAGCGACATAATAGACTCTTGTGCCATTCTTTGTGTGTTGAACGTGCCTTTCTTCCAATTTAACATCAGAAGATATAAAGGAAACACCATCAACTTCACCGCCGAGGAAATCCTCCGAATGAAAACGGTCTGCCCTTTTTAAGTGACCAGTCTCATAAACAATGTTTTGAGATAAACCATTTATTGGTTCATAGGTAATTCCGGGTAAAGCATCAGAAAACATTTTCTTTAGAACTGTATCTTTGAAGTTGCGTTTAAGACTGGCAAAAGCGCCGTAACCAATCATCACTATGATGAATCCAACTATGGCAATTATAATACCTACAACCATCAAAGCATTCTTGTTTACGTTGCCAATCAACGCCAGCAAGACTCCCAAAGCGGTAATCGACACTCCGATGAGGAATTTCGTTTCAGCTTGTTTCTTTTGGTTGTTGAAATTTAAATACTTGTCTTTCATGTCCACTCCTGTCATTTTGCAAATTTGATTGAGGCTTGTAAGGCTTTTTGCCATCCGGCATAAAGTCTTTCACGCGTTTCTTTATCCATATGGGAATGATATTCTGCATCAATTTTCCACTTTTTCGAGATTTCATCCATTTCCCAATATCCTGTCGCTAGTCCTGCCAGATAAGCAGCCCCCAAGGCTGTTGTTTCACTAATTCGTGGTCTGTAGATATCAGTATCTAGAATATCGCTTTGGAACTTCATTAAGAAATCGTTGCGGCTTGCGCCGCCATCAACTTTCAAACTCTTCAGTTTGATGGAAGCATCTTTCTCCATGACATCTATAACATCTTTTGTTTGATAGGCAATAGCTTCCAAAGCGCTTCTTGCGATATGCGCCTTGGTGGCCCCTCTTGTCAATCCAAAGAAACAGCCTCTGACATCCTCTTCCCAAAACGGTGTTCCCAAGCCTACAAATGCTGGAACAAAATAGATGCCTAGATTAGTCTCAACCGATTCGGCGAGTTCTTCAGTTTCACTGGCTTTCTTGATGATATTCAATCCATCTCTAAGCCACTGAACAGCGGATCCGGCAACGAATATCGATCCTTCCAACGCATATGTAATTTCATTGTCAAAGCCCCAAGCAATCGTCGTTAAGAAGCCGGATTTGGAAATCTTGGGTTTTGAACCTGTATTCATAAGAATAAAACAACCGGTCCCATAAGTGTTTTTAACGTCACCAGGTTGAAAACAAGTTTGTCCAAAAAGAGCTGCTTGTTGGTCGCCAGCTATTCCCGCGATTGGAATCTTATGCCCGAATCTCTTTTTATCTGTATATGCATTGATTCCTGAAGAAGGTACTACTTTAGGTAGTATATTCGCAGGAATTTTCAGAACTTTCAATAATTCATTATCCCATTTTAAATCAAATATATTATAAATCAATGTTCTTGATGCGTTTGAATAATCAGTTATATGATATGCACCTTGCGACAATTTCCATATTAACCATGTGTCAATGGTTCCAAATCTAAGTCTGTTATTTTCCGCTAATTCTCTAGCTCCATCGCAATTATCTAATATCCATTTAATTTTAGTTCCTGAAAAATATGGATTTATCAATAAGCCGGTTTTGTTTTTGA
>CALMFM010000185.1 GCA_937862575.1 uncultured Bacillota bacterium
CGTAACAATCGGGATAATTGGCAAGCACCCTTCTCACCCCCGTCTTAACCATATATACGCTCGAACCGTTGCCTTCATATCTTGAATACAAAAGCATCCCTGTCGAATAAATTGTATGATATTGAAGCTTATCTTTCCACATTTTCGTTAAGAATATTATACGCACAAATATTTAGTTGATCGTCGATAGTAAAATGAATTTTCTGATTATGGGAAGTTATCCATATACCCCTTTTTATTATTCTGTTATTATTTAGAACATCGATTAGAGAATAATTTATTATTTTAATTTTATATAGGGCTATCTTATTTTTTTCAATGTATTTCAATATCTCCCGTTTTAATTTATGTTTCATATATAAGAAAGAGAAATACCATATACTTATAAATAAAACAATTACTGGAATAATCCCACTTAATAGTGAGAACGGGAATGCCTTGGCCATTAGCCATAATAATAATGTTTCTATAAATATTACACAAGAAAACAATAAAAAATGCTTCCTCCTTCGTTTTTCCTTCATTGTAAAAAGAACTACTAGATAACCGAGTAATGTTAAATAAGGAAAAATTCTTATTATCTTGCTTTCTATGGCATTGAGATATAATATTGTTAATAATACTAGAGCGATAATAGCAATAATAAACCAATCTTTTATTTTCTTAGAATTCATCTTTCATTCTCCTTATTTATTAGGTAAGTATTCTAATGGAAGAAGATTGAGGTAAGCGGGAGAATTTTTATATTCATCATAGTATCCCCCATATTGCCCTTGAATTCTATCTGCAAGAGGAATTCTTTGAAGTTCGATATATGACTCAAAAGCAGTCTCATGAATTGTTACCGAGTAATATGTAGCAAATATAGCAGAACCAAGCCATGTACCAACTAAATAAGAGAACCATAATGCTGGGAATGATTCTAGCTGCATGAGAAGAGTGAATTGTGTAATATTTACTGTTTTACCAAGATAATGCATTACGATTGGAAAAGCAATAGTCATTTCCATTTGGATTATGGGAGTTGAGTATAATGGATTAACCATACTCTGTGAATACCAGAAATATGTTTGCCAATATGTAAAGTCTAAATTAAATTCATAATCTTTCCCATTTTTATCATAGAAAATTACTGGATTATTAATTGTGTAAATAAATCCATTTGGATATTTAACACTATCTTTGCCCGTAAACCGCCCTATCCCCGCTTCCATCATCCTATAACGGTAATAATAATCCCCTGTTTCTATATTATACTCTCTGCCGGTGTAAAGATAGCGTATGATCGTTTCTGATGATAATCCCTTATATGGCGTGAGTTTCATTTCGGTGAGTTCCTCGGGAGTCGGTTCATATTCAAGATGATTCTCGTTATCGCCGCCCATCATATATTTTCCAACATATATAAAAACAATCTTCTTAGTTTCTTCATTCATTATTTTCATATATAGTCTTGAATTTATTGCCCCTTAATTTTTGGATTTTCCTGATTAATCCTTTCTCTGAAATGACTCGATGCGGTTTGCCATCGACTAATGCGTATTTTGCTTTGCAATCGCTTTGTATATGATAGATATCTTTTGAGATGTCTTTGTTAAAATTATAAAAGCACATGATTTGTTGCATCCCATCGGATGTTAGTTTAATATAATATATCCCTTTTTTAACTGAACCCAGATTAACTATTTCGCTTTGTTCATTAATGTTATTAATGTGCATTTTCTTATATTTCAATGATGAGTTATCAACAATATAATAACTTGTTATGCGTGAATAGTCTTCTCTTTTTGAGCCGATTTTAATATCAGCAATCCCTATTAATGTATAATCTTCTGTAAATTCTATAGGAAATGTTTTTGTAATGTATTTACGATTAGATATAGCTTTACGTGTTTTATCATCAAAAGCAACAGTCTCCTTTTTCCCTTGTGAATTAATTAATAACATCTCATTTTCGAGAATAATAATGCCAATATTTCTGTTAAACACTGCATGTATAACATTATTAGGTAATGTAAAGAGGGATACATTCTCAATGTAATTGATCCCCTGTATGGATTTATCGTTAATAAGGAATTCTTCAAATAATGAATTATTTTTCTCATCAGCAGTATTGTTATATATTATTTCATGCAGATAATTCTTACCGATATCGTAGTGATATATTTCCCCTTCATCCGTTTGCCAAAGCATTTTATCTCCATTGAAGTAATGCTTATATATTTTTTCATAACCGGGGGCATTGAACCCTATAAAGGGATTATCGTAATTATTCACACTCTCATCCTGTATAAACGGGAAATGTGATGATATTTTATTAGCTATGTAGAAATTCCCATTGTGTTGATTGATTGTCTTTTTATTCTCTTTAGAAATGATGTGAATTTCATCTGCATCAAGTATAATCAACTTTTTACCAATAAAATAGTAGTCCATTGCAGCAGCATCAATTATGAAAGTCTTATTCCGCCCGATTATTTTCAATTCACATTCAGGTGCTATATCTTGAGATATTAGTAAACTGTGTGGCTGGAGGAATACTGCCGCTTTATTATATATTTCTGCATCCACATTTTTATACACTCTTGAAGTGTTTATTCTCCCTATGTCTACTTTTATCTGTGGATACTCCCTATTTCCTCTGATGATCAGACCTGGGTATTTCTTAATTCTTGCCCCGTAACAATTCAGGCCAATATATGTAGTGTCCACATTCAATTGCCCGTTATTTTCGTATATTTTATACTGCATTATATAGTTATCATATGTTAGATAACCGTAAATATTATCCCTTTGTGAAAAAGGGTTTACATATAAGCATAATAATATTAGAATTATTATCTTTTTCATCATTACCGCCTTTTCAAACATGCGTTTTTAAGATCAGTGTCTGCATCACTACCTATTTTATCAAGACTATCTTCAGCATCATTACACGCATGAAATAACTCATGGATAAGATTCCCGGCTTCATTACTTGATATTAGACCTGATGAGGGCCATTGAACTTCAATATAGTTACCTTGAATAAAAATACCCTCTTTATCCGTTGTAATATTAAAATTACCCTCTGCTTTATTTTTGCCTGTATTATCCCTACAATCAGTATTCCAGAACAATTTGTTATCGTTCTCCGAACTCCATCTAGCCAATTCCTGTTCATAAGTATTTCCATTCTTACAATTACTGCTAAAGTATGAATTACACGCGGACATATTTAAAAAAGAATTTTGCATAAATAGCAAGTCGCCTTTTGTTATGTCCCACGAGGCATTTCCCGTAGGATCCATATATTTTAACGAATTATTCTCTGCATACATATATAAGTTCGCAATAAATAACTTATCCTTCCCCCCGAATCTGCCCACCGACTGATCATAAATACGGGCGCGGTAATAATAGTCAGATAATATCGAAGACGGTGGTTGCGTATGTTGCGTATTCATTTCCTCCCTCGCTCATATATTTGAACGAATCCTCTCTTATATAATCTATATAGTTTGATTATCGACCCTCTATCGGTAATAATCTTATATAATTTGCCGTCCGACACAAAATAGTCGATATTGTCTTCTTCCTGATTATGCCATACTTCCTTGGAATAGCCTTTGTGAAAATCATAAAAGAACAAAGAATGAAAAGTGCTGCTCTCGCTTTTTGTATAATAAATTCCCCTTTTATTTCCTCCTACGAATTGAATATTCCCTTCCCTCTGTTCAAGTATGATATCCATTTCTTTGTATTCTAAGTTTCGTGAATTAATTATGTAATATACCGGATTATCCTTCTTTACGTTTGTAGCATTAACATATATCGAGTAATAATCGGTAAAATAGAATGCAGGTTTGATATCATAAATACTTTTTATATCCTTAACACTGTATTTCAGATAAAATGTGAGTTCTCTTCCTTTTATATTTTTAAATACTATTCTATCTCCGCATATCATACCGAGAAGACCGCGATTGATGAAGGGGAATACCATATCCGGAGGCAATTTAGCAGTGGTTTTGATTACTCCTTTTTTTAGAAAATGCACCTTTCCCGCCTCTTTATCGAATATTGTATTATAAAATAAAACTCCTTTATTAATGTGCCGTTCTCCTGTTCGAGCGGAATACAATTCGTACAATGCAAGATTAGCAGTATCCACCATATAGATTCTGCCCGTGGCGGTTTGAAGATAGAGCCTCTCTCCATCAGCATAATATCTGTAAAGCATATCATATGAAAGATTGGAATTGATAAATTGTGTTTCATACCGCAGATCAGTATGCACATTCATATACGGATAATGAAGGCTCGGCCCGTTATCAGACTTAAATAGGTTTTCCTTCAATGTTATAGTTCCGGTATTATCCTTGGTTATCTTCAGTAATTTGTTCTCGCCCATTATAATCAAATAATCCTTGATAAATAGGAAATTAAAGCAAGCAAGCTCAACAGGTATGGTTCTTTTTCCAACATCTACGTAAATCTCTGTGACATCCATACGATTGCTTCCGTAGATACTGTTGGGATTTAATAAAAGTAAACTGTGATTGATAAACTTCTTTTCCAAGATATCTACCTGTTCGTTTTCCAGTTGCTTTACCCCGATTTTAATCCTTGGGTAATCCTTTTTCCCTTTGACGATGATACCTTTCTCTGAAGAAGTCTTCGGTTTGTTACGGGACATGTCGATAATCACGGTGGAACTGTCATCGATAACATTCCCGGTAATTGAATATGAATATTCGCAAATAATATCACCTTTTACAAGATATATGCTATATTCATCTGCTCTGACAGGGTTATGGATATACAAAACAATAAGCAACATTATCATAATTGTTTTTTTCATTATCTTACCTATTGCATGCAGTTTGAGATCAGCTCATCCTCTCTGGCGGGATTTTCATCAAGATCATCTTGATTATTATTGCATGAATGAAATAGTTCATGTACCATTGTATATGCATGACTACTGATTATCTCCTCTCCCTGCTCTCTTTGTATTTCGATTTCGATCGTCCCATCCTCGTAAATATTACATTGTCCTACACCGCCTTCAACAGACTCCCCAGTATTTGGATCGATTATCGAGTCCACCCACGACATATTATTACTCATTTTTTCCATTTGCCCCATAAAATTACTTCCATTAGCACAATTATGACTAAAATAATTATTACATTTCCCGACATTAATGTATGAGCCTGCCATCAAATTGATTTCGCTCTGACTGATGTTGGAATCTAATCCCAAATAATCCGTGTACTCCATCGGATTGTTCTTAACATACCTGTACAGGTTCAGGTAAAACTTCGGATCCTTCGATGTAAACCTCCCAATCCCCGCCTCCATCATCCTGTATCTATAATAATAATCCCCCGTCTCTATGTTGTACTCTCTGCCGGTGTAAAGATAGCGGATCAATGGTTCGGAATCAAGGCCTGTGTATGGCGTGAGTTTCATCTCTGCAAGCGCTTCGGGTGTCGGTTCATAAGTGATGT